>NZ_CP095743.1:1628365-1951038 GCF_022049065.2 Niallia sp. Man26
GGGAATAAAAGAATATTGCTTGGACAGCGGCTATCAGCTCGCTCAAAAAGTATGGACGAAAAAACTTGGCAGTCCATACTTATTGTTAGAAGATTATTGGGGAGAGGGAGCGCATCATATGATTTGGCGCAGGCAAATGGATAAGTGAATGGTCTTTTCTTTCTATTTACTAAAATTATCATTAGGTGTGAGTTTAGATGAACTTTGAAGAGCGAGTACATATGTTTGAGTATAAGCTTAATGATACGGATGACCAAATAATAGAGTATATTCTTCAGCATAAAAAAGATTTTATCCATCATTCAATTCAAACCTCTGCAGCTGCTTTGTACACTGTTCCTAATACGATTACACGGTTATCTAAAAAGCTTGGCTATGACAGCTTTTCTCATATGAAAAACAGCATGAAGGATGAGCTGCAAGCGGCACAGTCAGAGGAGCATCTTTCATTCGCTTTTATAAAAAAGACATATGATCTTCTTGATGCAGAGTTGCTTGGAAAACTGGCGCGGAATAGTTTCTCTCTCTCTATCCGTTCTAACCAAGCTAAAACTGTATTAATAGAAAAATAATCTGAAAAGTCTTGCAGATTTCCCGGGCAATGGCGCAATCGTAGGAAATACACAAAAAAAACGCCTCGTTTAGGAGGCGTTTTCTTTCCGTTCTTTCACCTTGCCATCTTTGGTAAAGATAAATTAGAACAGCGACTACAGTCGTCATGACATGTACACCAAATGAAAGAATATTCACCAATTGATAAAGTGTTCATACCTTTTGCTTAAAGCAAAAAAAGTCCAGCACCGACAATTAAGTTTGTCACTAAGTAAAGAGACAATTTTTATATGTAAAATAGAAGGTAAAAACTGTGCCGACAAGGATAGCCAGTCAAAATGGCGATATTTTCTTTAATTATCCACCACTGACAGCGCTTTGTTGTTTGGAAAATACTGGTTAGTACTAAGGAATAGACATTGTATCACCTATAGGAGTGTGGAGAGTATATTGGAGGGAAATAGGACTTGGCGGGATTTGAACCCGCAAAATACGCTAAGCTGTTCTCATGTTAGAACAACCTGGTCGCTCTATCCGTTGAGCTACAAGTCCTGTTTATAGTATGGGCTGATTTTCGTAATTTTATTCTTTTTTTAAAAGCTTGATTCATTTCACCAATTCCTGCTTCTTAGATTTTCCCTTTTTTAGGTTGCTCAGAGAGAAATTTCTCGTTTTCTTTATAGACGATACGGATAAGTCTTCGCCTTTTTATTTCCTGTTTAAGCATTATTGTAAATGCTGGATCAAGCTGTAAACGAAGGGCATGCCGATAGGCGAGAAGCAAGGATTGATTACTTAAGAGTCTCAAGGAAGACATATTAACACCTCTCATAAGTATCATTTATCCCATTTTTCCCTAGCGCCGGCCCCACTAAACATTGTTTTCTACTAATTTTTTGTAAAAAAAAAGAGCTTATAAAGGCTCTGTATTTTTAAGGATGCTTTCTAAGTTTTCCGCAAGTTTTGCATCTATCATTATAATAGTCGAATTTGTGATACCTGCGCATATAGCAAATAAAAGATTTAATCATAGAAATCCTCCTTAAAAATATTTTAAGCATGTCTATGTTTGTATTTTTATTGTAGCTCTTATGAAAGTAGTTGCTAAGGTATTTTTTTCCTGTATTACAAAAAAATGTTATGGGTTTAAAGTACTAAAAAATGATGGAAGAAAAAAAGATACTTTTGCGAAAAAAAAAGGAAATGAATAGCAAATGTCGAAGTGAATATATAGGAGGTGTTTAAATGTTAAAAGAAGACTCTTTTATCAACGAAATGAAGTTATTGGCTAAAGCCCAATTTGAAACAAAGGCCAAGTCGATTTTAATTATAAAACAGCTCCAGCATGATTCAACCAACAAGAGCCTGCAGCAAGAATTAGCCAAACTGAGATTGGAAAGTTATGAACTGCACAATGAGGAAAAGGATTTACGCGTTTTTTTTAGAGAGTATATAAGCGTTATGGGCATTCGTTAAGATGCTCTTTTTTTTTGCATAAATTAGGAAAAGGGAGCTGACATCAGCTCCCTTTTTACACTTAATGAGACATTCTTTTACAGCTAGGGCAAGAAATTTCATGCTCCTGCTTAAATTCAATCCGTTTAAAATCACGTTTTTCAAGTGTTGCATATGGATTATACTTAGAACCGCACATGCAATACTGCCTATCTTTCACGATATGTCGAAGGCTGGTTTTTTCATTAAGAACAGTTGGATAAAACATACTTCTCCTCTTTTCTAATTTATTAAGGCAAATTAGACAGGAAGTGTCGTTCTTTAATAGGCTGCGTAATCAGGGATTTCTATCCTTAATTTTCGCGGCCTCACATTCTTTATCTGCAACCCGGCTGCCATTGCTTTTGCTTTAGGCCCGTGGCTTTGCGTCTTTTACTTTCGTAAAATTTGCCCAAGTCGATTCTATCATTATACGAAGAAATGTCAAGGAAAACGCATGCAGCTCCTGGATTCCTAAGGGGTGACTTTTATCACATATTAATTTTTTGTAAATGTTTTTTTTCTTCAACTGAGAAATTATACTCATTTTTAAGTTGGTGCATGTTTTTCTGCTTTTGCTTCCAAACGGCAAATAAATTTGTAGTATTTGACTACGATGATGAGCAGAAAAGGATCTAACAAAATGGAGTACCATATCTTCCACCAGCCATAATGAAAATAGCCCCAAGGCTCTGGCAGCAATGTCATTAGTTCATACAAGACTATGGCACAAACCCAAACTGCAATGTAAACAGCTTTTGATTTTAGCTTTTTTTTGAATGGATAATAATTCAAAAAAATAATATTAACAGGAGGCACCAATAAAAATAGCTGGGGAATTGCCAGCCAGTCAATCCCTTTTGACAAATACCAATAGGCATGGTATTTCAAATCAATATATACATCAAAAATCAACTGGAACACGATGGTAAACATCCATATATGCAAAATTTGGTTCCAGGTTAAACGCTTTTTTATAAAATAGACGACAGCATTAAAAAGAATAATGGCAGCTAGCATACCAATCATAAATGACTCCTTGTGTAGATGAAGATATTCTTATATTTTCCTATTTCTAGAAGAATATCCATTAGAGGTTTTGATGATTATTCATCGTCTTTGAGCAGTTCACTTAGCATCCTTTCTCTGTGCTGTAAAAAATACTTTGTTAACTGGTAATGGTCTGTGTCTTCATACTGTATTTCTTTTATTTCGCCATCGTCGAAGCTTAGGATGGATGCGTTTGGGTATCCAAGCAGGATAGGGGAGTGTGTAGCAATGATAAACTGACAATCTTCATACTCAGCCAAATCATAAAGAATACGGATAAAGGCTAATTGTCTTTGCGGTGAAAGCGCAGCTTCGGGCTCATCGAGTAAATAGATGGCCTGCCCGTTAAAGCGGTTTTGAAAAAGAGCTAAAAAGGATTCGCCATGTGATTGCTCAAGCAAAGATTTGCCGCCGTAAGCCCGGTAGTTAGTACGCGTTAATTTGTCACTTTCCAGTTCATCTTGATATGTCGCGAAATGGTAAAAGGATTCAGCGCGCAGAAAAAAGCCGTTTGTAATTTTAGGCATCCAAGATAACCGAATATAGTCACCTAAATCAGAGTTAGCAGAATGCACTTCATAATAATTGTTTTTCCCGCCTCCTGCTGTATGAAAGCCGCATTTATCGGCGATCGCTTCGAGCAATGTCGATTTGCCTGAGCCATTCTCGCCGATAAAGAAGGTTACTTTATTGGTTAATTCCAATTCCCGTAAATTTTTAAGGGCTGGGATGGAAAAGGGATAGCTGCTTTTTGGCATGCTGTCTGCCAGAAGTGAGATTTTTTTTAGGAACATAGCAAGGGTACCTCCTTTTAAAGACTTTGCCATTTTGTTATTTTCGCTAAGCGAACAGGCAATTCCTTTATTTTATATGGCCGCCAAGAAGCTTGGCTCGATGTTTGGCAGTCCCGCCAGAGGTGTAGGAAACAGCACGCAGCAGGGAGGCAGGACCGTAACGGTTGCGGATACTGTCAACCACATAGCCGATTTTTCTCTTTTTCCAGCTGTTTGTATCAAATAAATCGAGCTGAACCTCTGTATCCTTCTCGAGCTTTCCGAGAGAAAGGGAGATTTGCCGCACAGTCTGGCCATTATAGTTCTCCCGCATCAGCTCCAAGCAGACACGGTATATATCCATCGTGATATTAGTCGGCTTGTCAATTGTCCGCGACCGATGGAATCCGCCGCCGAACTCCTCTTTGCTGTAGGCCAGGCTAAAGCTGATAGTTCTTCCTGCATGGTGGTGTGCCCTCGCTCTTTTTGCCACCTCTTCACATATTTCCAGAATGACCGATTTAATTTCGCTCTCATCCTTATAGTCGCGCAGCAGAACTTGGCTTTTTCCGTAGCTGATCTGGCCCTGCATAATCGGTGCACCGACTTCGGATAAATCAATTCCCCAAGCATGGTGGTAGAGCTGATTGCCCATTATGCCAAATTTTTTCTCCAACAAGGCCAAATCATAGCGGGCAAGCTGACCGACAGAAAATATCCCCATACTGTGCAGTGTTTTTTCCACACGGCTGCCAATGCCCCACATTTCCCGGAGCGGGGAAACAGGCCACAGCTTTTCTGGAATGTCTTCATACGTCCAGCTTGCAATGCCGTTCGCTGTCTTTTTTGCAGACAAATCAAGGCAAAGCTTTGCCATCAGCATGTTAGGGCCGATGCCAATCGTTGACGGCAAGCCGAAATCTAAAAGGATATCCTGCTGGATTTGCCTCGCTATTTCCTCTGGTGTGCCCCAAATTTTCTCAAGGCCGGTTACATCCAGAAAGCTTTCGTCCACAGAGTATGTATGAACGGCTGATGGCGGAACATATCGGAAGAACAGCTTCGTAATCTCTGTTGATACACGGACAAACAAGCCCATGCGCGGATTAAAAATTTTAATTTTTGGATCGTCAGGTATCTCGAAAAGCCTGGAGCCGGTTTTAATTTTGAAATCTCGTTTCATGGCAGGAGATGCTGCGAGGACGACACTGCCTGTGCGATCTGTATTGCCGACAACTGCAAGATGGCAGGTGAGGGGGTCCAAGCCTTCATGAACGGCGATAATGCTTGCGTAAAAGCTTTTCATATCCACGCACAGAATCGAGCGGTTTGGAAATTGAGTATAATCAAACACACGAAAGCATCTCCTTTTTTAATCTTTTTGAATGTTTACTAAGCTGCGGAAAGGAATCGGATGAATATTGTCTGAATCATCCTGTATGCGAATTTCCTGTTTCAGATGATCAATATATACGACATGGCCGCTGACATGCCGGATTTCACCATTTTTGAAAACCTCACAATGAAGGCTCCAGCCGTGTTCCATGCTTTCAAGGATAAGCAGCTCCATTTCGCGGATCTGGTCCTCGTCAAGGATAGGCTGGGTTAGTTTCTTATCTTCTGCCAGCGCTTCTTTAACGCTTTGGACATGCTCTGGCAGCATCATTGCTGTCCATTTAATCGCCCCTCTGTCTCGTATCATGAAAATCATCTCCTTATAGTGTTTAATATATCAGAACAAACGTTCGTAATCAAGAAGGCTTCTAAAAAAGTCTTACATGTAATATTAGGAAAGCAGCAGAAATCATGCTGGAAAAGGAAGGAAGCAGCTTGAAAATAATTTTACGCATTCAATGACTAATAAAAGACAGCATCAAAAAAGTTTGCAGCAAAGGTTTCAAAAAAGGAAGTTAACTTCTATAAATAAGCAATTGTTTGTCAAATGGAAAACGAAGGAATGGATAAGCCAGTAATTCACGCCAATTGCTATTAGAAAAGCTGAAGCGTGCTTTCCGTGCCGCTTCCGATGTTAAACAGGTGGAAATTCGTACAGCAGAGGTGAAAAGCCAGCAATATATTTTTTTACCGATTATTGTAAAAACAGGAAGATGTGTTATAATCTTATTAACCGATGGTCAATAAAAGGAGCAGCATATGTCGCCCAGAAAAGCAGGAACACAAGAATTAACGAGGGATATTATCGTGCAAAAGGCAAGGAGTCTGTTTGTGGAAAAAGGTTATCAAGAAGTTTCCATGCGCAGCATTGCAAAGGAGCTTGCCTGCAGTCACGGTGCTATCTACTATCATTTTAAAAATAAGGCAGCGCTTTTTTATGCAATAGTCGATGAAGGGTTTGCTGTATTAAATCAGCTTATTGAGGAAACGTTACATGGAAAGGAACAAGATATGAAAAAGCTGCACAAGCTGATGCTCAGATTTATTGAATTTGGCCTCGACAATCAAAGTCAATATGAAATGATGTTTATGCAGCGGGAGAGGGAAGTGGACAGTTTATCACGGGAAGCTGCCAATCTTTCTTATGAAAAGTTTGCTAAGGCTATTCAAGCTCTTTCAGCCAACAGGCTAAAGTTGAGCGGGATCTGGTCTGCATTTTTGTCACTTCATGGCTTTGTTTCCCATTATCACGGTGTTGTCGGTGGATTTGCAGAAGCAAAAACGGCTGCAGAATATCATGTGCAATTCCTTATACAAGGATTGGAAAGTCATGCATAGTTTTAGCTCTTCCATGAGCTAAAACAATTTTTTTACTTTTAATTGACCAGTGGTTAATAAAACGGTTAAGGGAGAGAAGGGCATGAAAAAAGCGTTAGTAGCAGGAGCAACAGGTGGAATGGGGTATGCACTCGTACAAGAGCTTAGACGCAGAAATATTGAAGTAATTGCCTTTGCCAGAGGCGAGCAAAAGCTTAAAGAACTATTTAACAATATGCCAGGTGTAGCGGTGCGAGCAGGGGATGCTTTATTGGAGAAAGATATCATTCATGCAGCAGACGGTGCTGATGTGTTGTTCCATGCTATTAGCTTCCCTTATCAAGAATGGGAGACGACACATCCGCTCGCACTAAAAAACATGCTGAGAGCAGCAAAAGGTCAAGAAGCTAAATTTGCACTTGTTGATAACATCTACGCTTACGGCAGGCAAACAGACAGTCCGATAGATGAGGCTGCGAAAAAAGAACCGCATACGAAAAAAGGCAGTATTCGTCTGGAGATGGAGAATGTAATCAAGACGAGCGGTGTGCCATATCTGATCGTTCATATGCCGGATTTCTACGGACCAAATGCGGGAAATACAGTGCTTAATGAAACATTAAAAAACGTTGCCTTAAATAAAACCGCCAATTTTATCGGCTCTCCTTCACTAGCAAAGGAATTTCTGTTTACAGAAGACGGGGCAAAGGCAATGATAGAGCTTGCCTTACGGGAGAATGCTTACAATCAGAATTGGAATATTCCCGGCGTGTCCCCAATAACAGGCAATGAAATGAAAGAACTCCTACAAACGGAATGGAATTACAGCAAAAATTTTAGAACTGTATCAAAAACAATGATTAAGTTCATGGCTTTGTTTAATCCGTTCATGAAGGAATTGATTGAAATGATGTATCTGTACGAACAGCCAGTACTATTAAGCGGTAAAAAATATGAAGAACAAATTGGCCCGCTTGCGAGAACCTCTTACAAACAGGGCATAAAAATAACGTTGGACTACATGAAAAGCAATCGTTAACAAGCTAGAAAGGGGCTAAAAAGAGTTTTTCGCACAGCTTTTTTTGCAGTCCCTTTTTTATAAGTTTAATACCACAAAAAATGGCTCTTTCTTTGAAACTTCGACAAGAAATAAAGGCAGAGCACCAGATAATTGTAAACATTTAGTAGCAAGTCAGTGTTTTTTTGCCAGATTTGCTGGGAAAATGGCGGAAAGATTGCGATAAAAGCATATTGACGCTCAAAAAAGAAAGCGTTATCATTAACTCAACATAAAGCCCTTACCCACAAGAAATTACTCATCTTAGTCTCATGTAAGTTCATGCCTCTTCTCTTTTTTCAATTCGTGTACGTTCACAATTTTAACCTTCACTTTATTCACGTTCTCTGTTACCTATCATTTTTTTTGAAAGTATGTTATTAGCACTGGTGATTGTATATGTAGAATGGACATGGTTTTTCGTGTACGTTCACATTTTACATATAAATATTAATCTTAAAAAAGGAGGTAAAACATAGAACCGCTTTAGCTGTTTGTTCAAACGCCAAAAAATTTATTAGTGGGGGAAAACAAGATGAAAAGATTAGGGTATGGTTTTCTTGCAGCATCACTTGCCGCTCTTGTTTTAGCAGGCTGTTCAAACAAAGAGGAAGAAGCAGCCGTCACAAAGGATGGGAAGCCGCAGCTTACAGCACTTATAACAAAGCATCCATTAACACAGGATGTGAATAAAATTGAATGGCTTCAAGATGTTGAAGAACGCCTCGGTATTGATATTAAATGGCAGGAAGTAACAGCAGATTGGGATCAGAAGAAGGGCGCACTGCTTGCCGGCGGTGATGTACCCGACTTGATCATCGGTCCTAATGCAATTACAGACGCTGATTATGTTCAATTTCCAGGATTGTTTGAGGACTTATCTGATGACGTTGACTCCAGTCTGCCGAACGTAAAGGCAATGTTTGATGCAAAGCCGGAAACAAAAGCGATAGCGACACAGCTTGACGGGCAAATTTACGGACTTCCAAAATATCAGCGATTCTGGCCGGGAACTGCGACAAGGCAATTCATCAACCAAGATTGGCTCGATAATCTCGGCTTGGAAATGCCGACAAATTGGGATGAATTATATATAGTCCTAAAAGCATTCAAAGATGAAGATGCGAACGGTAATGGCGACAAAAACGATGAAATCCCGTTAGACTTTTCACCTACAGGTACAACTGGATTTGGATTCTTTCAGCCGACAGTCCTCTTAGGAAGCTTTGGCATTACACTGACAGATGCCAGCGGTGCAGGCTACTATGCAGAAGACGGCAAAGTGAAGAACTTCCTGACAGACGAGCGCTATAGGGAGCTTGTTGAGTTTTTGCATAAATGCTATGCAGAAGGCTTAATCAACAAAGAAGTATTCACACAAGACTATACGAAATACCAATCTGTTGCCCGAGGCGATAAAGAGACAGCTAGAGTTGGATATACGTTTGGCTGGGAAGTGACAGACAGATTCGGAAATGAGCTGGCACCACAGTATGCTTCTATGGCGCCATTGCAGGTAACAGCAGATGCTAATGAGCAAGTGTCATGGGATTACGACTATAACGGTCTTAATTACGGTGTTAACATGATTACTTTATCTTCCCAGTCGAAGAATAAAGAAGCTGCATTGAAATTTATTAATGAGCTGTACGATCCTAAAGTGAGCATGCAGGTTCTGTTCGGTTCACTCGGAACTAATATTGAGGAAAATGCAGACGGAAGCTACAAAGTTTTGCCGCCTAAGGATGCGAACATGGATCCAGGCACTTGGAAATGGACAACAACATGGGCAGACAACGGACCAATGTATGTGGCAGATGATATTAAGCTGGAGCTTGGCACAGATATGCAGTCAGTCGGCAAGCAAACAGAGCCTCTGCAGCCGGCACTTGATGCTATTGATGTGGAAAATGATGTTCTTCCTAGCATGTTTATTAAATACAGCAAAGAAGACAACTCCAAGCTAAGTCTTAACAATACAAACCTAATGAATCTAGCGATGGCGAAATATTCGCAATGGATTACAAAAGGCGGAATTGAAAAAGAGTGGGACGCTTATTTAGAAAATGTGGAAAAAACAGGCTTGCCGGAAAATCTTGAAATCATGCAGAAATATTATGATGACTACAAAAAGAATCAATAATCACCTATAAAAGAGGAAGGATGCAGACTGCATCCTTCTATAAAGGAGGTACAGCTTGTGGCCGTAGTTAATCCGGAAGCAAAAAAAGCAGCGCCAGGCTTCCAATCGAAGCCGACAAAAAAACGGAATATCTTGCAGAGCTTGAAGCGAGATTACCAATTGTGGATTATGATTCTGCCTGCTATAGTCATCATTTTCATCTTTAATTATATCCCTATGTACGGCGTGCAATTGGCATTCAGAGAATATGACTTTACGAAGGGAATCACTGGCGGTGAGTGGGTCGGTCTTCATTACTTCAAGGAATTTATCAACAGTTACATGTTTGCTGACTTGATGAAAAACACTGTTGTAATCAGTCTTGCGACCATCATCCTTGGATTTCCTGCACCGATTATTCTTGCTCTTATTATCAATCAAGTAATTTGGAAAAGATGGAAGAAAGCAATTCAAACGACCGTTTATTTGCCTCACTTCATTTCCCTTGTAGTTATGGTCGGCCTGCTTAATGTGCTATTGTCGCCAAACTCTGGAGTGGTCGGCCATATTTTGGCGACCTTCGGCTGGGACATTAACCTCCTCGCTTCTGAAAAGGCGTTCGTGCCTGTATATGTTCTTTCTGATATTTGGCAGCATGCAGGCTGGAACAGCATCATTTACTTAGCAGCCCTGGCAAGTGTTGATCCGCAGCTCTATGATTCTGCTAAAATCGACGGAGCCAGCAGATGGCAGACAATCAGATATGTAGATTTGCCGGCGATTGTGCCAACCATGATTATCTTGTTCATCTTAAGTATGGGGAATATTCTTAACACCGGATTTGAGAAAATATTTTTAATGCAGAACCCTCTTAACCTCCCAGTCTCGGAAGTTATTGCGACATATGTATACAAAATCGGGATTATCTCGAATCAGTTCAGCTATTCAGCAGCGATTGGGCTTTTTAATACGCTCATCAATTTCGTATTCTTGATCGCCATGAACTATATCGCCAAGAGATTTTCCAATATAAGCTTATGGTAGGAGGGAAGTCATGAAGTTATTCAGCACAAAAGGCAAAACGAAGAGTGATATCGCTTTTGATACGATCATTTTGATTTTATGTGTATTTATCTTCTTACTTGTCGCTTATCCATTGTATTTTGTTGTCATCGCCTCTGTGAGTGATTCAACCTTAGTTGCCACAGGACAAGTGACTCTATATCCGAAAGGCTTCAGCTTATTCGGTTATCAAGAGATATTTAATGATTCAAGAATATGGATCGGCTATAAAAATACGATTATCTATACGGTTGTAGGAACATTTGTAAATCTCCTGTTTACATTGCCTGCAGCATACGTGCTCTCACGGCAGGATTTCAAGGCAAGACGTTTTTTAATGTTTGTGTTTGTTGTGACGATGTTCTTTAATGGCGGACTTATCCCAACATACTTATTGATGAAGGAGCTAAGTTTAATCAACAATATGTGGGTATTCATCCTGCCGTTTTCAGTCAATGTGTTCAACCTGATTATTACAAGAACCTTCTTTGAAAGCTCACTGCCGAAAGAACTGTTTGAAGCAGCACAAATGGATGGCTGTACACATTTTCAGTTTTTCGGGAAGATAGCGCTGCCGCTTTCAAAAGCAGTTATTTCTGTTGTAGGTCTTTACTATTTGGTTGGCCATTGGAATGATTTCTTCACAGGCTTAATTTATATAAGAGATTATAGTCTGCAGCCGCTCCAAATCGTCTTAAGAGATATTCTCCTATCAAATCAGGTCTTTGCCGAAGGAGCAGGCTCAGGCGGTGCTGCCGGCGGCTATGCACAGAAATATGCAGATCAGATTAAATATGGTGTCATAATCGTGTCCACACTGCCAATCTTAATTATCTACCCATTTATTCAAAAATATTTTGAAAAAGGGGTTATGATTGGTTCTGTGAAAGGCTGATAGAGGCAGTTGTTCATGACGATCACTAATAATAAAGATAAGGAGAAATGTAATGGAATTATATGTATAATAGAATGATATAAAAGACAATTATTTGCATAGTTTCCGAGTATGCCAGGCATTCCTTCTAACAGAATGCCTAGGCTGCAAGGAGATAAAATGGAGGCATTATGAGGGTTACTATCAAGGATATCGCCAAGCATTGCGGGGTGTCTTCAGGCACTGTGGACCGGGCATTAAACAATCGTCCGGGTATAAAAGAGAAAACAAAGCAAAAGGTGTTACAGGCAGCAAAGGAATTGAAATATCGTCCAGACTTCACGGCGCGAAGCCTTGTAAAGGGGCGGACAATGACACTTGGGATAGTGCTGTTTGATTTGTACAACCGCTCGTTTGCACAGCTGTTAAACGCAGTCGAACTGAGGGCAAGGCAATACGGTTATTTTTTATACATAGCACTCACAGATAAGGATATGGAAAATGAAAAGCAATGCATTGAGTATTTGGCCAATCATAAAGTCGACGGTATCATCCTTTTCTCGGTCAATAAAGGTAAGGAGTTCGAGGAGTATCTGCAGGGACTGTCGATTCCGATTGTTACGATTTTTAATTACCTGTCGGCAGATTGGGAATATATCGGCATACCAGAGCGGGCAGCGATGAGAAATGGTGTCAGTCACATTATCAGTAAAGGCTATAAGCAGTTTATGTATATCTCGCCTCCTTTAAAATACGCAGGGCTGACTAATATTTACACACAAGAAGAGCGCCTCCAAGGCTTCCTTGAGGCATTGTCTGCGGAAAATCTGACAGAAGCAGAAATTATTAGACATAATGATTATCTTGCAGACTTAGATACAATTGATTTTCGCAGTCAGGCCAAGACAGCGATCGTTTGCTCCTGTGATTTATACGCGCTAGAAGTGATGCGTTTCTTAAAAAAGAAAGGCTACCAGATTCCTGAAGATGTAGGAGTAATGGGCTTTGATAATATTGATGTGCTCAAATATATTACACCGTCGCTCACGACGATTGAATATCCTGTGGAGGATATCGGTTATAAAGCAGTCGAGAGCATTGTTCATAAAATCGAAAATGGCAGTTACATAGGCACAGAGACAACAGAGCTATCGTACAGATTTATCGCCGGAGAATCAACCTAAAGCAAAATTCAAAGAAAAGAGGCTGTTGCTATGAATATTATCGACAGTAAATTTTATGGTGTAATTGATAAACTATCGAATCTCTTCATCCTCAATCTTTTCTGGCTTTTGTCCTGCATCCCGATCATTACAATCGCACCGGCTACGAGCGCTATGTACAGTGTCGTCAGGCAGTGGAAAGTCAACGAAGATAATAGTGTTGTCCGCAATTATTTTCATTATTTTAAAGAGAACTTCAAGCAAAGCATCTCGATTGGTGCCATTATGGCCGTTTTGCTAAGCATTTTGTTTTTTAACTTCTTTTATTTAAACCAAGATGCTACCTTTATGAAAATAGTAATGACCGTTCCAGTATTATTGGTCAGCTTCCTCTTTTTAGCGACATTTTTCTATATCTTTCCGCTGATTTCTCATTATCGCTTGCCGATAAAGGCGGCTTTAAGAAATTCCTTGCTGCTGTCGATGATGAATATTCATATAACTGTCTTGATTCTGGCGATGTTCGGTTTATGCAGTGTTATTCTCTTTTATATTCCGTTTACAGGCATCATCCTCTTCAGCACCGCCGCACTCTTGCATTACAGCTTATGCCACAAAGTGTTTGCGAGGATGGATGAAACGAAAATATTATCATAACATAATGTTTATTTGGGGAGAGGTGACTCTCTCTTTTTTGCATTTTAAGCGTTATAAGCAAATAAGTTTTTTTCAGTTGGGGAAATTGTTACTATAATATAGAATCTATTGTCAGAAAGGATTATTACAATGTCTAACATAAATATACCAGTCTCTGTCTTGAACTTGGCGCCAATTCGCCTTGGGCAGGGAGAAAAAGAAGCAATTGACGCAATGGTTGATTTAGCACAAGCAACAGAAGAAATGGGCTATTCACGCTACTGGATCGCAGAGCATCATAACTCGCCAACATTAGTGAGCTCTGCCACGTCTCTTTTAATTAAACATACATTAGAACACACGAAGAAAATCAGAGTTGGGTCTGGGGGCATTATGCTACCAAACCATTCTCCGCTCGTTGTTGCAGAGCAGTTTGGCACAATGGCTGTTCTTTACCCAGACAGACTGGACTTAGGTCTTGGCCGGGCACCGGGCACTGATATGAAAACAGCCAGTGCATTAAGAAGGTCCGCTCATGATTCTGTCTATACCTTCCCAGATGATGTGCAGGCATTGCTGACATATTTTGGTCCTGAAGAAGAGCAAGGCTATGTGCGCGCATACCCAGGAGCAAATAAAAATATTCCAATTTACATTCTTGGTTCATCCACTGATTCTGCCTACCTTGCTGCACAATTAGGATTGCCATATGTATTTGCATCCCATTTTGCACCAAGACAGATGGAAGAAGCGATTTCCATTTACAGAAGAAGATTCCAGCCATCTGCCTATTTAGCTGAACCATATATGATGGTTTGTTTAAATGTTATTGCTGCAGAAACAGACGAGGAAGCAAAAAAAGAAGCAACAACGATGCAGCAATTTTTCTTAAATGTTGTCAGAGGAACACGGACACCGTTAAGCCCGCCTGTGGAAAGCATGGACGCAATCTGGAGCCAAATGGAAAGAGAAATGGCAACCTCCATGTCCAGCATGGCATTTATCGGCAGCAAAGAATCCGTCAAGGAACAGCTTGAAAGCTTCCAAGAGAAGTATAATGTTAATGAGATTATGGCCGTTTCTTACATGTATGATCTTAAAAAGCAAATCCGCTCCTACGAAATCTTTAAAGAAATCGTGGACGGACGCTAATAAAAAAAAGCAGACCTTCAAGTTAATGAAGGTTTGCTTTTTTTACTTGTTAAACCAAAGCGGTTCTTTATCATCCACATCGCCATTATAATTAATTAATATTTCTTCTCCTGCTGTAATATCCTTATAAGCAAAGAAATCAAATGTATGCTCGTCAAAATTAATTTCATAAATAGCATTTGGTTCATAAGAATGGTTAAACAGCATGCCATAGCCAAGTAATATCGCAGTATGATTTATTCCATATTCAAAGGCATAATCGGCAAGCAGTGTTTTTTCAATATGCTCATGCTGTTCATTCGGATAAGAAATGACGGGAGCCTTATGGATTAGCTCACCTTTTTTGATGTTTTCCGTAGCGAAAACACCTCTGTTGAATTCCCCATCACTTAATGGAGATACTTTTACTTCAATCATAATTGTCTATTGCTCCTTTACAGTTGTCACTTAACTGTACCATTTATTGCTGCTAAAAGAAATCAAGAACGCAAGTAGTGGAGTAATTTTATTCAAAAATGAACAATCCTAGTCCAGATAGATGAACAAATTCTATAATTGCGGTATAATATTATTCGTCTTAGCAATGATTTAGCATTGCTTGAAAGAAGAAATTTACTAAAAAAACGCTTATAGGCATTGATGTGCCGCCCAGAAGTTATCTATAATAGATAATGGATGGAAAAACCAGAAAGAGAGTGTTCAAAATGGGTCGTAAATGGAATAACATTAAAGAGAAAAAAGCATCAAAAGATGCAAATACTAGCCGTATATATGCAAAGTTCGGCCGTGAAATTTATGTAGCAGCAAAACAAGGCGAGCCAGATCCAGAATCAAACCAAGCGTTAAAGGTAGTTCTAGAGCGCGCAAAAACATATAGTGTACCAAAAAACATCATTGATCGTGCCATTGAAAAAGCGAAGGGCGGATCAGAAGAAACATATGATGAGCTTCGCTATGAAGGATTTGGTCCGAACGGATCGATGGTAATCGTTGATGCTCTTACAAACAATGTAAACAGAACAGCTTCAGATGTTCGTGCCGCATTCGGTAAAAACGGCGGAAACATGGGTGTGAGCGGATCTGTTGCTTATATGTTTGACGCAACAGCGGTTATTGGTGTTGAGGACAAAACAGAAGAAGAAGTATTAGAGTTATTGATGGAAGCTGATGTAGATGTTCGTGACATTATTGCAGAAGAAGACTCTGTTATCGTTTATGCAGAGCCAGACCAATTCCATGCTGTGCAAGAAGCATTTAAGACTGCAGGTGTAACAGAGTTTACTGTAGCAGAATTAACAATGCTTGCGCAAAGTGATGTAACGCTTGATGAAGAAGCACAGGCAAAATTTGAAAAAATGATAGATGCTCTAGAAGATTTAGAGGATGTTCGCCAAGTTTATCACAATGTTGACTTAGGAGAATAACAACTTAAGCCTTTCTCGTTATAAGAGAAAGGCTTTTTTATTGCTGCGGCATGCAGCAGTAGTGCATGTAACAATTTGAACTTTCTGGCATTATCGCTAAAGAGATACAAAAAATTTAAGACCATTAAGCAGGCTTTTAAGAGGGAGAGTGAAAATAGTGAACCGTCATTTTTTTGCTTTCGGAAGCGGACCGCCTTTTACAGACAAATTGGCTGAAAAGTATATCGAGCTGACTAGCGGGGGACCGATTGCTATTATTTTAGTAGAACGGGAAGATTGGCAATCTTTTATGCCTAACTATACGAAGCGACTAATAGCAAGTGGTCATGACAGATTTTCCTATATTCCGCTGCCAACTATTCAAGAGAAACAAGCAGTAGCAGAAATCAAAAAAAGCGGAGGTATCATTCTGTGCGGCGGAGAGACTGACCGTTATGCAGACTATATTGTCGATACAGCAATAGGTGCCGCTATTAAAGCAGTGTATGACCAAGGAGTACCAGTTGCGGGATTTTCAGCAGGAGCTTTAATCAGTCCACAACAAACAAGCATATCAGCTAAAGACAATAGAGAGAATGCCTTTGTCGAAAGAAAGGGCATCGGACTATTAGAAAATATTTTTTTAGCAGTTCATTTTTCAGAGTGGGATGAGGAAAGCCATTTACAGCAACTAGCAGCAAAGCATCCATCCTCTATTCATTACGGAATCGATGAAAACACAGGGGTGTATTTTCATAATGGCAGATTGGCGACAACCGAAGGCAGGGGAGTTTATCAAATGGTAGACGGCAAATGCAGGAAGCTGCCTGGATAAAAAAATAGAGAGTACGAATGTACTCTCTAACGATTCTTACTTTTCAGCTGCTTCATTGACCATTTCCAATAATTCATCATAGCTGTTGCCTTCAAATTTTACTCCATTAACATAAATGGATGGCGTGCCAGTAATGTTCAAGCTTTTCACATCATCCATATCATCTTGGAGAGAACTTTTGTATGTTTCATTTTGGAAGGCCTCTGTTACTTTCGTAGCGTCTTCATCAGATACACCAGCATCCTTCAAACGGTCTGTTAAGAATTCTTCCGTATACGTTTCGACTGTTTCATTGTCAGGCTGATTAGCGTAGACAGAATCATGGAATTTCCAGAATATCTCATCACCAAGTTCATTAAAAACAGTTTCGCCGTACAAGGCAGCAGTCGTAGAATCTGCATGAATAAACGGATAGTTCATGTAATAGAATTTAGCTTTTCCAGTGTCGATCAAGTTTTCCTTTAAAACTGGGAAAAAGGACTCGTTAAAGTTTTTGCAGACAGGACAGCGGTAGTCCCCAAATTCAACGATGCTCACGCTCGCTGATTCTTCACCTATAACAGGCTGATTGTCATAATCAAAATCAAAGCCTTCTTCAGGCAAATTTGCTAAGATGATAAGCCCTGCGATACATGCGACAACGATGCCGATGATCCAATAAATGAAACTAGAAGGCTTGTTTTTTTTAGATTGCATGTTATTTTGTTTTTTCTTCGTTTTTGCCACAATGACTTCTCCTTTTATTTACCAAGCTTTTTAAACATTCTGTTCTTTCCTCTTACTAGATAGTATAACATTTTCTACAGCATATGCCTGTTCTTTATTTAAAACTAATAGCAGAGACATTGCAAGCAAAGCCAAATCGAATTCATATCCGCCGACAAATCCATTTTGCAGATTAACTGTTGCAATTGCGACTACCATGATAGCAGCAAATAATGCAGCAATGATTCTTGTAGCAAGACCAAGAATAATAAGAGCACCGCCGATTAATTCTATACCAGCGACAATGTAAGCAGAGAAGCCTGGTAAACCTAAACTGCTGAAGAAGCCAGCTGTATTTTCCAGTCCTCCTTGGAATTTAGACAGTCCATGAGCGAAAAATATCGCACCTAAAACTACTCGAATAATAGCGATTCCGATATTTGCGTTTTTCATTTTTATTTGCCTCCTTATAATTATTGTATATAAAACACCACAACAGCAGTGTGTATATTAAATAGATTAGATACACTACATTGTGTAGTGTAATAACTTAAAAAAAATTAGTAGCGCAGCAATTGTGCGAAGATTGCATTAAGCAGGACGAAAATAGATAGGGATGCAGCAGCATTTAATAGCGGCCATTTAATTCGATTGCTAGTATTTGGCTCAATCATGTTTTGAATACGGTAGTTTACAGAGCCATCTGCAAAGGAAACAAAACTTGCCGGTTTTAGTTGAGTACTGTTAATCATTTTCAAAAGGGCGCTTGATATATGCAGGCGCTGTCCGCTTTTTTCAATAGCATAATTATCTGCGAGTACTTCTCGAACAATTGAAAATTGCTGTGCCAGCCATTTCAAGATAGGAAGGAACCAAAGCACCTTCGCAAAAAGCTCCATAATAAAGGTTTTTCCTGGGTCTAACTGATTTAAGTGATGAAATTCATGATAAATCACAGACTCAATCTCTTCATCAGATAGAATTTTCCATAAGCCGGTTGACAAGACAATCTTTGGCTTAAAAAACCCAATTGTAATCGCAAAAGGCTGTTCAGATTGGATGACTTGAATACGGTCTGTCTCATACCGATTATTCCATTTACGGCTTAACTCTTCTATTGCCAATCCACTCATTTTCTTTTTAAGGTTGTGCAGCTTTTTTATCTGTATGGTGCAGAACCACAGAGAATGCAGGATGGTAAATAAGACAAATGCAAGGAGAATATACTCTAGAAATGGAACGCCAAACATTTCAAACAGCGCTTGGCAAGCTTGGAACAAGTTAAAACCAACGTCAAAATTACTTGTGAGCGAATAAATATACCAAATCATCTGAATAAGAATACTGCTGCTAATCATTATGCTGATCAGCAGCAGGCCAATAGCATAATTTCTCGTCATCTTATCGATCCTTTTTTAAATCTTTTATTTTTTGTTCCAGTTTTGCTACTAAACCTTCATCGACATTTTGCAGTGCATCAAGCATATGGTTGACAACGACACTAGATCCGAACTCATCCATCAGCTCATGTGTAAGCTCCTTTGATTGCTTATTTAAGAAGTCATCTCTAGTGAGAATCGGCGAATAAAGGGATGTTCTCCCTTCATGGCGCTTTTGCAAAAATCCTTTGTCTGTTAAACGGTTCATGACCGTCATGACGGTATTAAAGCTTACAGTCTTGTCAGGTTCTAAGTATAATTGCACCTTTTTTATGGAAAGCTCATCTTTTTCCCAAAGCAATTCCATAATTTTGGCTTCTAAAGGGCCAAAAAAACGATTTAATCCTTTTTCATGCACTTTGAATTTATTAATTCTCATGATAGTTGCACCTCACACTACATATTGTAGTGCAGTAAATTATGCATAGTCAAGGAATCAGGTGCAGTGTAACAAAACAGTAAATAAATCGTAATAACTAAAAACCTTAAAAGAGCACACCATCAGCAGTGTTTAACAAGATGTGTGCTCATCCTATAGAAGTGATTTACAAAACAAGCTGGAAAAGTGCCTCATCTTGTTCGATGTCTTCTGAATAATTAATTCCTAAGTAAGAGAAGCCAATTCTGCCTAGAACATTTAAAGCATGTCTATTTTCAACACTTGCTTTGGCGATGATACTTTTTGGTTCATACACTTCTGC
Source organism: Niallia sp. Man26 (assembly GCF_022049065.2). Taxonomy (NCBI): domain Bacteria; kingdom Bacillati; phylum Bacillota; class Bacilli; order Caryophanales; family Bacillaceae; genus Niallia; species Niallia sp. Man26. The sequence continues at coordinate 1,648,096 of NZ_CP095743.1, forward strand.
TGCATATTGAATACAAGCAACAGCTGCTTCAGCTCCGTATCCTTGCCCCCAAACATCTTTAATAAAATGGAAGATAAGCTCGATGTCCTCTGATTTTGCTTCTAAATCAAAACCTGCTGCACCGATGATTCGTCCTGTCGCTAATTCTTCTACAGCATATACAGAAACACCAAAATCCTGGTGTGTTTGTTCATAGAAATGAATAACTTGCGGCAGTAAGGCTGCCTCAATGCTTCCACCTGTATAAGCCATAACTTCTTCACTGCCCCAAAATGACTCGCATGCTTTTAGGTCCTCATCAGTCAAAAAGCGGAAGCCAAGCCTTTCACTTGTAAATAGATAACTCATATTTAATACTCCTTCAAACAATAAATGGGATATACATAGAGTAGCAGAAGTCGAACCATTCGTCCAAAGGAAAAGGGCAACCTTAAAGTCAGTAATTTTGGAGGTGGTGAAAAAGGAAAAAATATGTTAGCATTTTGCAGTATGCTCAAGTATCTTATCAGCCAATTCGGTTATGTCGCCTTCATACATGTGAAATTGAAGAGAGGCTTGAATATATTCATTTTGTTTCACTTCGTCATCGCTTAGCTGTAACTCTGCAGACCAATGGATGGTTGGAATTGCTACTATAACTCGTCCATCTTCCGTACGGGTTATATAAAGCTCCGTATCTTTCTGGCCTAAATTTGTGTCTAATACAATAGCCATAGGATTACCTCCTTTTGGGATTACAGACAATTATACGCTTCTTTAAATACCATATCTTGCATATTTGGCAAATTTAATCAAATTGTAAAGGAATTTGCCGAAATATAATAAAACCGATATATTATCCATGTTTATTTTTGCCTGTTTAACAGGTAAAGAGGGAGCAGACAATAAAGTGCTAAAAGATTTGGCCGAAACACCATAACCTAGGCGTTTAGCGGTATCCGGTTGGCGGAGCCGGCCATATAAATATGAAAAAGGTGATAGCTTATAAAAAATTTATGGAAGTTACTTTCTTTTGCCGGAACGGTGTTACTGGTCGGTTTCTTGTTATATGAACTCGAAATTTTTCATGCAATCAGAAACGGGAAGCTGGAGGAATTTACAGCTTATTATCGAAATAACGAGATTTATGCACTTATTTTAAGTTTAATTATCATGATTGTACAAAATAGCTTTACAATCATACCGTTAATTCTTGTCATTACCATTAATTACTATGCCTTTGGCTTTTTTTATGGATTTCTTTGGAGCTGGGTATCAAGTATTATTGCGGCAGTTGTTGTATTTATAGCTGTTCGCTATTGGTTTCAGGATTTTGTCCAAAAAAAAGCGCATGGCGAAGCACTTAAGAAGATCGAGGATAAAGGTGGTCATTATGTGTTTTATGCACGGATATTTCCGCTTTTCCCTACAAGCATATTAAATATATTGGCTGCAGTAACAACTATCTCTCTTAAAGGGTTTGTAACAGGAACAGCTATCGGTAACTTTTTGTACTTTTTTGTTTTGTCTTTAATACCATACGGCTTTTTGTCAACCGATATTAATCCGATTTTAATCGTACTGATCATCGTAGTAATTACAGCCGGCCTTTATTTCGTGCAAAAGCAAAGGAAAAATAAAGTAAAAACTTCATCTAATCCAAAATAAGTAAAAGCTGCCGGGAAATTTTCAGGCAGCTTTTGACATTTTTGGTGAAAAAGTTGAAACTATATGAACAGTTAATCCGTATAACAATAAAAGGAGGCTGAAAATTATGTATATTGTTATCTTGTTAGTCATTATTCTGTCAGTTATATCTCTATTTACGAACAGCTCAAAGGCATCCAAGCGTTCCCGATCTTCTCATGCAAGCTATACGCCTTGGGACTTACCTAATAATGGTTTCCATGATGGAGGACATAGCTTTCATTCTTCCAATGATTGTGGTCCATCTTTCGGAGATGGTGGCAGCTGTGGCGGTGACGGCGGCGGAGGAAGCTCGTAATTTACGAAAAAGTCCAGTTTTTACTGGGCTTTTTTTGTTTTTATAAATCCTGTTATTAAATAAGGGGAGGAAAAAGGAACAGCAATAAAGAAGTGTAGTAGGATTACAATCTGTTAGCGGAAAGCAAGAAAAAACAGGCAGGGAAATACCAGAAAAAGCTAATATAAAATAAAAGGATGTGATGTAAGTGACATGGCTGGAAGGATTGCAAAAGGCGCTTGATTATATCGAGGATCATCTTGATGAAGAGCTTTCGACAGCAGAAATTGCTAAGCAGGCTTGTCTGTCTTCATTCCACTTTCAGCGGACGTTCTCTGTACTGACAGACACAACTGTCGGAGAGTATATCCGGAGAAGGCGGTTGTCTGCTGCCGGGCAGGAGTTGATGAATAAAGATTTAAGAGTGATTGATGCAGCAATCAAATATGGTTATGAGTCTCCTGAGGCATTTACGAAGGCTTTTCGCAAGCAGCACGGAATAACACCAAGCGCTATCCGCAGCGGAAAGGGGAAGCTTACGATTTACAATCCTTTTGCTATACAAATCGTTTTGAAGGGAGCAGAACCAATGAATGTAAAGATTGTCCATATGGATGAGTTTCAAGCAATTGGGAAAAAGCAGTCCTATTCGTATAAAGAGGGAGAGAACCTAAAGGGAATTCCGCTTTTTTGGGAGGAAGCTAATCGTGATGGCACGATTGATTCCCTTGCAGAATGGAATGATGGTTGTGTTAAAGGGATACTGGGAATTTGTGCGGAGATTACTAGCTCAACTAAAGATATGGATTACTGGATTGCAGTAGCCACAACGAAAGACAAGGCAGAAGGATTTGAAACCATCACTATTCCACAATCAAAGTGGGCTGTGTTTGAGGTACATGGACCAATGCCTCATAGTATGCAAAACACGTGGAAGCAAATATATGCAGAGTGGTTCCCGAAAAGCGGCTATATCCAAACAAACTCCCCACAGCTTGAAGTGTATGGAGAAGGAAAGCCGGATAGTGAAGATTATTATTCAGAAATATGGATTCCAGTTGACAGATCATAAACTTTAGAGGAAAAGAAAGGAGAACAGATGTATTCATTATTCCAATATAATTGGCAAGTGCGAGATGAATGGCTGAAGTGGTGTGAAACCTTGCCGGAAGCAGAGCTCCTCCAGAAAAGAACGGGAGGAGTGCAAGGAATTCTCGTAACACTCGTTCATATTATCGATGTAGAATATAGCTGGATAGCAGCTCTTAGCGGCAAGAATGCAGATGAGTTTACGCTGGTTGACTATAACAGTCTTTTGAAGGTAAAGACATTATCGGATAGAATGAAGCAGGAGATAGAGGAGATACTGACAGCACAGCTTGCTAAAGACCTGCATGAGCATATTAAAGTACCATGGAATAAGGAGACATTTACAAGAGGCGAAATTATTAACCATTGTATCGCCCACGAGATTCATCATATCGGCCAGTTGTCTGTGTGGGCCCGTGAACTAGGAATAGCGCCAGTTAATCCTAATTTTATCGGCAGAGGATTATTCTAAAATAAAAAGTTAAGTAAAAGTTAAGACTCTTAACTCATAATGAACCTACATTATGAATTAGGAGAGAAAATAAATGAAAAAACTACAACATTTCGCCGTAATTGCCGCTATGCTATTATTGCTTGCACAATCAGTACTAGGAATCACATCTTACTTCAGCTCAGGATCTGTTCCAGATGGAGCACAGATGGGAGGACAAGCACCAAGTATGCAAATGAATGGAAGCAGTACCGACACGTCAAGTACTAATACAGTACAAAGCACAGATACAAGCACAACAGATACAGAAGCTTCTACTGACAGCACAACTTCTGGTTTTGATCCAAGTCAGGGAGGAAATATGCCTGCCATGAATGGCACAAATGGTCCTGGAGCAGCAGGTGAGAAGAATATCGGAGAATTAGTACTGAGTATTGCCGGAATAATCTTTTCTGTCGGCGGCTTAAGCATAACTGTGCTTGGGTGGAGAAAGCCGAAAAATACAGCACAAGCACCAATTGTCTAAACAAAAAAAGCATTTCGTTCTATATACGAAATGCTTTTTTGTTATGGATTAATGGCGATAATACGGTGGATAGTAAGGATAATAATGGTAAAATGGGTTTGGACTCATATAGGCAGGAAACTGCTTATATGGATAGATAATAGTTGGATTACCTGCACCGAAGCCTGAGGTTGGTGCCACAAAGCCAGTCAATGCTCCAGGCATGTGTGCGGCTACAGGTGCAACATGTACACCTGCTACTACAGGTGCGCCCCCATGCAATCTTGTTGTACGATACACTGTCATTTTCCCCTCCTTTACCGATACTTTATGAAGGTGGTGGATAATGGGTGATAGGTTATCAGATAGAAACTTATACTAAGGGAGGGGAAGCCGGATGAGCAATTTTGAAGAATATGAAAACCCTGAACGATACGACGCGGAAAATGAAGCATATAAACCAGAGCTGCCGTTATTATCGGAATATGCCAAGCTTGTCTGTGGCCCAATAACTGATCTTGCATGCGGAACAGGACGAACTGCCATTCCTCTGGCAGAATTAGGGTTTTCGGTGACAGGCATTGATATCCAAAAGAATATGCTAAACCGCGCCAAGGAGAAAGGCGCTCAGCGGAATGTATCAATTAATTGGCTGCATGCAGATTTAACGGACTTTAAACTAGCAGAAAAAAGCAAGCTTCTGTACATGGTCGGCAATTCCTTTCAGCATTTTTTGACAAATGAAGATCAGGATAACTTGCTCAAATGTGTCACAGCTTCCCTCCAAGAAGGAGGCTATTTCATCTTTGATACCAGATTTCCATGCAAAGAAGAATTGCTTCAGCCTGTTACAGAGGAATATTGGAAAACATATAAAGAACACAAAAGCGGTCTGTCCGTTCAGCTTTCTACCATCAGCCATTATGATGGTGTAAGACAAATTCAGCATTATGTAACAATCCGTAAATTTATCAAGGAAAACGGGGAAGTGCAAAAAGAAAGCAGAACGAATATTAAGCTACGCTATGTGTACCCGCAGGAGCTGAAACGACTGTTAGCTAGTCATCAGCTTGAAATGGTTGCTATATATGAGGATTGGAACAAAACCCCTTTAAAAAACGGCAGCCAGAACATGATTTGTATTTGCAGGAAATAACAAGAGGACAGCAACACTGCTGTCCGCCCCTTTTAAAAGTCAGGATTGTTTTGCTTAAAACCAGCCCAAACTTTCGCTGTTTGTTCATCATTTTCTTTAATGGTTGCATGAAGGCGATCAGCAGCTCCTCCGTAAGCAATTTCAGTTAAGCCCAATTCTAATCCTTCAAAAATTCCATTCGCAAAATCGTCAAGCGGAGCACCGAATGTATGAAGTCCCGCCCCTCCTAAAGCTGTATTGACAGCTGGCGGCAGCACTTCGATTACTTCAACACCAGCGTCTTCGAATTGAAGGCGCAACGACTTTGTGAAGGACCGTAAACCTGCTTTTGTAGCACTGTATATCGGCACCCATACACCTGGAGTAAGAGACAGTCCAGAAGTGACATTCATGATTGCTGCATTGTCTTTTCTGATTAAATGGTCTGCAAGCAGCAGTGTCAAATGAATCGGAGCGTTTAAATTAGAAGTGATTTCTTTTTCATAATAGCTCCATGACTCTGCTGCATTTTTTAAATTTACTCGCTGCTGGATACCCGCATTGTTCACTAAAACATTCAAAGACGGGTATTCTGTAAGAACCCATTGAGCCAAATCAATCCGGGACTGCTCATCCGTCAAGTCGCAGGATTTCGTTATAAGTCCTGGATACGCTTTTTTTGCTTCCTCTAATTTTGCTTCATTTCTGCCCACAATAATGACTGTATTGTCTCGCTTCAGAAAGCGCTCGGCAAAGGCAAGTCCTATACCTGAGCCTCCACCTGTAAGCAGGATTGTATTACCAGTCAGCTTCATATCCCCCAGACTCCTTTTACAAAAAAATGTTTTCAAAATATACTATACAGCTTTTCCTATATACAGCAAAAATAATTGCTTAGAAGAACTTTTATTTGATCCGATGAATGATAGCATCGCATGTTACAAGAATAATCGATTTTGTCACGATATCTTGTATTTCCCACAAGCCATTGCCGTGATCATAAAAAAAGTAATGAATTTTATGTTTGTATATTACTTTTTGCCCTAGTTGCATATCCATCACCTGATTCTAAAGAATGTAGTTACTACAAGCTTACTGCAAATATTGGCTATTTTTTAAGGGAGGAAATTACTAATTTGTGACAGTTATGTGACTGTTAATACAAAAAATAGATGTTATTTAAATCTGCGTTTTAAAAATAAACTTTTTGGCAAAAATGGTCATGATGAATTTTTCACAAAACAGACACATTTTTAATGTGAAGCGCTTTATAATTCTGTTAAGATAAAAAGGACTTATTACTATTCGCATAGTGTTTAGTTACCGGCACTTATGAAAAAAAGAACAAAAGGAGTTAAAAGCATGATACATACGAAAAGAAAGCTAACGGCGTTTTTAGTCGCGTTTGCGGCAGTTTTCTTCATTGCACTTCCAGCGAGCGCACATGTTACCGTAAAACCTACTTCTTCTACAACAGAGGCATGGGAAACGTATACGGTTAAAATACCTGTTGAAAAGGATATTAATACAAATAAAGTTGCTATCAAGATTCCTGAGACTGTAGATTTCAAAATGTATGAGCCTGTTGAGGGTTGGAATGTAACTACAGAGACTAATGATGATGATAAAGTAACTACTGTTACATGGGAAGCTGCAAATGATGATGCAGCGATTAAACCGGGCGAATACCGCCAATTCAGCTTTACTGCGCAAAACCCTGCTGAAGCAGGGGACGTTGCATGGGATGCATTCCAATACTATACAGATGGAAGCATCGTTGAATGGACTGGGGATGAGGATGCAGACCTACCGCACTCTGTGACAGAAATTGCTGCTTCAACAGCAACAACAGACAGCCACGGACACACACATGAAGATGAAGCTGAAACGGATGAAGCAGATGCAGGTGATGAGGACCAAGCTGGCTCTTCGACTAGCACAATCTTATCCATTGCTGCGATTGTTATATCAGTGATCGCCATTATCATGACATTTATGAGAAGAAAATAAGCCATCACTTTAAGGGAGCAGACAACTGCTCCCTTTTCTTTAGTTACTCTTCTTTTACTTCAACAGGCAAAGGGGAGAGAGCCTGCGTTTTATCTACATGAATAAAGCTGTCGTAACGTTCGGAAATGCTGGAGGGCACATAGTTGCCGTATTTTTCATATTCAGGATGATACACGACACCAACTGCTCGATGTCCTACTCGTTCTTCAAAAAGATGCTTGTTTTCATCTGTGAAAATTAGGAATTTATCATGCGCACCTGCCCGATGCAGCAGCTCTTCCCAGCTGCCGCGCATTGCTTTTGGCAACGGCATGATTTCAAAGGGCGCTCCCCATTTTTCGGCAGCAATCACCGTTCCAGTATATGTCCCAAACCCGACTGAAAAGATGTTTTCCTTGCCAAATTTTTCACGAGTGATTTGACCGACATTTTCTAAGCCTTCTAACTCCATGGTTGTTGCCCGGGCATCACCAATATGGGTATTATGCTCCCAGATGATTCCTTTTGCTTCACTGCCATGAAATTTGCTGATGTTTGATAATGCTTCAACCATATGATGATCTCGGATATTCCATGATTCCTGGTCATCTGTAATCATTGTTTTATAATAGTTTTCGGCATTTTTGGAAACTAATGAATTGATTTCAAGACTTAGCTGCTCCTCTGAATTTGACTCACTGTGCTTGCGGATGGATTGCAGCACGTCAAGCACTTCCTGTCGGCAGCTTTCCCCTAAAAGAGCAGCTGACATTCCGTATGTTTGTGGTTTCCGATTATACGGCTCAAAGCATTCAATCGCTTTTAAAGCTTTATCAATATGTGGCGAATTTGTTTTTTGCAGATATTGAATAATGGCCTCCATAGATTCCCACAGACTGTAGACATCCAAGCCATAAAAACCTGCCATTTTGTCTGAATCTTGCTTGCTATTGTAGTTTTTGAGCCATTCAAGGAGTGGGATGATTTCTTGATTGGCCCACATCCAAGTCGGCCAGCGGTTAAAATGGCCTAGCACATCTTCTGCCCGATCGGCTGTTGAACGATTCTTAATATAACTATTAGCCTCAAAGCAAGAGGGCCAGTCTCCTTCAACAGCAACAAAAGAAAAACCGTGGTCTTCAATCAGTTTTTTCGTAATTTCAGCTCGAAGGGAATAAAACTCTGACGTGCCGTGTGTTGCTTCCCCAAGCAAGACATATTTTGCTTTTCCTGCTTTTTTAATTAGTGGGGCGAGATCATCAATAGTGTGAAAAGGTTTACTATGCTTTTGAATATTTTCAATCTGCTTGTTGATTTTTATCAGCATTTCTAACTCCTCCGTATAAGTAATGGTATAGAAATAGCTTGTTCTTTCCTATCAGATGTATGCAATAGGATAGAAACCGAAAATAAAAATAGAAAAAACGAAAAAAAACTGCAAAATTCGCGAAAAAATGAAAGGGTTTTCACTGCGTGAAAGAGAATAATACCATTGTTTGGCATTAAAAAGGGAGGGAGGATGTCCGTACAGATTTACAACGCTTTTCATTTTGAGAAAAGAGGGGATAACGATGAAAAGGAAAGGGAAAAAATTTTTGTTTAAAATTGCTTTACTTGTCCTTGTTGCTTGCTTCTCTATCACTAGCTCAGCGTCAGCCAGCTTTTGGAATTTAACAGGAGATTTGCAAATACATGATCCGTCTATCATAAAAGAAGGCAACACATGGTATACATTTGGAACTGGAAGCCCAAATGGCATTAGAGTGCTTCGTTCAGATAACGGCACAAACTGGTATCAAGCGCCGACGATTTTCCCGACTGCTCCAGCATGGTGGGCTAATTATGTGCCTAACTATGAGAAAAACCAATGGGCACCAGATATCAGCTACTATAATGGAAGATACTGGCTGTATTATTCTGTATCTTCCTTTGGTTCTAACACATCGTTAATCGGATTGCTTTCCACACCAAGTATCTCGTCCGGACAATGGCGCGATGATGGTCTTGTTATCCGTTCCACTTCGTCGAATAATTATAACGCAATCGACGGCGATCTTGTCATTGACAAAGATGGAAATCCATGGATGTCATTCGGATCATTTTGGAGTGGCATCAAGCTGACTCGTCTTGACAAGACAACGATGAAGCCGACAGGCAGTTTGTATTCCATTGCATCAAGGCCGAATAATAATGGTGCAGTTGAAGCGCCAAATATCGTTTACCGTAACGGTTATTACTATTTATTTGTATCCTTTGACAGCTGCTGTCAAGGTGTGAACAGCACATATAAAATGGCGGTTGGCCGTTCTACATCAATTACTGGACCTTATGTAGATAAGAATGGTGTCAATATGTTAAATGGTGGCGGTACGATTTTTGATACAGGCAATGACCGTTGGAAAGGGCCGGGTCATTCTGATATTTTGAACAATAACATCATTGTCCGTCATTCCTATGATGCACTGAACAATGGTATGCCGACAATGCTGATCAATGATTTGTATTGGGATTCAAGCGGTTGGCCAACCTATTAGCGATAATATAACAATATAAAAAGCAGCGGGTTTTGGACAATTGTTTGAAAACCGCTGCTTTTTATAGTATGTTTCCTATTATTGTTGTTGTTTTTAGAGTGAGCATAAAGTATTGACTTATAATTATTGATGTGAAATAATACTAACGAACGGTCGGTAGGTGATTTTGTGAAGGAGGAACAGCAATGAATCGACATTGGATAATGGTGCTTGCCGCAGGCTTAATGGAGGTTGTGTGGGTGTCCGGCTTAAAGCATGCCAACAGCGTAATAGAGTGGGCAGGCACTATCGCTGCAATTATCATCAGCTTTGTCGTGCTAATATATGCGACAAGATATCTGCCAGTAGGAACGGTATATGCTGTATTTACAGGCCTAGGCACAATGGGGACGGTCATTGCGGAAATGGTCTTTTTCGGTGAACCATTCCGCATCATAAAGCTCGTGCTTGTTGTTGTATTACTTGTAGGAGTCGTCGGCTTAAAGCTAGTCACAGACGAAAACAGCACAGAAGGGGAAGGATCATAATGGCTTGGTTAGCATTGGTTGGAGCAGGATTATTTGAAGTGTTCGGTGTCGTGAACATGAAAAGGGCAGCCATGAAAAAATGGGATGCAGTGGTTTTGCTGATTATCGGTTTTGCATGCAGCTTTTCTCTGCTATCATATGCTATGAACACTATTCCGATGGGAACTGCCTACGGTGTTTGGACAGGAATCGGCACAGTCGGTTCAGCACTGCTCGGCATGTTCCTGTACGGAGAACCGCGCGAAGCAAAAAGGCTGTTATTCATCGGACTTATTTTAGCAGCGGCAATCGGCTTAAAGTTAATTGGCTAAAGGAGGAGTACGGTGAAAAAAGACGATTTAAAGGTAGCAGCCCTTAAGCATTTCACACAGTCTGGCTATGAAGGAGCTTCCCTTTCGAAAATTGCCGAAGAGGTCGGTATAAAAAAATCTTCCATTTATTCACACTTCAGCAGTAAAGACGCTTTGTTTCTTGAGGTACTTAGAGAGGCGAAAGCAGCTGAAATTGAGATGAAGCAAGCTTATTTCAGCGAGACGGAAAATAGTAGTCCGAAAACATTTTTATATAGCTATTTAGTAGCAGTTAAGCAAATGTTTGAAGAAAACCAAAGCTTGAAGTTTTGGCTGCGCATGAGCTTCTTTCCGCCAAGCCATCTATATGAAACGATTTTAGATGAGGTGCTTGAGGTAGAAGTACTCCAAGAAAACATGCTTGAGCAATCTTTCAGAAAATGGCTGGACGAAGATTTAATTACAGGACCTGACGCAAGGTCGTTGACTATTGCTTATACAGGTATTCTAATGAGTATTATGGTTGAGCTCGTTTATGACCATACAGAAAAAAAAGCAGAAGAAAAGCTCGAGGCTTGCTGGAAGATTTATTGGCAGGCATTGGACAAGAGAGAGGGAATCGCCTGAAAAAGCGACCCTCTCTTTTTTATTTTACTGCAAGTGCTTCAACTGTTTCCATAAAGGCTTCCACATGAGCAGGTTTTGTTTGTCTGCCGAATGAAATGCGAATAAATTCTTTTGCACTTCCATCACATAGCCCCATTGCCTTCATTGTTTTGGAAGGAGCTTGTTGTCCTGTTTGACATGCGCTTCCTGTTGAAATCGCAAATCCCCTCCTGTTGCATTCAAGCATTGTCCATTGGCCTTCTAATCCATGAATCCTCATCCCAATAATCGACGGAAGCTGGTGTTCACACTGAAATACAGTTAATGAAACATTGTGTTTTGCCCGTTTTTGCACCATCTCTCTTAATCCTTGATAATGCGCCCTTTCTGCTGCTAATGTACGTACAGATTTTTGTGCGGCTGTCGTCATTGCAGCAATCCCGGCAATGTTCACCGTTCCTGCCCTAAAGCCCTTTTCATGAGTAGAGCCAGGAAGAAAGCCAGTCCATGGAATCAAGGGGGAGACATACGCTAAACCAATTCCCTTTGGTCCGTAAAACTTATGGCTTGAAATCGACAAGGCATCCACTGTATTAGAAATGGAGCTTATATCTAATTTCCCAAAGCTTTGAACCATATCACTATGAAAATAGATATCTTTTTCTTTTAAGATTTTGCCGATTGCTGCGATCGGCTGAATTGCCCCAATCTCTGCATTAACATGCTGAATCGACACGAGCACTGTTTCCGGCTTAATAGCAGCTTGCAGCAAATCGGCATCAACCATCCCTTGAGGTGATAGTGGCAAATACGTAATCTCGTACCCTTGCTTTTCCAGCCATTTCATCGTTCCGTGAATAGAAGAATGTTCACTTTCTGTTGTAATAATATGATTGCCTGCCTTTTTTTTCACAGACAAAAGGGCATGGATTGCGAGAAAATTACTTTCTGTTCCGCCGCTTGTAAAGTATATGCCTACTCTTTCTACGCTAAGCAAGCGTGCCATTTCCTCCCGGCAGCTTTCCAATAAATCAGTTGCTTTTCCGCCGATAGAGTGGAGGCTGCTGCTGTTTCCAAAATAGTCGCTTGCTGCCTCGATATAGGTCTTGCCAGCATCTGCATCAAGGGGACATGTTGCTGCATAATCCAAGTAAATCATTTCCTCACCCTTCCAAGACTTTTCTAAAAAAACTCTTGTCAATAGTGTAAATCTATGTAAATATATGTGTCAAGACACCTGTTAAAACAGGAGGGTTAAAGATGAAGGTAAATGTATTAATAATTGGCAGTGGAATGGCTAGCTTACAGCTGGCACGGAAGCTTTCTCCACATTTAAATGTGATGATTCTCACAAAAGGCACCATTTTCAGCAGCAATTCTTACTTAGCGCAAGGTGGAATTGCCGCAAGCATAAGTGCTGACGATAGTTTTCAGCTGCACGCCCTTGACACCTTGGAAGCAGGCAGATTCCACAACCATGCCGATGCTGTCAAAAAGGTAACCAGCGCGGCACCAATTCTTCTCCATGATTTGGCGGCAGCGGGCTGTCAATTTGATCAAGATGTCATAGGGAGCTGGAATCTCGGCATGGAAGGAGCTCATTCGAAAAAACGAATTGTCCATAGCGGAGGAGATGAGACAGGGAAAAAGGTAATGGAGTTCCTCGCAGCAACGATGCCGCTGCATGTAAAGGTGACGGAAAACGTGTTAGTTCATGAGCTGATTCTGTCAGAATGCGGCAGCTGCATCGGTGCAAAAGGCATTCTGGATGATGGTACAGAGAAAAGCTTTTATGCAGACCAGACAATTATTGCCACGGGAGGCTGCGGCCAGGTTTATGAATATACCTCAAATGCCCAAACTATTACAGGCGACGGAATAGCGCTCGCTTATTTGGCAGGAGCGAATATCGCAGACATGGAGTTTATTCAATTCCATCCGACCTTGCTGTATTTGAATGGCAAAACCGCAGGGCTTGTCTCTGAAGCGGTCAGAGGAGAAGGTGCGGTGCTTGTAAATGAAAAGGGAGTACGGATTATGGAGGGAGTCCATCCTTTAGGCGACTTAGCTCCAAGACATATCGTTTCACAGGAGATTTATCGATACTTACAAGCAGGGAAATCTGTTTATTTAGATATTTCGACTGTACCAAACTTTACAGCCCGTTTCCCCGCCATCTCCTCTTTATGTCAGCAGCATGGCGTTGATTTGCGACGAAACAGAATTCCGGTTGCTCCAGGCTGCCATTTCCTAATGGGCGGAATTGAAACAGATTTAGGGGGCAGAACATCGATTAACGGCCTTTATGCAATTGGCGAAGCAGCCTGCACTGGCTTGCACGGTGCTAACCGTTTAGCCAGCAATTCTTTGCTTGAAGGACTGTATATGGGCAGCGAGCTGGCGAACCGGCTGAATGAACAGCCCTGTATAACTTCTGCCTGGAAGGAAGCGGCTTCCCGCCAGCACTATGTGACTAAGCTTCCCAGCAGAAAGGAACTGCAAAAAAGAACGATGGAAGCAGTCGGGATTGTGAGGACAGAGCAAAAACTGCAAGACCATTTATTTTGGTTAGAGTCTTTGCTGCGCGGGGAAAAAGGAGAAGAGCATACAACCAATTACACCAAGGAAGAGTATGAGACATACTTCATGGTGCTGACAGCACAGTTAATCACAAAGGCATCTTTGCAAAGGACAGAAAGCAGAGGCGGTCACTATCGCAGTGATTATCCACAAGAATCAGACAGCTGGAGAAAGAAAACAATCATTTTAAATCGATACGAAGAAAAGGGTGTGGCAAATGAATCAGCTAAAATTGCGACAGCAACTTGAACAATTTTTTATGGAGGATATTGGCGATCGGGACTTAACAACAGACATCATTTTTCCAAAGAAACAAACAGGAGAAATTATATTCCTGTCCAAAGCAAGTGGCATTTTTTGCGGAAAAGACATAATTGAACAAGGTTTTCTTATTCTTGATAACTCAATCAAGATCCAACTGCATGTAGAAGACGGTCAAAAACTGGAGCCTGGTCAGCCAATTGCAACCGTTAGTGGCGCTGTTGTCCATTTGCTGAAAGGAGAGCGAGTTATTCTTAATCTGATTCAGAGAATGAGCGGTATAGCTACCATTACAAACAAGGCAGTTGAAGCACTTAACAGCGGCTATACAAAAATATGCGATACAAGAAAAACGACACCAGGCCTAAGAATGCTTGAAAAATACGCCGTCACAGTCGGTGGCGGATTTAATCACCGGTTTGGTTTATACGATGCCGTCATGATAAAGGATAACCATATTGCTTTTGCTGGCAGTATTACGGAGGCCGTTCGGGCAGTCAAAAATTCTATTGGCCATATGGTTAAGGTGGAAGTAGAGACAGAATCATTTGCACAAATGACAGAGGCACTTGCAGCAGGAGCAGATGTAATCATGTTTGACAACCGCACACCTGCTGAAATAGCAGATTGGATTACACATGTTCCGGAAACAGTGACAACAGAAGCATCTGGCGGCATAACATTAGCCAATTTAGCTTCCTATAAAGATTGTGGTGTTGATTATATTTCACTAGGCTTTTTAACACATTCTGCACAAGCACTAGATATTAGCGTCCAAGTAAAACTGGACTAGAGAAGAAATAGGAGGGGGAGATAGCTTATGAACTTACTAGAGAGCCTTCAGGCAAACAAAAGACAAATACCAGAACATTATTTAACCATGAACGTGACAGAACTGGAAGAAAGAGCCTGGGCTGTAAAACGGAAGCTTGGTGACCGATTGTTTGTTCCAGGACATCATTATCAGAAAGATGAGGTTATCCAGTTTTCCGACGCAACAGGAGACAGTCTCCAACTAGCTCAAGTGGCTGCCGCAAACCGAAAGGCTGAGTTTATCGTCTTTTGCGGTGTCCACTTTATGGCAGAAACAGCCGATATTTTGACAACGAATGAGCAAAAGGTGTATTTGCCTGACATGAGAGCAGGCTGCTCAATGGCTGATATGGCAGACATCCATCAAACAAATCGGGCGTGGGAGGCGCTACAGGCCCAATTTGGCGATACGATTATCCCATTAACATACGTCAATTCAACAGCCGCCATTAAAGCATTTGTCGGAGAACACGGCGGTGCGACAGTAACCTCCTCCAATGCCGAAAAGATGGTAGAGTGGGCTCTAACCCAAAAGGAAAGGCTCTTGTTTTTGCCAGACCAGCATTTAGGCAGAAACACAGCATATAAGCTCGGCATCCCCCTTGATAGCATGGCTGTTTGGGACCCGATTCAAAGCAGCTTACAATATGAGGGCGACATAGAAAAAGTAAAGGTAATCCTGTGGAAAGGGCATTGCTCTGTGCATGAAAACTTCACGACAAAAAATATCGAGCAAGTAAGAAAACAGCATCCTGACATGAAAATAATTGTTCATCCAGAATGCAGCCGTGAAGTCGTTGCCCTTTCCGATATGGCAGGCTCAACCAATTACATTATCACCGAAATAGAAAAAGCTGCACCAGGCAGCTCCTTTGCGGTTGGCACAGAAATGAACCTAGTGAACAGAATCATGCACCAACATCCTGACAAGCATATTATCAGCTTAAATCCATATATGTGCGCATGCCTGACCATGAATCGTATTGACTTGCCGCATTTTGTGTGGTGTCTTGAGTCAGTTGAGGACGGATTTGAGAGCAATCGTATTGTTGTGGAAGAAGGGGTTGCAAAACTGGCAAAGCTAGCATTAGACAGAATGCTGAAAATCTAAAAATATCATTCTTCCTAACTGTTTTCCTTCATGCGCGAGGAAAACAGTTTTTTATTTAAAATGTCACAATTTAATGACTTTTCTTTAACCTCCCTATAAAATGGTAATGATGGAATTCTATACAAAACAATCGTTTTAAGAGTTGGAATTGTTTAATAGAAAGGGAGTAGTGGATTGGCGAGTATGAATAAAAAGCAGGCAGAGATCACTTTCCTATATCAAGAGCTTGAAATAATTGCAAGAATGGTGGCGGATGAGGAAGCGGAAGCTGCCTTTTTAATAGAAGAAACAAAAAAGGAAGCAAGAAACGCTCTTTTTCCCATCACGTCTGAACTAACACTGCTAAAACTGTTCTGCAAACAATTAGAAAATACACCATATAAACAGAAAGACCATGATAGGGAATATAGAAAAAACAAGCCTTTGTCCCTGAGTTTGCAGAAAGTGGACAAACCAGCAAGATTGCTGCTCGTGCTGTATTATTATAAAGGTTTTAATATCCGGCAACTTGCGAAAATTATGGGTTGCTCTGAAAAAGAAGGGAAGCAGCAACTAATGACTGTGCTGCCAATTTGGAAGTCTTCTTCGTTTGCAATTGAAAATTCTCAAAATTTGCAGCAGCAGTGGCGAAATGAATGGAGAGATATAGAGATATCCTCTTTAAATAATGACGAACAAAAGCATGCTTTCAAGAAAAAACGGCTGCTGTCAGTGGCTGCTGTGCTTTTGTTTCTGTTTCTTGGTGGGACAGTTAATGAGACGCTTAAAGCGGAAGCAGAGGTTAAGCCTGGTCTCGATTTAATGAAGTTATATAACGAGTCAAGCAGAATAACAGAAATAGAAAATGAAATTGCTGAGATAATTAGTGAAGCTGGTTATGAAAATGTGAGTTTTTACATAGATAGTCAGGTCGAATATGCTTATTTGGACATAGAAGGGAAAGAAAACGAAGCGAAGCAAAAGGATATTATCACAATGGTTGAAAATGAAATGAAAGAAAGAAACCTTTCCTATTATTTAGAACCACAATTTTACGTAATGGAGGAAGCGGACATAGAGGAGGTTGACGCAGAGGCAGACGAAGAAACAGACATTTCATCTGAAATAACGGACAAGCTATTAAATAAAATCGATGTAGAAATGGGGGGCTATGGTTCTTGGGTCTTTTGGACAGCTGACGCCTGGTATATCCATATTCCGACGGAACTAGAAGCAGACAAAAAACAAAAAGTTAAAAATATTGCTGAAACTGTGCTGGAGGAGTACGAAGATAAGCGGAAACTAATTTTCGAAGAATACAGCTATAAGGAACAAGAAAAACAAGGCCGCTGGAATAATGTCGGATACTTTATAAACACAGCTTTTCTTATGGAAGAAGAATACTTATTCCAAAATATCAACATATATTCTACTGGCGGAATAATGAAAATAGAAATAAATCTGCAATTGACTAATGCTGACAAGGACAGAGAGAAAATTGCCCGAGAAGTAAAAAGAAGTATTGCTATATTTTTGGAAAACAAAAAAATAAAAGAAGTCACTGGTGATGACCCTTATAAAATTGTTATTCTTGGAACAAATAATAAAGAAATTATCACAGATTAAGCCTCAAATCTTGGTATATTTCCGCAAAACCCAGGCAATAATGGTTAGATGTTAAACTATGGCAAGCATTTATGGTACAATAAACAAAGTCAAGATTACTTGTGCTAAAAAGTTAAAAAAGGCAGTTGAATGGTTTGACAGATAAGGAAAAAATAATCGTATTAATTGGTCCAACAGCTGTTGGGAAAACGAACTTAAGCATTGAATTGGCTAAAAGATTCAATGGAGAAATCATCAGCGGCGATTCGATGCAAATCTATAAAGGAATGGATATCGGAACAGCCAAGATTACAGAGGAAGAAATGGAAGGTATTCCTCACCATCTGATTGATATTGTCAATCCAGATGAAGCCTTTTCTGTAGCTGAGTTTCAAACACTAGTCCGCAGCAAGATTGAGGAAATTAAAAGCCGCGGAAAGCTTCCCTTTATTGTCGGCGGCACAGGCCTATATATTCAATCAGTGCTGTATGACTATCAATTTCAAGAAGCGCCTACAGATTTAGACTATCGGAAATCATTAGAAGCACTTGCCGAACAAAAAGGCACTTTAGAGGTACATAATATGCTCGAACAGGTCGATCCGGCAACAGCAGCAAGCATCCATCATCATAATGTCCGCAGGGTCATTAGAGCGCTGGAAGTTTATCATGTTACAGGCAAACCTGTCTCAGAGCTTCAAGAAAACCAAAGCCCGGAAATGCTTTATGATGCAGCCATTATTGGCTTAACGATGGACAGAGAGCTCCTATACGAAAGAATTAACAGCCGTGTTGATAAAATGATGGCTGAAGGGCTGCTCGCTGAGGTGAAGCATTTTTATGATGCAGGCCTTAAAGATTGCCAATCCATCCAAGCGATCGGGTATAAGGAAATATATAAGTACTTAGAAGATAGATCAACATTGGAAGATGCAATCGCTGAATTAAAGCAAAATTCGCGAAGATATGCCAAAAGGCAATTGACTTGGTTTCGCAATAAAATGAGTGTAAAATGGTTTGATATGACAGATAGTGTCATTTCAAATGACATTTCTAAAAAAATAATGGAAATTTCGCACTATGTAGAAGGAATGCTAAAAAAATAAGCGAATACATAATAACAGAGAGAAAAGAGGAGGATTTTCATGAAGCAATCAGTAAATATCCAAGATCAATTTTTAAATCAATTACGTAAAGATGGTACTAGTGTAACAGTATTCTTACTAAACGGTTTTCAAATTCGCGGACTTATAAAAGGCTTCGACAACTTCACTGTTTTATTTGAATCTGAAGGAAAGCAACAGTTAGTATACAAGCATGCTATTTCAACTTTTGCACCGCAAAAGAACGTCCAGATTGATTTGGAAGGCACACAAGCATAAGAAAATTCCAGGCGTAAAGCCTGGAATTTTTTTTTAAAAAAGCTTGCAGTAATTGTCTTCACGCTGTCTCATTTGTGTAAATAGGAGTCTCACTATCCCTTCCCTTCACTCGTCTTTTTCCCCTTAACTTTAGTAAATATCTAAAATTTCACTAATGAATGAGTCAACTCATGAATATATATTACTTATGGAGTAAAAGAAACAGGCGAACATGCCTTATGCCAATTAGGCATATCCACGTTAGGAGGTGTGGCTTTTGGAGCATCCGATCCGGATGAAGAATAATGGACAGATAAGTGTTGTGATCAATTCGCAGAAAAAGAAGGTTCTTCCAAAGGAATTGCCAGAAGCTGAATCGATACCGAAAAAAATGACTAGTGAGCATAGCGCACTTAAGGAAATAGAAGAAGAGTTAAGCAGTCTTGTCGGCATGGACGAAATGAAAAAAATGATTAAAGAAATATATGCCTGGATTTATGTAAATAAAAAAAGAGAGGAGCATGGTCTGAAGGCGGGCAAGCAAGCTCTTCATATGATGTTCAAAGGAAACCCCGGCACCGGCAAAACGACAGTCGCCCGCTTGATTGGCAAGTTGTTTCAAAAAATGAATGTTCTGTCTAAGGGACATTTAATTGAAGCAGAACGAGCCGATCTTGTCGGAGAATACATTGGTCATACCGCCCAAAAAACAAGAGATCTTGTAAAAAAGGCCCTTGGCGGCATCTTGTTTATTGATGAAGCGTACTCCTTAGGCAGGGGTGGGGAAAAAGATTTTGGCAAGGAAGCAATCGATACACTTGTTAAGCATATGGAAGATAAACAGCATGACTTTATTTTAATTCTGGCAGGATACTCACGGGAAATGGACTTCTTTTTATCATTGAACCCGGGACTTCACTCTCGTTTTCCTTTAGTCATCGATTTCCCAGATTACTCGACAGACCAGCTGATGGAAATCGGCAAAAGAATGCTGGTTGAGCGGGAGTATACATTGAGCCATGAAGCAGAAAAATCATTAAAAACACACTTGACCTATGTACGAACTGTGCAAAATGGACGGAGCTTCTCAAACGGCAGGTATATCCGCAATGTTTTAGAAAAGTCTATCCGTGCTCAAAGCATGCGCTTGCTTATGCAGGGCAACTATGACAAGCATGAGCTGATGACATTGAGAAGCAATGATCTTATTTACGAAGGAGCGGCCATTCAAAAAGAAGAGATGCCCTTCATGAATAACGGCTTCTAAACAAGGCTAAAAACAGGAACAGGAAACTTAATGTTCCTGTTTTTCTTATATATATTCGTATTTTTATGTCTGTTTTAATAGGAATAGTTAGGCTGTGAAAAAATGCTGTTTTTCTGACAAGTAATATGCTACTGTAAAGGAATGCGAGTGGCGAAGCGTGTTTATTAAAGGAGAAATAATCGCATACTACTAGTTGCAGGAACAGGAAAGTAAGCGTTATTTTTGCTATAATAATCTTAAAAGGTAGAAAGAGGGTTTTCTTTTGAACGAAACAAAAGAATCGACAGAAAAAGTTATTCTTGTTGGCTGTCAAACGACAGATGACACAGCAAGATTTGAATATTCAATGGAAGAACTCGCTTCCTTGACGGAAACCGCACACGGTGAAGTTGTCGCTTCCTTGACACAAAA
Source organism: Niallia sp. Man26 (assembly GCF_022049065.2). Taxonomy (NCBI): domain Bacteria; kingdom Bacillati; phylum Bacillota; class Bacilli; order Caryophanales; family Bacillaceae; genus Niallia; species Niallia sp. Man26. The sequence goes on from NZ_CP095743.1 coordinate 1,668,573, forward strand.
TCGAGACAGGATTCATCCTTCAACATACATAGGTAAAGGGAAAGTCGAAGAATTGGAGACATTGGCTGAAGAGTTGGATGCAGATATTATTATTTTTAATGATGAACTGTCCCCAAGCCAAGTCCGCAATCTTTCAAAAAACATTGAAGCACGTATCATAGACAGAACCCAATTAATTTTGGACATTTTCGCAGGCAGAGCCCGTTCAAAGGAAGGTAAGCTGCAAGTCGAGCTTGCGCAGCTGCAATATTTGCTGCCGCGCCTTGGCGGACAAGGACTCCAGCTTTCCAGACTCGGTGCCGGTATCGGTACGAGAGGTCCTGGTGAAACAAAACTCGAATCAGACAGACGGCATATCCGCCGCAGAATTGATGATATTAAAAGCCAATTAAATGTCATTGTTGAACATCGTGACAGATACCGGGAAAGAAGAAAACGCAACAGAACCTTCCAAATTGCGCTTGTCGGCTATACAAACGCTGGTAAATCAACACTGTTTAACCGCGTGGCAGAAGCTGATTCCTTTGAAGAGAATATTCTGTTTGCGACACTTGATCCAATGACAAGGAAGCTGATCTTGCCGAGCGGCTTCAGCGCGCTTATTACTGATACAGTTGGTTTTATTCAAGACTTGCCAACAACGCTTGTCGCTGCCTTCCGTTCCACATTAGAGGAAGTAAGAGAAGCAGATTTGCTACTGCATGTTGTAGACATGTCGAATGAAGAATATTATCAGCATGAAGAAACAGTGCATAAACTGCTTGCAGACTTGGAAATTCCGGCAATTCCGCAAATTACTGTTTACAACAAGCGTGATCTTGTTCATTCAGATTTCGTGCCAAGCTCTAAGCTCGACAGCATTGAAATCAGCGCTTTGAATGCTGACGACAGAATGAGTCTGAAACAGAGAATTGAAGACACGATGATCAAGAATATGGAATATTATGAAGTTGTCGTTCCAGCAAGCAACGGCAAGCTGCTGGCACAGCTGAAAAATGAGACTATCCTAAGAAGCCTTGCCTTTGAAGAAGAGGAGCAGCAATACTCATGTAAAGGCTATTGTTTACATGACAGCAGCTTGTCAGGACAGTTAAAAGCTTATAAAGCAACACGATAGGAGAACAGAAATGTACGATCAATTAACATTTGGCGATAAACTCCGAGTACTTGTCGGAGAGGTAGAGGAACAAGTTAAAGAGGTTCATAAAAAAATCGATGAGCGCATTGATGAAAATCAATTTAGAGTTCTGCAAAGCTTCCAAAATAACAGAGTGAGTGAATCTCATTTCATCCCGTCTACAGGCTACGGCTATGATGATCTTGGCAGAGACACACTTGAAAGAATCTATGCAGAAGTGTTCGGCGGTGAAGCAGGACTTGTCCGTCCTCAAATTATCTCGGGCACTCATGCAATCAGCATTGCCTTGTTCGGTGTGCTTCGTCCTGGGGATGAACTGCTTTATATTACAGGAAAACCTTATGATACTTTAGAGGAAATCGTCGGAATCAGAGGAAATGGCACAGGGTCATTAAAGGAATTCGGCATTTCGTATAACAGCGTTGACTTGAAAGAGGACGGCCGCCCGGATTTTGAGAGTATTGCAGCAAGCATTAAAAGCAATACGAAGATGATCGGCATCCAGCGTTCAAAAGGCTATGCAACAAGACCGTCATTCACGATTGCAGAAATTAAGGAAATGATTGCTTTTGTTAAAGAGCTTAAATCAGATGTAGTCGTATTCGTGGACAATTGCTACGGTGAATTCGTAGAAGCTCTTGAGCCTTGCCATGTTGGCGCTGATTTGATGGCAGGATCGTTAATTAAGAACCCAGGTGGCGGCATTGCCAAAACAGGCGGTTATATCGTCGGGAAAGAGAAGTTTGTAGAAGCCTGCTCTTACCGTATGACATCACCGGGAATCGGAGCGGAGGCAGGAGCCTCTCTATACAGCCTGCAGGAAATGTACCAAGGATTCTTCCTTGCGCCCCATGTTGTCGGCCAAAGCTTAAAGGGTGCCGTGTTTACAGCGGCAATCTTAGAAAAACTCGGCATGAATTCATCGCCGAAATGGAATGTACCGCGCACAGATTTAATTCAAGCTGTGCAATTTGATGATAAGGATAAAATGGTCGCATTCTGCCAGGCCGTGCAGTTCGCATCTCCTGTAAACTCCCATGTTACGCCATATCCTAACTATATGCCAGGATATGAAGACGATGTAATCATGGCAGCAGGAACATTCATTCAAGGTGCGAGCATTGAGCTTACTGCTGATGGTCCAATCAGACCACCATATGTTGCTTATGTGCAGGGTGGATTGACATATTCGCATGTGAAAATCGCTGTTTGTATGGCAGTAAACAGACTGCTTGAACAAAAGCTAATAACAATTTAAAAAAAGAGCTGCATCCAGAGGTTAGAAATTGTAACATTTGTTGACAATAAATCTCTCGAAAACTATAATGAAATTGGGTAAATTTAATCTAAAGGAGCCGAATCGCTATGTCTGGTAGTCAAATTCGTCGGTCGATGCCTCTATTCCCAATTAGTATTGTCATGCAGTTAACGGAGCTGTCCGCTCGACAAATTCGCTACTACGAAGAACACGAATTAATTGCTCCAGCAAGAACGGATGGCAACAGAAGACTTTTTTCCTTAACGGATATTGACAAACTATTGGAAATTAAGGATCTAATCGATCAAGGTGTTAACCTCGCTGGAATTAAACAAATATTCTCAGTGAAGGAAAAGCAAGTACTTACAGAAGATGTAAAGAAAGAAGCTGAAAAGGCTCGCAGAGAGCTTACAGATGAAGACTTGCGTAAACTTTTGCGCAAGGAGCTGTTGAATGCTGGACGTTTTAATAATGGCGGCAATTCAATGGGACAGGGAGGATCTCGATTTTTTCAGAGATAGATATTAAAGGGACTAAGAGGAGGAAATAGCCGTGGCAAAGAACTATACGAAAGAGGATATCAAACGTTTTGCACAAGAAAGCAATGTAAAATTCATTCGACTTCAATTTACGGATATTTTAGGAACTATCAAGAATGTTGAGATTCCAATCAGCCAGCTTGATAAAGCCCTTGATAACAAAATGATGTTTGATGGCTCTTCCATCGAAGGATTTGTAAGAATCGAAGAATCAGACATGTATCTGTATCCAGATTTGAACACATGGGTAGTTTTCCCATGGACAGCAGAAAAAGGAAAAGTTGCACGACTAATCTGTGATATTTACAATCCAGACGGTACACCATTCGAAGGGGACCCGCGCAACAACTTGCGCCGCGTACTTAAAGAAATGGAAGACCTCGGCTTTACTGATTTCAACTTAGGGCCTGAACCAGAATTCTTCCTGTTTAAATTGGATGAAAAAGGGCAACCATCCCTTGAATTAAACGATAACGGAGGCTATTTCGACCTTGCGCCAACAGACCTTGGTGAAAACTGCCGCCGCGATATCGTGCTTGAGCTTGAAGAAATGGGCTTCGAAATTGAAGCATCTCACCATGAAGTAGCTCCAGGACAACACGAAATCGATTTCAAATACGCGGATGCCATCACAGCATGTGACCAAATCCAAACATTTAAATTGGTTGTAAAAACAATCGCACGCAAACACGGATTGCATGCAACATTCATGCCAAAACCATTGTTCGGTGTAAACGGATCAGGAATGCACTGTAACCTTTCCCTATTCAAGAACGGTCAAAACGCATTCTACGATCCAAACACAGAATTAGAAATGAGCGAAACAGCTCTTCAATTCATCGCTGGAATCAATAAGCATGCAACAAGCTTCACAGCTATCACCAACCCCACAGTAAACTCTTACAAGCGTTTGGTGCCAGGCTACGAAGCACCATGCTATGTTGCATGGTCAGCACGCAACCGTTCACCATTAATGCGTATTCCAGCATCACGCGGTCTAAGCACACGCGTAGAAGTGCGCAGCGTAGACCCAGCAGCAAACCCATACCTAGCTATGGCAGCATTGCTGACAGCAGGCCTTGACGGAATCAAAAACGAATTGACTCCGCCAGCACCAGTAGACCGCAACATTTACATCATGAGCAAAGAAGAACGCCTTGCAGAAGGCATCGTTGATTTGCCATCAACACTTGCAGACGCATTAACAGAACTAAAGCAAAATCCAACAATGATTGACGCTTTAGGAGAGCATATTTTCGTACACTTTGTAGAAGCTAAAGAGATTGAGTGGGATATGTTCCGCACACAAGTGCATCCATGGGAGAGAGATCAATACATGGAAATGTATTAAAAGGAAGAAGCCTTGACACTGTTGGTGTCAGGGCTTTTCTTATTTATAAAGTTGTTTTTTGAGCAATTGCTAATATCCTAACCCTGAATATCCAATAAACTAGTGGTCATGAGATGAATACATTTTCAAATCTGTTGAATTTTATCACTTTATTATTCAATATTATCTACAAAATAAATTGGATCGTCACTTTCTAGTAGGATAGTTTTTATTACTTTCAGAGTAGTAATATCTCTTACTGTAATTATTGTTTTATCATTTACGTATGAACGTGTATATACTTCGGGTTTTGAGTCATCAACATTTAATATTTGTTCATCTGTATTACTAGAAATGATTTGCATCGTAGGTGTAGCTTTATCAAAGTTTAATTTAGCTAGATAGGACTTATCTTCATCATTTAGTTTAAAGTTTATTAGTATTGTGTTATTGTCTATGCTAACATTTTTATTATAAGTTATAATCTTAGGGTTACCAGAAAAGGGAGCGAAAGAATAGAATGGAAATTTTTTGATATTTAAGTCGCTGTCTATACTAACTATATCTCCATTGAACATAAATAAATAAAGTTTTTCATCTGGACTAGTATAAGTAAAATAATTAGGCATATTATCCAAGTGTATTTCTTCTAAAGGTTTAAAGTTACTATCCATTTTTTTAATTTGTAAGATACCTTTTTGATCATTAATTGCAGATTTGTTTATACCTACCGCAATTACATAATTTTCTAGTACGGTTATATCATGTGTTCTGAATGCTTCTGATAAGTAATTGCATTTTTTTAAAGTAATATCGCAATATTCATTCTGATTATTGGAATCAAGAATAGTTATTATATATTCAGAATTACTTTTTTTAAAATACTTTTCTATATATTTTTTTTGTTTTGTTTCTATCAAACTCATTTTCTTTGTTTGGGGATTATAATTAATAACTTTATTGTCATTTGAATATGCACCGCTGGCAAAATAAAAATTGTTATCAAATTTAAATACATCTGAAGGAGCGAAGAGTGAATCTTCTATATTGTACTTTTGAATTTCATTTCCATTTAAGTCAATCTGTTTTATATATCCATCTTGGGTAAAAGGTGTATGGAAATGAAATAGCAAATAACCGTTATTTTTTTCTAAAGAAAACTTTCTTATATCAGTTACAGGTTTTTCTAATTGGATACAACTACTTAGTGTAAATACAAGTGAAATTACTAGGAAAAACTTCATATCATTCTCCTTCCGTCAGGATAATATAGAAAAGCATTTAAACAGATAATCGTGTACAGTTATTGCACACGATTATCAAGGTTACTTAGTATGGATTTTTTTTTATATGAAACGGTGTCATAATCTGCAGCTATATCATAAGGTAAAACAGTTATTAATTTTGGTTTACCACCTCCAATACTGTATCCAGCAGACTTCCAAGCTTTATAAACTAATTTAGAGCAATACCACTGTGATTCATTACCTATCGTAGTTTTCAGTTTATAAGGGTCACCTACTTGTTTCATCGCATAATTTACAGCATTGATATATGCTTTATCAGGTGCATTTTTTACATAATATTGTTGTTCATCAGGAACAGTTGACCAATACTTTGAGGCAGATTGATGTACCACTCCTGGTTTAGGGAGAGCTTCAATTACTTTATCTTTCGTAGTACTTAAGATACCAGCATGTCCAAGAGCAAAACCACCTGTTTTAGCCCTAAAACTTATCAGGATATCTCCTTTCCCACTCCAACCGCTTATGGCTCTTGAAGCACCTACTTTAGATTCATTAACGAACTCAGTATTTCCTTTTTGGTTTGCAACATCATATAAAAGACTGTCAATTTCATTTAAACTATTAATTTAGAAGAGGTTTTGTCAGCAACCAAGTCTGGATCATTTGCTAAAAATTCTTCGACAATATCTGTCCCTTGCAAACTAAAGTGCTGTTTTTCGTCCTCTGTCATGTTTTTATCGTTCTTTATCTGCTCCTTAATTGAATTAAGTTGTAATATCACTTGATTATAGAATAGCTGCTTATTGAGTTAAAACTGACTCCAATTATAAAGACAGCTCAGGCAAAAGTAGATATTTTCTTAAACAAATTATTTCCCTTCCGACTTTTAAAACAGATTAATGAACCGGTACGTGATATATTATCATATTTTTCAGTCAATTTATTTAGTTTTAGAATTCTGTAATAAAGTATTAGAAAATAGTTTCATAATACTATTTACATAAAATTTTATTACAATTTAGTGAATTTAATAGTTTTATCTCCGCTAGAAAGACGAAGGGAAAGAGATCTAGGGATTATAGTAGAGTATTAGCAGTACTTCTGGGTTTGGAATTCGTTGCATATAAGTGGGTTTTGAGTTCTAATAATAGGGGGTTTTAAGAGTTGCTTTTTGCAGACGAACAAACGCCCCAAAAATGCCCCCCGAAATATCTAATGACCTAAAACATTACCCATATGGTTTTCATATTTTTCAAAGGTGTCTTTCTCGATTTTCTTAGAAATATGTATATATATCAACAGTGACTTGGTAGTTTTTATGACCAAGTCTTTTTTCTATATAGTTAATGCTTGCCTTAATCAGGTAGTAATAAAGCATGAGAAACGCGAAGTGCACGTATCGGTATTTGATCTAAGTCTCCCTTTTTTAAAATCCTTTCCATCGCATTAAATAAGCTTGATTTTGGCATGAAGTTTCCGTTATTTCTGCATAAGACTAAATCAAGTTCATGTATATAATTATCCTTTAATATTAATTTATTTTGATTTTGATATTCTCTATGGAATGTTAAATCCTTTATTAAGCCTTTTCTAATTGATATTGTACGGAAAGAGTGATAGGTTTTAGTATCTCCAAACAGCACTTCATTATTTTTAGCTTGGAAATCTAGAGTTTTAGTAATACTTATCGTTCCTTCTTCTAAGTCGATATCATCCCAAGTTAAAGCAGCTGCTTCGCCTTTTCTCATTCCAGTTTCTAAAAGTACCTTAAAGAAAATCCAGTATATATATCCATATCTTGCAAGGAAAGGAAGTGACACATGGTGAAAGATGGTGCTGTAAATCTTACAAATTTGCGAACATTGTAGAATTATGCATTTTTAGTGAGAAAAAGTTGTTAGAATGATAGAGACAAATAGAAAGGAAGTGAATTAATTGAAAAAATGGAAAAAGCCAATTGCGGTTTTGGTTACATCCATAGTAATAAGTTCGGGCTTTATTACAGGAGAGAGATTGTTTACAAAACCATTAACCGTTGAAGCAACGAGTACAACAACCTATACTGTAACTGCAAGCACGTTAAATGTCCGAAGCGGTAAAAGTACAAAAAACAAAGTAATTGGTACAGTGAAAAAAGGAACGAAGTTAAGTGTTCAAAAGAAAGAATCTAATGGCTGGTATAAGATTAAGTTTAAAAATAAAACAGGTTATGTCAGCGGAACGTATGTTAAAAAAACCACTTCAACTAGTAACTCTACTTCAAAAGCCTCAACCTCAAGTAAAACAACCTATACAGTGACAGCAAGTACCCTTAACGTCCGAAGTGGTAAAAGTACAAAGTTTAAGGTAATTGGTTCAATCAAGAAAAATACAAAACTAACTGTACAAAAGAAAGAATCTAATGGTTGGTACAAAATTACCTTTAAAGGTAAGACAGGTTATGTCAGTGGTTCTTACGTAAAGGTATCCTCATCAACAACAAAAACTCAAGCAAAAAAGTCTATAGTAGATCAAGTGAATAGTATGAAGACACTTGGGAAATCCCAACAAGTAATTTTAGTAACAGCTGCAAATTCTAGTACGAAATCAGCAACTATCCGTACATTTGAAAAAGCTAATGGAAAGTGGAAACAAGTGCATTCTATTTCTGGAGTGGTTGGCAAGGATGGAATGACAGATAAGATGTCAGAAAGCTCGAAAGCTTCTCCAACTGGTAAGTACACAATAGGAACAGCATTTGGGCGTGGAGCTAATCCCGGTACTAAACTACCTTATCGGAAAATAACCAGTGATGATGTATGGGTAGATGATCCGAAGTCTTCTCTTTATAACACTTGGCAGAAAGCTTCAAAAAACAAAGGAAGATGGAAGAGTGCGGAGAAAATGAATATCGCAGAATATGACCTGGGCTTTGTTATTAATTACAATACAAATAAACCAGTTGCGGGCAAAGGTAGTGCTATATTCTTTCATGTAGCAGGAAAGTCTGGATACACGCTTGGATGTACTGCTACATCCAAAACAAATGTATCAAATATATTAAAATGGCTAAAACCTGATAAGAACCCTGTTATTATTCAAACACCTGAATCTGGATTAGGAAAATATTAATTGAGGACATAAATAATGAGAAAAATAATTTGAATTAGATTATGTCCTTTTAATTGTAAAAATTACAAATTGAGAAAGGAAGTGAGATGTATTGAAAAAATGGAAAAAACCTATTGTAATTCTAGTAACAGTCTTGGTAATAAGTTCTGGGTTTGTTACAGGAGAGGAATTCATTGCAAAACCATTAACAGTTGAAGCAGCGAGTATAACAACCTATACTGTAACAGCAAGCACGTTAAATGTCCGTAGCGGAAAAAGTACGAAAAATAAAATAATTGGTTCAGTAAAAAAAGGAACAAAATTAAGTGTCCAAAAGAAAGAGTCTAATGGCTGGTATAAAATTAAATACAAAAATAAAACAGGTTATGTCAGCGGCTCATACGTTAAAAAAACCACTTCATCAAGTAGCTCTACTTCAAAAGCCTCAACCTCAAGCAAAACTACATATACGGTGACAGCAAGCACCCTAAATGTCCGAAGTGGTAAAAGTACGAAAAATAAAGTGATTGGTTCCGTTAAGAAAAATACGAAACTCACTGTACAGAAAAAGGAATCAAATGGTTGGTACAAAATCACTTATAAGGGTAAAACCGGATACGTTAGTGGTAGCTATGTAAAAGTAAACAAGCCTTCTAGCAATTCAACATCAAATAAATCTTCTGGATCAACATCAAGCAAAAGTTCCACATCAAGTAAAACTTCTTATATTGTAATGGCAAGCTCCTTAAATGTTAGAAATGGAGCGGGAACTAATTACAAATCTATTGGAACTGTAAAAAAGGGAACAAAAATTACAGTCATAAGTAAAACATCCGGCGGATGGTATAAGATTAATTTTAATAAGAAGACAGGATATGTAAGTAATAAATATGTTATGCAAAAATCAAATCAGAAAAGTTCAGAATTTACTAATGTGAAAAATTTAGATAAGAGTATTATAGTAGATTTAAAATATAATACGAAAAGTAACTTTACTGGTAAAAGAATATATAATTTCAATCAAGCAATTTTAAGAAAAAGTTCGGCAGAAAAATTAGCTAAAGCTAATGCAATATTAAAAAAGAAAGGTTATACAATCAAGATTTGGGATGCATATCGTCCTTATGCGGCACAAGAAACATTATGGAAAGCGTATCCTAATTCTAAGTTTGTGGCAAAGCCTGATCCAACAAATATTAGGGGGCATCAACTGGGTGCTACAATTGATATGACTATATGTTTCTTGAAAAATGGAAAAGAAGTACCTATGCAAAGTAAATTCGATGAATTTTCATCAAAAGCTTATAGAAATTATAAGCGTAATAGTGAGCAAGAAAAATATTATAAGATAATGGATAAGGCTATGAAAGAGGCGGGCTTTGTTGGCTATGATAAAGAATGGTGGGAATATCGAGATACAAAGCAGAATTTTAGCCTTTTAGAGATAAGTCCTTCTTTATATTAATTTAAAGAAAAGATAAAATACCTTTTACTTTTGCTAGTTTTTTATGGTGTGTGGAAGGAAGATGGGAATCCACTGCAACCTGCACGATTATAACGACAAAACTAAACGATGTTACATTAGATGTTCACGATAGAATGCCAGTGCCTAAACGTTGATACAGCTGAAGGGTTCACTTAAACCCTAGGAAGCAGCAGAAATAATGAGGTATAAGCTTTCTGCATTAGTTAATTCGCCGATTTATGAAGGGGAAGTTTTATTATACGCTTTTTAATAGTAAATAAGACAATACGTTGCGTTTTCGAAAGATAAAAGTGATTAGCTTTTTGTAATTCTTAGTTTAATATCAATTGATTATTGTTGCTAGTGGAAGTTAAGATTCTTCTATACTAATATATTTATCTTCGTGACTACCTTATAGTTGATGTCGCTATTTTTGCCTTTATCTTTTACCCATAGGCTAGCATCGAACTTGTCATCTTTATCAAATTTTTCTTTTAATTTTTCCATACTAGTTATATCACCTGTGAATTCTGTATTATGATCAATTAAAACCTCATAAGATTCATATGAAGCTTCAAGATTAACAAATAAACATAGACAAGCCTGATTAGTATCCGACAGAAAACGAAAGCCTTTTTGATAAATTTGAAAGTGAACAAACCGTTGATGCAATTCCAATGGAGTATGTAAAAGAGGAATGGCGCGAAAAAAAAGCGAAGCTTGATAGTAAAAGCACCTCTTCGAGTGAAAAGAAATATAAAACCGGTATGTAATATGTGCGGAAACAGCTGTGAGAATCAAAGCAGCTGTTTTTTTGTACTCATTTGGTAAAGAAATTATATCTATTATTAAGTAGAGAATTTTCCTTAATTACCATCTCAGCGAGATCTTTTACGGAAAATTAAGATTACTGCAACCAAAGCTGATAGTGGGCGGTACCTACTCAAAATATTATTAGTTTTAATAAAAGCTTCCGTTGTTTGTGCTAAATTAATTCTCTTTTAGCAAGAGACTGTAAAGCGAGGAATACATCGGTAAACTGAAGCAAGACATAGGATATTCTATTACAATTATACTATCGGAGCAATAATCGAAATGGTTACATTTAATTCTAATTTTCTGTGAGATATTACCCGTAAATTAAAGAGAGTATTGAGTATAGGTAATGTAATTGACTTAAATGTTTATGTATTTTTTGTGAACATACAGGATAAAAAGAGTTAAAAGAAGAAACAAATTGACATAGTGGAATTGTTGCTAAAAAAATGTGATTAATGTAATGGAGTGATAGAAATAAAGGTAATAATTATTAGGGTTGAGAACAACCTTACGTACAATAAGTATTTGGAAATTAAGATTTTTAGGAAGTGAGAATGGAGCTATTTATGCCCAAAAATTATGTGGGATACAAGAAGACGAAATGACCTATTTGGAAGGAGGATGGTCAAGTAGTCATTTGGTAAGAATATGAAAAGTATTGCTTAAAAGAGGTAGTTCGAATGCTTTGGATCATGGAGGTCTAACATTGGCACTCATTCGTTTAACAACCAATTACTATTAAATTAACTAGCTTATAGTACTTGTGGAGTTAGTATAGTTTCATGGACACAATTTAATTAAGTCCTTACAATTATTTTGAGAGGATGTGTCCGAATTGGAACGTAAACCTGCAGGCAAAAAATATAACGATGATTTTAAGAAAACGATTGTGGATTTGTATCATTCCGGCAGCCCGGTTAAAGAATTAAGCAGCGAATATGGCGTATCAGAAGTAACGATTTATAAATGGGTGAAAGACTTTACCCCTATTGGTTCAGAAAAAGAGGCGCTGACACCAAAAGAGTTAGCCGAGATTCAGAAAGAAAACCTTCGGTTAAAACAGGAGGTAGAAATCCTAAAAAAGGCTATGGCCATATTCGCGAAAAAGTAACCGAATCAGAGCTCATCGATTTTATCGAGGAACACAAGGATCAATATCCCGTCCAGAAAATGTGCGAAGTACTGGCCGTGCCAAGAAGCAGTTACTATGGCTCCCTTGAAAAAACGACGTCAAAACGTGAACTGGAAAACCAGGAACTCACGCAGGAAATCCAACGGATTCACCTGGAAAGTAAGGCGCGTTATGGCGCACCGAAAATCCATAAGACCTTATCAAACAACGGGGTTTGTTTAAGCCTGAAACGTGTCCAGCGCTTGATGAGAAAGGCAGGCATCCGTTCGATTACCAGGAAAAAATACCGTCCTTTCCCCTCAAAGGAAAAGGTTGTGCAGCTGGGTAATCTTTTAAAAAGAGACTTCTCTACCTGCACGATTAATGAGAAATGGGTGGCAGATATTACGTATATTCCTACGGTAAAAGACGGCTGGTGCTATCTGGCCTCTGTATTGGATCTGCATTCGAAAAAAATTGTTGGCTATTCTTTTTCTCGTTTTATGACTTCGGAATTAGTGATCGAAGCACTTCAAAACGCCTGTTTTTCTCAAAAGCCCCGAAAGGGCTTAATTCTTCATACCGATCTTGGCTCACAATATACCAGCAGTGAGTTTACTCAGCATGTCCAAAAATACGGAATCAGGCAGTCTTTCAGTCAGAAAGGCTGTCCTTATGACAATGCCTGTATAGAGTCATTTCACGCCATATTAAAGAAAGAAGAAGTCTATCATACCCAGTACACTGACTACCGGGCAGCGAAGCTGGCCATGTTTCAGTTTATAGAGGGCTGGTACAACAGAAAAAGAATTCACAGCAGCATCGACTATCAAACACCTCAAGCTATGGAGGATCAGATTAGAAGAACCGCTTAATACTTAACTTTTTTGTGTCCAAATTATTGACTCAAATCCACTTGGTTGTTTTCATTTATAGTGAATGTTAAAACTTAAATTATTTGAAGTAGGAGTGATAAAATGTTCAAAATTTCGAGATTCATTATCTTCCTATATATAAATTTAGTTTATTTCTCACTTGTCTTTTTATATCAATACAACGATGGTTTTCAAAATATTACTCTAAAAGCAATTATTGTAACATATGTTGTAACAATGATCTCATATTTCTTTATAGTAATCTGGTATGAATTCATATGTAATTTAGGAAGGTTTTTATACTGGATGAAAAATAAAAAACCACCTATTGCTCTAGTCTTTTACCCATTTCTTATAAATTTTAGTACGTCATTTAAATTAAACTTAATTTGGGATCCTTTTGATTGCTATAAAAGTTTTTTTCCCATGGATATATATTCTCGAATCCAAACAGAAAAACAACTAAAGGAATTTGATACGCAATTAATAGATTCTGAAAAAACAGGATTCATATTTAGAATAGTGTTTTCTGTTATTTTATGCATTATTCTGTTAATCTGCCATCAGCCTTATTATGCAATTTTTATTTGTCTCAATATGCTTAACCATTACATTCTTGAGAATATTAACGAAAATTATTATCACGGTACTTTAACAAGAATTAAATATATTAAGAAGGGTTACTCCATCTTTTATATTGCCAATCAAGCTATTCTCTATGAAGGGGATAAGTCATTTGTTTATAAAATATTTCAAAAGCAACTTCTCCATTTTGATAATCCTAAATTTGAGTTTTCCATTATTAAAACATTGAAACATATTTTTATGGAAAGAATTTTCGATAATAGTATTAAAATAATGCCAAATGCCAATGAGTTTATATTTACACAGATACTTGAACCAGAGGATTTTGTTTTTGGTTCAATGAATGGAGCTGAATCATGGGATTTTGTCAAGATATATATGAGTCATGCAATGTTGATGAAAGATGAAAATCAACTGGCAAAAATTATTTATACTATGCATTTAATTCGGGATTCTACCTATCCACGACTCCGTGATCTGGTAGATTGGTATATCAGTATAGGACAATACAACAGAATTCTTCCCCAAGAATCCCTTTATAAAAATAAAGTTATTCGAAAGGATGGATTCAATGTATTTTTTCCAGCTTATCGAAAGCAGTACGAATGGATAAAAAGGGAAGTGGAGTTACAGTGTACGAAATACTAGTAAAGACAGAAAGGTGTATTAATATATGGTTATTTTTAATGCCTTTAATCTGTACAAAAAGACTCAGACTATTAGTGAAGGTACCTCCAATTGTTAGACATATTCTAACAATTGGAGGTGCTTTTTTTATGGGAGATTAACAGCAGATTAAAGACTTAGGGAAATGCATGTGGAGAAAGATTTTGTAAAACGCTAAACAAAATATCCAGTTCCCTTTAACTAGAAGTATAAAAAGTTGGGCAGAAAGTTAAACAAGGAGAGGTTATAAGTGAGGTGGGGAATACAGGCGACAGTACAGGTCCTCACTTGCATTTTTTATATTAGTAAAAGGTACTAGGTGGACAAATACATCCTGCACCTTTTATGAGATATTGTAATGAATAACGAAGTTTTAAATATGAACATTAACATTAGAAAACGGATGGACATGTAGAACTATAGTATAAGCTAAAGAATATTATATTGTGATGTAATACTATTAATCTGTATAATAAAAAAGAAGAGCCATTTTTTCTTATTGTGATGGTGCAAATAGGATATAAATAAAGTTTATCGTAAATACATTATTATATCTCGATATTTAAATCATTTCGTTTCATGAAAAATTGAACGAAAACCCAGCATTAATCTCTGTTAACATCCCGAGTTTAATAGAATTATTATAGGAGAGTACTAAAATAAAAATGAACTATTTAATCTTACTTTTAACGACTATCTTTCTTGTTGGATGTACCAACGTAGAAGATGTGTCCATTACAGATGAAAAGACAGATTCACAAGAAGTAACCACAGTTAATACAGATAAAACTAGTGAAAAAGAAGAAGCTGATACTGCGTTGGTTAATGAATCAGTGGAAGAGGAAACACCAACCGAAACAAATAAGGAACTGTTCTCAGGGTACAAACTTATTGAAGTGGATGGTGGAGATTTGTCTGGATATCGTGAACCTAATGTCGTCGTTGACATTGGTTATGGGGACCGTAAATATTGGGCATTTACTAATGAATACGGGCAGCTAGTTCGTGTTATTGCTGGTGAAATCACTCTTCAAGATGACCAGAACGAACCTGTATTATCGTCTGGCAGATATTACTCTGATGAGGCAAAGGTTCCTGGTGTCGAAAGTGACGTTTTAGATGAAGGACATATCATTGCTGATTCTCTGGGAGGGGTATCGAATGCTTACAATATTACTCCACAAGATAGTACGCTTAACCGACATGGTGATCAAGCTTATATGGAAGACGCAATCCGTAGCGCAGGTGGAGCCACTAATTTTGAAGCAATAATCACATATCCGGATACGAAAACGCAGATTCCTTCAAGTTATCAGTATAGCTATACTTTAATGGGGAACGAGATTGTAGATACATTTGACAATGTGAACCCTGATGAAGTGAACGCATCTCTCGGTTTAACAGGAAGTAAGCCTTCTGATTCAACTAGTTCAAACACAGATGGTGATATTTCTAGTGTTGATACAGACGGTAATGGACAGGTGACGATTAAAGAAGCAAAAGCAGCAGGGTTCAGTATGCCAATAACGAGTGACCATTGGTTATACCCCTATATGCACGATGCTGATAAGGACGGTTTGGTAGGAGAGTAAGCCCTAGAATTATGAGGCAAAATAATATAGGAATGAGAGAACATTTAACTCGTTGGGAGTTTAATAACAATTTGCGAATGGATGTTTGTAAATGAACAACTGAAATCAATGGTTGTATCATCTAGATTTGTATGGTTATTATTTTTCGTTAACAAGAGCATCTATCCAAAAAGGATGAATGCTCTTGTTTCTTATGTCTAATATCTCAAAAATAGAAAATAAATGAAACGTTGTTTTGGAATTTATGGTAAAATGTGGATGTTGACTAATTTTGAGGATGGGTGACGTAATGGAATTAGCGGTTTTTAGACCTGTTTTTATTACCATGATTTCGGTTTTGTTATTGTTACTGATTTTAATTCTATTTAAAAAGAAATGGAAGCAACTCAATGGATTTACTGTTATAAGTATTTCATTAGTATGTCTAATAGTGGGTGCTATTAATATCTGGCAAGAAGGTATCGTTGTAGATGAATTTAATTTAGTAGGAGATGCTGTATCATTTGTAATGTTTCTTGTTATTGTAGTTCTATCTTTCCTTAATCCTGTATTGTTTAGTATTAAGAGATAATAATTTTTATTGCTGTTTCTAGATAAGGTGAAAACAGAGTTTAAAAAATCGAAACGAAAAAATCCAACTATTATATACAGAGGTGGATTTTCAACAGCATATAATTTACACCCAACAAAATACAGGTAAAAAGCGTAAAAAATTGTAAGGGTAGTTTTGAAGAAAGAAAAAAATGCATCCCATTAAGAATACATTTTTTATGTAGATTTATCCTTTTAGGTCAATAGAATTACCTAATGTTGGATGTGGAGCTTGAAGCATTTCCATCATTTGTGTTGCAGTTTGCTGAGTATTATCCATAGACATTTTAGTTAATGCTAAGCTTACACTTTGACTAAGTGAAGCTTGGTGCATGCTAACTGATAAAGCTGGAATATCCAAGAAACTCACCTCCCTTATTATTATCGGCAAAATATAAAAAATCTAAATTACTGTATAGAATGAAATGCAGATTGATGTGGAAGGGAAGAGCTAAAAAATGTAATGGATGATTAGCATTTGTCCAGTTAGACTTAAAAAATGCTACAGATTCACATCTCCTTTAAAGCTAAATTTCAGCGAAGGGAGGTGGAGATTTAGGTAGAGTAATGTGGACAATGAGTATGTTGAATGAGATACAATTCCTACAGATTTAAGCCATTTGCAGTAAAGTGAATGGCTTTAAATCAAGAAGAAAGGGTTTTGGTCAATGGGGCGGAAATTTCTGCAAATATACTAAATATGTTAAAATTGTTAAAAAAAGGTGGTGTTAAAGTGAAGAGATATTCTGCTGCACTTTCTATTGTCTTTACGTTAATAGGCATTAGCCCGTTATTTATCTATGACATTAGCGAATGGTTTTTACAAATATTAATCGTCTCCATGGCAATATCCTTAATATTTGCATTGTATGCTGAGAAAAATATCTGGAGAAAGATAGCTCTTTGGTTTCTTGGCTTAGTATTTCTTGTACTCGTACTATTTTTTCTTGCAATGACTATACTTTGGGATGAACCTTAATTTATATAGTAAGATATCTGTTTTAAACAGGTGTTTTTTTATTTTTGAGATATAAAGGAGTAGGAAAGGGGAATTGATTGTTAAACTAAATTAGCTTATTTAAACGATAATAAAATAGTAAGTACATAAACTGACTATTATAGAAGTATGTAAAAATTCTCCCCCAATGGTGAACATAACTTATTTTGTCTGTCTGCCTTAGGGGGGAATATACTATTAGTTGTTATTGGTATTTCGAGAGTAATCTAACCTTGGGGTAATCTTTATGGAGGATTACTCTTTTGTTTATCTGCATGTTTAAAGGATGGGTATTGTATGTGTCTCAATCGATATTTTTCTATTGTTGAAGTACACCAGCAAAAAGGGAAGAAACCCAGTAATATAGAATAATTAAGGTGAAAATTGTAGCAGGAGGAATTACTACGGCTGTTATTTTGATATAATCCCACCAACTAATGAAAACTTTACCTTTTCTGACGATATGCATCCACATTAAAGTGGCTAGTGTTCCCATCGGCAGCAGTAATGCTCCCATGTCGCTGCCTATTACGTTAGCCAAGTAAGCAACCTTCAATTCAAGCAAACTAAGATCCATATGTGTCAAGGTAAGGGTACCCACCATTAAGGCAGGGTGGTTATTGAAAATATTGGAAAGAACTGTTAGCAGTGTACCCATTAATACACTCGCTTGAAGCAGACTTCCTGAAACGACAGGCTCCATAAAACCAATCAGCCAGTTAGTCAAGCCAATATTATTGAGGCCGTAGATGATGGTATACATACTAAAGGCGAAGACGATGATATACCACGGGGTTTTCTTTAGCATATCAGCAGGGGATATTTTTAAATATATCCATCTCCAGGCTAAAAGAACGAGTGATCCGATGACAGCCATCACAGAAATCGGAATGTGAAGATAGGAGGCAAGAAACAAGCTACAGCGGACAGCAAGAACAAATAATAAAATATTTCTCATAAATTTTGAACGAGCTTTTTCTGATTCGTGTTGGATGACGGATTTTAATGGGTGATAGGAAGATCTAGACAGACCGGAAACTTGTACTGGAATTTTTTCGGGCAGGACTTTTTTAAACCGCAGAAACAGCAGGAAGGTCAAAAATAATAATCCAATACTTGATGGTACAAACATCATCGCTGTATGGAGCCATAAGTCCATATGGACAATTTTTAATGCAATTAGATTGACGATATTGCTTACACCAATTGGAGCACTTGAAGCAGTTGCAATTAGCGCCCCAGATAGTAAATAGGGGATTTTTTGATGATTTTTTAAGCGCATGTTGTTTAACAGCATGAGGAGAATCGGTGTTGTAATGAGTATGCTACCATCATTATTAAAAAATAGTGTCATTAGGAAACATAATAAATTGACATACCAGAATAAACGAATTCCTGATCCTTTTGCCATAGCTGCCAGTTTTTCTGCCACCCAATTAAAAAAACCAAAGCTTTCTAAAACAATTGCCATAACAATTGTTGCCATGATTGTAATAGCGGCGCCGCTGATTGTGTTCAATATGATGCCTAAATCGGAGAATGATACACTGCCGCAAAGCACAACAATAACTGCACCAACAGCTGCAGGCACTGCTTCATTCAATCCTTTAGGTCTCCAAAGTATTAACCCGAGGGTAACCAAAAAAGTGGCAATGGTTATCCAAACGGTGAAGTCGGCCATAAAAATACTCCTTTCATGTGATGAATAGTATGAATCTTTTTTGAAACGAAAGGGCATTTTCTCCGTTTGTAAGTAAATCCACTAATGTCTCTCCGTTTCATTTATCCCTCATGTGGTGCTGTACTATATCTATATGTATCACGATTAAGACAGGCCTTAGGTTTGTACCCTTTTTTCAATAAATCCACTAGAGTCTAAAAAATTCTACTCAATTACACAGAAGTTAACTGATACAAATGTAAAGGATGGAGTTGATGGGTGGTTTTGTCTGTGATTTCATTATGGAGAGATTTTTCTTAGATAAAGAAAAATCAGAAAGAGCATATATGATTGCTTCCTTCATGCTTTAATCTTTTATCTTGAAATTATAAAAGGTAGAATTGGCTCAATGAGTTGGACAGAAAGTATTAGGTCTTGGAAATGGTAAGTCTATCTTGTTGATATATAATTAAAATCTTATTGGATTTATCTATCACGGATTATATAAATAAGAGTTTCCTTATGTAGTAAATATAGGCTTACAAATAGCAATCTAAATAAGCATGTTAGATGAGAAGGCGAATGGAAGAAAGAATATTTTTTTATCACAACAAATATTGGCCGAGTACTAGTTTTAGCAAAAGGCAGTATTGATGCGATTAATTTATGGAGTGATTATAGAAAGAAGCAAGCTGAAGAGGAGGGAATTTTTTTGAAGATATCCAATAGTTGTTGGCTGATGAAATATGAACTTTTAAAACCAAATTAATGCAAACATTCGAATAATCTGGTGTTTTTGTTTTAGAAAAAATTTTCAGTCTCACCTTTTTTATGCTCCTGAATAATATGCCTTGAGTTTAAAAAAAGGGGAGATTGGGTATGGAAAACGTTAGAGATTTTGATGAGTCCTCAAGTCAACAGCACCATAAAATGAGTCATCATCATGAGCATCATAAACACAAGCATCATCAAAAATGCCATAAACTTTTATTTCAGTTTGTTCAAATTGAGACAAGAGACGATGAGATTCACCAAGGTATTCTTCACAGTTATGATGATGAGAATGTTTATATATTAGTATCAAACCAAAGTGGGAATGATAACAATCGCTTATTTATTCCATTTGGAGGGTTTGGTCTGTTTGGATTCCCGTTTTATGGTATCAGAAGATTTGGACCTTTTTATCCTATTTGGTGGTAAAAGCTTGCTCACATAGAATAGAGTGAAGCTAATACATTTAATGAAAAAGCCGGATATCTATTTTTAAGATAAAGCATGGCTATATAGAAATTGAAAAATCCCTGATGCAGAATCAGGGGTTTTTTCAATTTCTAGAAAGGTTTATGACCATAACTGAATTTACTTAAATTCAAATTTCCTATAAAAAATCTCCACCCCAATATCCTTTTGCAAATAGAAATGATATCATAAACAAATGGAAGAGAGGTGTCTATAGATTTGGTTAAATAGAAGTTAATATGGAATTGTGGGCATATATATACAGTATTTTTAACTTTTGCCAAGTCTATTTAGTTATGCAATTTATGGATAAATACTCTGACTTAGTGTTTTTCATTATAGCTGTTTTTTACTTTTATATGCGTGTTGTAAGAGATATAACATTTAACAGCTGGATACAAGTTTTTGTAGATGTAATTATGATTATTGGTGCTGTTATGTTTGCTATTTCTGTGTCTCTTACTATCCTCAGACGATTAAGGGAACGGAAAAACAATAAGGTAGGCTGAACAATTACTAGAAACTGAAGCATTCCACAACAACTGTGGATGCTTTTTCTTTTGCTGAATTCTTTATACTTTTTTTATACTTTTCTAGTCTAATTATTTATACCTCTCACTTATTCTAATAACATCTACAATGAAGGGATGAAATTTATGGCAGAAACAATTCTTAAAGCTGCAAATGTTTCGAAGGTATATGGCAAGCATAAAGCGCTTGATAAAGTATCAATTGAAATTAAGCGCGGGATGATCTATGGCTTGATTGGCGAAAATGGTGCAGGTAAATCGACTTTTATGCGGACGGTAATGGGATTGATATCTATTGATAGTGGGGAAATGGAACTATTTGGGCAATCAGGTGTAAAAGGCTTGCAGCGGGCACGAAGGAAGATGGGGCAATCTATTGAAACGCCGGCACTTTATCCTGAGTTAACCGCACGGGAGAACTTGCGTGTTCAAGCGGCAAATGGCGGTGTGAGTGAACGTGAAATGGATGCTTTGCTGCAGTTAATGAATTTAAGTAATACAGGCAAGAAAAGAGCAAAAAATTTCTCATTGGGAATGCGCCAGCGTTTGGCGATTGCGTCAACACTTATTACTAATCCTGAGTTTCTCATTTTAGATGAACCGACAAATGGATTAGATCCGTCAGGAATTGTGGAAATGCGTGAGATTATTCAACGGTTGGTAACAGAACGAGGGATTACTGTGTTGCTTTCTAGTCATTTGCTTGATGAGCTTTCCCAAGTTGCGACCCATTACGGTATCTTGCATGATGGCAAACTGATTAGTGAATTTTCGCGGGAAGAGCTTGCGAAAGAAACTCGTCAATATATTGAATTAGAAACAACAGAGGTCGAAAAAGCTATTGTCGTTTTAGATGAATTAGGAATAAAGGATTATACAGTTATGAATAGGACAGAGATTAATATTTATGAACAGCTCGATGAAGTTGCTACTATAAATCGTTCATTAGTGCTGGCAAATGTAAATGTTTCACGAATTGGCACAACGAGACAAAAGCTCGAAGATTATTTCTTGCAGTTAACGGGAGGAAATAAAAATGCTTAATCTCTTAACAGCAGAAAAGATAAAATTAGTACGCAGTAAAAAGCTATGGATTGTTCTAGGCATACTTTCCATACTTCCTGTCATGCAAGCTATAAATAGTAAAATGATGGTCCATTATGGTACTGAACTCGTTCAAGCGATTGATACTGTAGTAAATGGTGCATCCAGTGTTTTGATGATCGAGAAAAATGCTTTAACTATTTTGCTTGTTATGAGTGCCTTTATCAGCTTCTTTATCGGCGAAGAATTTCAAAATGGTACGATTCGAAATGCATTATCTTTAGGGCGCAGCCGGACGCATTATTATTTGTCTAAGTTAATTGTAGCAGCACTGCTAGGCGTTATTGGAGTGCTGGCAATGACTGGGTTTGGCATAATCAGCTTTTCAGCTGTATTTGGCTTTGGTGAGCTTGGAGGTATTAGCAATTACAGCGAATACGCCTTTAAGGCTTTTAGTATACTGTACTTATTAATTCTGGCTAATGTGTCTATTTATGTTATGATTACGTTTATGACAAAAAACAGTGGGATTTCCTTGATTTGGAGTTTCCTTTATACGATGGCTACAGGTTTTGGTGCAGGGATTTTTCAGCAAACAACGCACTTTAAACAAGTAACGTTTTGGTTTACAGAATCCTTTCTGTTTTATTCAGATTTCGCCAGCAAAACAGATATCGCAAAATTTCCTGAGATGATATTGGTGAGTCTTATTACAATCATGTTATCATCAGCTATAGGAATCCTTCTGTTTAATCGAACAGATATAAAGTAGGTAGATTAGTGTGGCAGTAATATTAATTATAGAAGATGACACCGCCGTTCATTCTTTGATAAAAGAAACGATGGAAATAAATGGATTTAATACACTAAGTGCTTATTCAGGCACAGAAGGTAAAATGTTAGTCGAAAATAACCAAGCAGATGTCATTCTTTTAGATTTGATGCTTCCTGGTATGAATGGTGAGGAATTTCTACAACATATTAGAAGTACTTCTAGCATTCCTGTCATTGTCATTTCTGCAAAGATTGACCAGCCTTCTAAGTTGCAATTGTTAACGAACGGTGCAGATGATTACATCACGAAGCCCTTTGATGTAAAAGAGCTGCTTGCCCGAATTGATATTCAACTGCGCCATGCAGCAAAGGTTACAGCTGAGCATCGGCAAGAAATTCATTATAAAAATATCAGCCTTAATTTAGATACCCGTGAAGTAAAGCTAAGTGATCGGGCACTCCACCTTACTGGTCGTGAATTTGCAATCCTTCAATTACTTATGGAGAATCCCCAAAAAGTTTTCAGTCGTGCTAATATATATGAAAGTGTCTGGAATGAACCTTTTTTCGATAATGATAAAACGATTAACATGCACATAAGTAATTTACGAAATAAGCTTAATAGTAATGGGACCAACTATATTAAAACTGTCTGGGGCATCGGCTTTAAATTTGATTAATGAAAGGGCGTGAATGTTATGTGGATATTGTTCTTCTTCTTAGCATTGGCGCTGCTTGTTTATATATTTTTCTTAAAACGAGAACTGCGAAAATTAACAAGGGAAGTAAAAGAACTATCAACCCGCGCGAGCTTCGGAAGCAGGCTGTATCTTGATTTCCGCGAGAAGGCATTAATTCAATTAGTTGATGAACTAAACCAAATGATAGATGAATTTGAGCATAGGAATCACCAAGCTAAACAGATGGAAGAGAATGTGAAGTTATCAATTGCCGGGCTTTCCCATGATTTGCGAACACCGCTTACTTCCATCAATGGCTATGTGCAACTCTTAAATGTAGCTGCAGATGAAGCTAAGAAAGCCCAATATATTAGTATTATCGAACATTCCGTTCAGCGTTTAATTGAAATGACAGATCAATTTTATGACTTAGCACGAATGGAAACAAACCAAAAAGACATAGAATTAACTTCGCTTTCGCTTGTCACTATAGTCGAGGACATCTTTTTGTCTTTTTATGAGCAGCTAGAAGAAAGGAAGATTGAACTTCAATTCTCTGAACATAAACAGGATAATAGAATAATTGCAGATAAATTAATGTTAATACGTGTCATTCAAAATATTGTGCAAAATATCCTTCGTTATGCCAGTAGTCATGCAGCGATTAGCTATCGAATGGAAAAGGAGTATTTTCTATTAACGGTGAAAAATGATATAAAACCAGATAGTAAAATAGCGATTGATAAAGTATTTTCGCGTTTTTATACTGAGGTCTCTAGTCGAACAAATACAGAATCAAGCGGGCTAGGTCTTTATTTTTCGAAAAAGCTCGTGGAAAAAATGAATGGGAAAATGGAGGCGGAGCTTAAAGGGAATTGGTTTATTCTTACCATACAGCTTCCAGTACATAGAACGAATATTAATACTGTTTAGTAGTTTATTATGGAAAAAAGCAAACGATTCTTCTTTTAGGAGAATCGTTTTTTGTATTCTATAATACCTAATTCTTATAATCGTTAACCAAACTTAGGGGTTGTGCCTTCTCATAGATTTAATAACTTGAGTTAGTAGACCTAAATATTATAGGTTTATCCATTATTTTGAAAATGTACTATCAAAGCAGAGGTATGCGCATAAACGGTTTTTTGATTGCTTCATACAATACCTTTGTATTCTAGTTTTTTACAGAAAGGAGAATGAGAATGAGTTTACTAAATTTAATTGGGAACAGTGGTTTTGAAACAGGCGATCTAAGCAGGTGGATTTCAGAGAATGCCTCTGTGACTACCCAGTATTCCCATTCAGGTGCATACTCAGCACTTCTTGAACAAGGAGAAGGATCGACTTATTTAGGGCAGTTTGTTTCAGCATCTGCAGGAGAAAATCTTGAGCTAATTATATCGTTAGCTAAGCTTGATGATCTTCCAGCACCAGCAATGCTGTTACAATTGTTCTTTTTTGATGAGAATTTCCAGCTTCTTAATACAGGATTGTCCAACTATATCCCTCCCGGTAGATTACCAGATGCGGGAGTCAGTATTTGGAAGGAAGTCTACTTGACTGCAAGCAGTGCACCGAGTGAAACACGCCAAGCATATTTATTAATCAGCGTTATTCCTTCGGAGGGAACTTCAAATGTGCTAGTAGATGATGTAGCGCTTCTAACAGCAACCGGCATTATAGGCCCAACCGGACCGACTGGACCGACTGGACCAGCGGGAGCAACAGGAGCAACAGGCCCAACAGGTCCAGTGGGAGCAACAGGAGCGACAGGCCCAATCGGTCCAGCGGGAGAAGTAGGTCCAACAGGCCCAGCCGGTCCAGCAGGAGAAGTAGGTCCGACAGGAGCAACGGGTCCAGCGGGAGAAGCCGGTCCAACAGGAGCAACAGGTCCAGCGGGAGAAGCCGGTCCGACAGGAGCAACGGGCCCAGCGGGAGAAGTAGGCCCGACAGGAGCAACAGGCCCAGCCGGTCCAGCAGGAGAAGTAGGTCCAACAGGCCCAGCTGGCCCAACAGGAGAAGTAGGCCCGACAGGAGCAACGGGCCCAACAGGAGAAGCCGGTCCAACAGGAGCAACAGGCCCAGCAGGAGAAGCCGGTCCAACAGGAGCAACAGGCCCAGCGGGAGAAGCCGGTCCAACAGGAGCAACAGGCCCAGCAGGAGAAGTAGGTCCAACAGGAGCAACAGGCCCAGCAGGAGAAGTAGGTCCAACAGGCCCAGCCGGTCCAGTGGGAGAAGCCGGTCCAACAGGAGCAACGGGCCCAGCGGGAGAAACAGGCCCAACAGGTCCAGCTGGCCCAGCGGGAGAAGTAGGTCCGACAGGAGCAACAGGCCCAGCCGGTCCAGCAGGAGAAGTAGGTCCAACAGGAGCAACAGGCCCAGCAGGAGAAGCCGGTCCAACAGGTCCAACAGGTCCAGCGGGAGAAATAGGCCCGACAGGAGCAACGGGTCCAGCAGGAGAAGTAGGCCCAACAGGTCCAACAGGTCCAGCTGGCCCAGCGGGAGAAGTAGGCCCAACAGGAGCAACGGGTCCAGCAGGAGAAGTAGGTCCGACAGGAGCAACAGGCCCAGCGGGAGAAGCGGGTCCAACGGGTCCAGCCGGTCCAGCAGGAGAAGTAGGCCCAACAGGAGCAACGGGTCCAGCGGGAGAAGTAGGCCCAACAGGAGCCACTGGCCCAGCGGGAGAAGCCGGTCCAACAGGTCCAGCTGGCCCAGCGGGAGAAGTAGGCCCAACAGGAGCAACAGGCCCAGCGGGAGAAGTAGGTCCAACAGGAGCAACAGGCCCAGCGGGAGCAACAGGCCCAACAGGTCCAGCTGGCCCAGCGGGAGAAGTAGGCCCAACAGGAGCAACGGGTCCAGCAGGAGAAGTAGGCCCAACAGGAGCAACGGGTCCAGCGGGAGAAGTAGGCCCAACAGGAGCAACAGGCCCAGCGGGAGAAGCCGGTCCAACAGGAGCAACAGGTCCAGCGGGAGAAGCCGGTCCAACAGGAGCAACAGGCCCAGCGGGAGAAACAGGCCCAACAGGTCCAGCTGGCCCAGCGGGAGAAGTAGGCCCAACAGGAGCAACGGGTCCAGCAGGAGAAGTAGGCCCAACAGGAGCAACGGGTCCAGCGGGAGAAGCCGGTCCAACAGGAGCAACAGGCCCAGCAGGAGAAGCCGGTCCAACAGGTCCAACAGGAGCAACAGGTCCAGCGGGAGAAATAGGCCCGACAGGAGCAACAGGCCCAGCGGGAGAAGTAGGCCCAACAGGAGCAACAGGTCCAGCGGGAGAAATAGGCCCGACAGGAGCAACGGGTCCAGCAGGAGAAGTAGGCCCAACAGGAGCAACGGGTCCAGCGGGAGAAGCTGGTCCAACAGGTCCAACAGGAGCAACAGGCCCAACAGGAGCAACAGGCCCGACAGGAGCAACAGGCCCAGCGGGAGAAGCCGGTCCGACAGGAGCAACAGGCCCAGCCGGTCCAGCAGGAGAAGTAGGTCCGACAGGAGCAACGGGTCCAGCCGGTCCAGCGGGAGAAGTAGGTCCGACAGGAGCAACAGGCCCAGCGGGAGAAGCGGGTCCAACGGGTCCAGCCGGTCCAACAGGACCGACAGGCCCAAGCGGTGATCCTTCTGTTTCTGCATTGTTCTTCGACCAAGCTGCCGCAGCATTGGCTTTACCTTTAGATGCGGCAACTGTTGTGAATACTGTTGCTGTTCCTGTCACTGCTGGTAATGAGGTGAAAATTGATACGTCACAGCAGCTGGATTTTGTTACTGCTGCGGATTGGGGTATAGATTTTAATGTAAACATCAGCAGAGATGGAACGGTGATTGATACGCAAGGAATTAGCCGGGACGGAGCAGCTGCCGGGACGCAGCGGTTTATTGCTTCTGTTACTGTTGTCGATGTTCCAGCGGAAACGGGGACAGCTACGTATACGGTAACGATTGAACCAATTACAGCTACAAATGTTACTGCAGCCACTTCGGAAAATCGAAAGACAAATATCATTCGCTTTGTATAAGGATATGTATTTGAAAAAGGAGTAGGTTCGCCTACTCCTTTTTTTATTTGGGCAAGAAAAAGGATGCACTGTTTTGGATTGCATCCTTAAAAGTCTTACTATACATTTATTTTACTAATGTGATGCCTTCAAATATTGACTGCCATAGATGATCGTTTCCGTCCCAAATTTCATCATTTGGTAATTCAAGTACACAGACATTGCTGATGCCCCAGTCCTGCTCGATGATTTCTTTTACTGGTGCATGGTTGACGATTAACAGGCGATAAGAGTTTTTAACTAGTTGGGATAATTCATTATTTAACTCAGTCGCTCCTTCTAATGTTGCTTCTGTTCTAATAAATAATAGGTTTGGGGATGCGGACAAAGCTTCCATGAAACGATTGATTCGTTTTTGATATTTTTCTTGAACTTGCGGCAAACTTCCCAGGTGCTCCAATGTGTTAACATCTTTTTTAAAATCATGATTAAAGCCAATATTATATAGTTTATCATGTACAAGTATGTCATCCTCATTAACATACTGCAGCGGCTCTAGGTTTTCTTCTTTAAGAAAATCGGCGAAATTTGATTGAAATAAGATGATAATCTTAAATAAATTCGGTGTGCCTACCCAATCGAATGGTCCAGCTTGTTGTCTCAAATTAAATTTCCTCAATTTCAAAGCAGGAATGCAGTTTTCTCCTAAACTAAAAATTTGATTATATTCTCCTTTAATATCAGCAAGTTTCATTCGTTTTTCCCCTACGTTCAAATTTTTATAGTTTGTAAACATTTACTTTATACTATATTAAATGGTTATTTTTACAAAAGGCTAAGCTATATGTGGATAATTTTTAAAAAGGGCAATCATCACTAACAACTGGATAAATATGGACAGTTTTTTCTTCTTAAATAGGGGAATGTTTATAAGGAGGTGATAGTGATGGATGAAAAGAAAAAGTCAGGCCTAAATAATGCTCATACAAATATGGACAACCCTGAACAATATCCTACCGAAAACGAAAGCCTAT
This sequence comes from Niallia sp. Man26, assembly GCF_022049065.2. Lineage (NCBI taxonomy): Bacteria > Bacillati > Bacillota > Bacilli > Caryophanales > Bacillaceae > Niallia > Niallia sp. Man26. The sequence continues at coordinate 1,696,820 of NZ_CP095743.1, forward strand.
TTGATAAGTTTGAAAGTGAACAAACAGTGGATTCATTGCCGATGGAAGATATAAAAGAAGAATATCGGGAAGAAAAAGCAAAGCATGATACGAAGAATACATCTTCTAGTGAAAAGAAATATAAAACAGGAATGTAATGAAGATAGCAATAGCAGCTGTATGTTTTAACAGCTGTTTTTTTTATTAATAGGAATATAAAAAAGACTCGGCATAATATTGCCGAGTCTAAAGTACGTTATGGCTTAAGTATGACTTTAATTACTTCATCCTGATGATCATTAAACATTTGATAGGCATTGCTGGCGTCATCAAGGGAAATTCGATGTGTAATGATTTCTGTCGGGTCAATTTCTCCTGTTGTTATCTTATCAAACAGCATTGGCATATAGTGAATAACAGGGGCTTGACCAGTTTTTATGTTAATATTTCGTTCAAATATTTGTCCTAATGGGAACATATTGTATTTAGAGCCGTAAACACCTGTTAATTGCATCGTTCCGAATTTACGAACAGCATTTAGTCCGATTTCTATAGCGCTTAATGTCCCGCCCTGGATTTTCAATTTTTGTCCGATTGCTTCCATTGTTGATTTTTTTCCATCCATTCCAACACAGTCAATCACGACATCTGCTCCACCGGCGGTTATTTCTTTGATGAAATTTCCTGCATCCTCATGTTCGTCAAAATTAATTGTTTCGACTTTATTCATGTTTTTGGCATGGTTTAAGCGGTAGGGGATATTATCAACAGCAATGACGCGCTTTGCACCTTTCATCCAGGCGAATTTTTGGGTCATTAAGCCGATAGGTCCGCAACCTAATACGACCACTGTGTCTCCTTTTTTTACTCCAGAGTTTTCGATACTCCAGTACGCTGTTGGCAGTACGTCAGACATAAACAGCAATGCTTCGTCTTCCAATTCGCAGTTTTCAGGAATTACAAATGGCATAAAGTTTCCGTATGGCACACGCAATAATTCTGCTTGGCCGCCTTGATAATCGCCGTAACGTTCTGTGAAGCCAAAGTATGCACCAGTATCGGTAATTTGCTTGTTTGGGTTAGAGTTATCACATTGACTTTCCATATCATGTTCACAATAATAACAGTGGCCGCATGAAATATTAAATGGAAGTACAACGCGGTCTCCTTTTTTGACTTTTGTTACCTCAGATCCTACTTCTTCGACTATTCCCATTGGTTCATGCCCAATTACATAGTCCTTCTCAGCAGGAATAGCGCCTTGATAGATATGCAAATCAGATCCGCAAATCGCTGTCGAAGTAATTCTGACAATAATATCGTCCTTTTTATGAAGCTTCGGATCTGCGACCTGCTTTACTTGTACATCTTTTGTTCCTTGAAACGTCACTGCTTTCATGTCAAAGTATCCTCCTCTTTAGTAGGTGTTACTTACTACTTACCCAAACTTTTATATGGCAAACTATTTTACTATAGAAATAGTCTTTATCAAGGAGGACGAAAAAACTGTCCTGTATGCAGGACAGTTTAAATCATTGTTTAAATTCATTCAATCTTTCATATGTTTCCAGCAAAAAGTCATAAAATAATTCCTCTGTTGGCAAAAGCTTTCTTTGCGTCGGATAGATGACACCAACCGTTCTGGTCAGATTGCTGTCTGCAATCGGAATAATAACGGTAGAGCGGGGCGTATTGTCGACCAGCGTCATCTCAGGCATTAATGCAACCCCTAAACCAGCGGACACTAACCCTTTTAATGCATCAATATCCTTGCCTTCAAAGGCAATACTCGGTGAGAAGTGAGCGTCCTTGCATGCTTGTACGACTTGTTCTCGAAAGACGAAACCTTCTGGCAGCACACAAAAGGGCTCATCCTTTAAGTCACGAAGTCTTATAGAGGCTCTGTTTGCTAATGGATGATGGTTTGGAACTAATGCAACAATATTTTCCGTGAAGAGGGTAGCTCCTTTAATCTTCGGCTCTTTTTCCTGATTTGGCATTGGCGCCATCATGGCTAAATTGAAATCACCTTTGATAACACCGTCGATTAAATCATAATAAAGAGCATTGCTCATTTGAAATTTAGCCTCAGGGTATCTTGTCCTAAATGCATAGATGATCGATGGCAATGTGTGTGCTGCCATACTGATTGGAAAGGCAATTCTGACGGTTCCTTTTTCAGGGTCTAAATATTCCTTTACCTCTCTTTTGGCATCCTCCATCATGTTCCACACCTGTTTCATTCGTTCAAAAAAGATTTTTCCTAAAGGTGTCAGCTTTACACGGCGGCCTTCGCGGATGAACAACTCGATTCCTAATTCCTCTTCTAAATTGAATATTTGCCTGCTGACAGAGGATTGCGCAATATGCAAAGCATCTGCTGCTTCTGTTACATGTTCCCGTTTTGCGACTTCTAAAAAGTATTGAATTTGCCTTGTTTCCATGTTTTCAACTCTCCTAATGCGTTTAACGCATGAATCTCATCCGAAATTAGTATTGGAACTATCAATTATAAAATTATAAAATGAAACCACATTTAAGAAAAGGGAATTTTCTAAAACTTAAAACATCTTTAGGAGCTGAGTTCGAATGAAAGTGGTGGAATATATGGAAGTAGCACAAACAAATGAAATTGAAATCGCAAAAGACTATGTTAATCATTTATATAAACAGGTAGTGGAGCGTAATCCCCATGAAATAGAATTCCACCAAGCGGTAAAGGAAGTACTGGACTCTTTAATTCCTGTTCTTGCGAAAAACCCTGAATATATAAAAAAATCTGTGCTGGACAGAATCGCAGAACCTGAACGGATGATTAGCTTTAGAGTGCCGTGGGTTGATGATAATGGTAATATCATGGTGAACAGAGGATTCCGCGTACAGTTTAACAGTGCGATTGGTCCTTACAAAGGCGGACTGCGTTTCCATCCGTCTGTTAATGCAAGTATTATTAAATTTCTAGGGTTTGAGCAAATTTTCAAAAACTCTCTAACTGGCCAGCCAATCGGCGGGGGGAAGGGCGGCTCTGATTTTGATCCAAAAGGAAAATCAGATATGGAAATTATGCGCTTTTGCCAAAGCTTTATGACAGAGCTAGCAAGACATATTGGCCCAGATACAGATGTGCCTGCTGGAGATATTGGTGTCGGAGCAAGAGAAATTGGTTATATGTTCGGCCAATATAAAAAACTGAAAGGCAGCTTTGAAGCAGGAGTGCTGACAGGAAAAGGCATCGGTTATGGAGGAAGTCTTGGCAGGAAAGAAGCAACTGGTTACGGTCTAGTTTATTTTGTCGAAGAGATGCTTAACAATAAAGGCTTAGGTTTTAAAGACAGCACTGTAGTCGTATCTGGTTCTGGAAATGTAAGCATATATGCAATGGAAAAGGCCATGCAGCTAGGCGCAAAAGTTGTAGCTTGCAGTGATTCAAGCGGCTATATTTACGACCCAAACGGAATTGACTTAAATACAGTAAAGCAATTAAAAGAAGCAGAATCTAAACGGATTTCAGAATATGTTAACGAGCATCCAAGCGCTACCTATTCTGAAGGCTGTGCAGGAATTTGGCAAGTCCCTTGTGATATTGCTTTGCCAAGTGCTACGCAAAATGAGCTGGACAAGGAAGCTGCCAATATCTTACTAAGTAATGGAGTAAAGGCAGTCGGTGAAGGTGCCAATATGCCGTCCACACAAGAGGCAGTCGATCTTTTTATTGAAAACAATGTTTTATTTGGACCAGCAAAAGCAGCGAATGCTGGCGGAGTTGCTGTGTCAGCATTGGAAATGGCACAAAATAGTGCAAGGCTTTCTTGGACACAGGAAGAAGTCGATCAAAAGCTCCAAGTAATTATGAAAGATATCTATAGTAAGAGTATGCAAGCTTCTGAAGAATATGATGTACCAGGCAATCTTGTAGCAGGTGCTAATATTGCAGGCTTTAAAAAAGTGGCTGATGCTATGCTCGAACAAGGTGTTATTTAAGTAAAAGTACAGAGATAAAAAAAGCAGGTCACTTTAAAAATGACCTGCTTTTAGTTATAGGAGGAGAATAACCTGTTCATTGAATTACTGGGAAATTACGGTTCCTCATTAATGTGGAAGAGCAGCTTATAAAGCTTTATTTAAGTTAATAACAGGAGTTTAAATATTAAGATTGAATCAAATAATAACCTTTTAACTTACGAAAAATAATATATTAGAATAGTATTTTTTTAAAGGGTTATGTTTGTTTAGATAGGTTATGGTGTATGCGGTTTTAATAAAATATATTCTTTTTGCATAGAATGTAAGGAAGGAACGTACAAATTGCATTTTTTATGAACGAAGCATATTGACTGATAGAGGAAGGAAAGAGTGCTTTATATAGGGATTTTTTCTTAAATGGCAGGTAGAATTAGAACTTATCCTTTTTAAAATGATGTAAATAGTATATAATTATCAGATAAAAGAAGATATTTTTATCTGTAAATAATTATAATAGATAACAAGAGTGTCATAATGAAAGACAGAAATGGTGTGTTCATATCGAGCGCCAGCATCCTTTCTGCGAATACAATAATGTAAAGGGAAGGTTAATATGAGCGAAAGAGAAACTAACACAGATGTTTTCTTAATTGGTACTGGAATTATGAGCGCAACATTGGGGACACTTCTGAAAGAATTAGTACCTGACTGGAAGATTACAGTATTTGAGAAGCTTGCTAACACTGGAGAGGAAAGTTCAAACGAATGGAACAACGCGGGAACAGGGCATGCGGCACTTTGTGAGCTGAACTATACGGTTGAAAAGCCAGATGGCTCCATCGATATTAGCAAAGCAATTAACATTAACGAACAGTTCCAATTATCCATGCAGTTTTGGTCTTATTTAGTAAACAGTAAGCGCATACATAACCCGAAAGACTTTATTATGCCATTACCGCATATGAGCTTAGTGGAAGGGAAAGAGAATGTAGAATTCTTAAGGAAAAGATTTAAAGCGCTGTCAAACAATCCCTTATTTCAAGGCATGGAGTATTCTGAAGATCCGCAAAAACTGAAAGAGTGGATTCCCCTCATCATGCAGGGAAGGAATATAGAAGAACCGATAGCAGCAACTAAAATTGATTCTGGAACAGATGTTAACTTCGGGGCATTAACAAGGATGTTATTTGATCATTTAGGCAGCAATGGTGTAAAGATTAAATACAAACATAGTGTTAATGATATAAAAAGGACTCGTGATGGCTTATGGGAGCTAACAGTCAGAAATCTTGAGCGAGGAACGGTCGAACGCCATAAGGCTAAGTTTGTCTTTATCGGAGGCGGAGGCGGAAGCTTGCATCTTCTTCAAAAAACCGGTATCCCTGAAAGCAAGCATATTGGAGGATTCCCGGTAAGCGGAATTTTTATGGTGTGCAACAATCCAGCTATCGTTGAGCAGCATCATGCAAAAGTTTACGGCAAGGCAAAGGTTGGCGCACCGCCAATGTCTGTTCCTCATCTAGATACAAGATTTATTGATAATAAAAAATCGTTGTTATTCGGACCTTTTGCCGGCTTTTCACCAAAGTTTTTGAAAACTGGTTCTATGTTTGATTTAATCACCTCTGTGAAGCCAGACAACATTATCACAATGTTATCAGCAGGTGCAAAAAATATGGGATTGACTAAATACTTAATTCAGCAAGTTATGTTATCAAAAGAGCAGCGCATGGAAGAACTGCGAGAATTTATTCCGAATGCAAAACTAGAAGATTGGGATTTAGTAGTAGCAGGGCAGCGTGTTCAAGTGATTAAAGATACCGAGGATGGCGGCAAAGGAACACTGCAATTCGGCACAGAAGTTATCACAGCCTCCGATGGTTCGATTGCAGCATTGCTCGGTGCATCACCAGGTGCTTCAACAGCTGTTCATGTCATGCTTGAAGTAATCCAAAAATGCTTTCCGCAGCATTTTAACGAGTGGGAGTCAAAAATTAAGGAAATGATCCCATCCTACGGTCTATCCTTAATGGAAAACCCTATCCTTTTAGAAGAGGTACATCATGCAACAGCAGAGGCACTTCTATCGAGTGCAAAAGAACCTATTCTTTAGTTGAAAAGCTAGTAGAGATGCTTTCTATCAGGAAAGCATCTTTTTAGTGGAGTTAAGTACTATTCTGGTATATAATGGAATTCTGATATCAGAAAAGATTATGCCAAGGGAAGTTTGGGTAAAGGATTATAAGCTGCAAAGAAACAAAACATTTCATTGGAGGTTAGAGAGATGCCAAAACTTACAGTTGATACAGTCAATAATGCACCAGTTGTTTTAAATTATGAAGACCATGGAAGCGGAAAACCGATTATTTTAATCCATGGCTGGCCGCTGAGTCTCCGTTCATGGGAACTGCAAGTGCCTGCCCTGATTGAAGCAGGGTATCGTGTTATTGCATATGACCGCAGAGGTTTCGGAGGGTCATCTCAACCTTATGAAGGCTATGACTATGATACTTTTGCTAAAGATTTGCATAAATTAATTGAACATCTAGATCTTCAGGATGTTACACTTGTCGGCTTTTCAATGGGCGGCGGGGAAGTGGTCCGCTATATTAGTACATACGGCGTGGAACGTGTGAAAAAGGCTGTATTAGCAGGTGCGGTGCCTCCTTATCTGTATAAAACAGAAGGTAATCCAGAGGGTGCTCTTGATGATGCAACAATTGAAGAGTTTTTGAATGGTGTGCAAAAAGACCGTATCGCTTTCCTTGATAACTTTACACATAACTTCTTTTCTGCAGGAGAAAGAGATGGCCTTGTTAGTGAACCATTCCGTCTTTATAATCGTGATATTGCCGCGTTCGCATCACCGAAAGGTACGCTTGAATGCATTAAAGCATTCTCCTATACCGATTTCCGTGAGGATGTAGCAAAAATCAACATCCCGACTTTAATCATTCATGGCGATTCAGACAATGTCGTTCCATTCGAAGCAAGCGGAAAGCTGTCCCATGATATGATTGAAGGCTCTGAACTTGCCGTCATTGAAGGTGCCCCGCACGGTTTTAATGCGACACATGCAGAGCAGTTTAATAAAGAATTACTTCAGTTCCTTGCTAAATATAATTAATAGTTAAGACAGCAGATACGTTTATCTGCTGTCTTTTTTTTGCCGCTAGTTAGAAAGCATTCCTGAGCTTTAAGAAATAAACTACAGCAAAAATAAGCTGTGCAAAAGGAGTTTATATATAAAAATATCTAATCAAAAACAAAGATAAAGCGGCAATATCCTTTTAACAACCTACTACTTATCAAGGATATTCAAGAGCTGATAAAGATACAAACATCCTTAATAAAAAGCAGCTAAAATGTTCAGCAATCAGATTAGAGCAGATTATCACCAACTTTGCTAGTGAAAGAAGAATTGGATCATCAAATTAGCATCTTGCTAAAAGAAATGAAAAGTTAACTTACATAATATAAGACGAAAGAGAGGCATATACTTAAAAATCTGCCTCTCTTTCGTCTTGTTTACCAAATAATCTTGATTTTTTATGTAATTGGAAAAAGAGAATTCTTTCCTAGCAGGATGTAGTGTTTAATTTATTTGCTGTGATGTGTGGGGCAATTGTTAGAGCGGGCTGGTCAGTGATGCTGTTTTTCTTTTCCACATCTTACACATCTGTCGGAGTAATAGCTGTATTTATGGTTTCTTTTAAAAAAGCAAATAATGGACATTAGCTTCACATTAATCACCTGCCCTTTAGCTAGTTTAGTTTCATTCTATGCGGAGAATATGAACAACTTGTTAATGATTCGTTAATAAATTATAAAAAGACAAGAACTAAAAATAGAGCAATATATTGCAATAAGGTTGCTTTGTTCCTTTGTGCATATATCGAGGGTTTTGAGAGCATGTTAAAAGATAATATGTTTATCGGGAGGGACCATGGATGTTAAAGGGAGAGAAATGTGAAGGCCTTGCATGTAAAGTGCGTGGCGCTGATAAGCTTTTCCCCTTTACTTCATGGGATAAGCCAGATAAAGTTTATTGGTTTTGCAGTGAACATCTTAAAGCAGCTGCAGCATTTAGTAATAAAGAGAAACAGGCATTTATGCACTATTACTCCGATCCAGAAAAACGAAAATGGCTTCCGGAAAAGTCACGGCAGCTTTATGAAAAATATAGTAAAAATATGTAATCGTCGCGCCTTTTGTTCCTTAAAAATACTCAAAACTGTTTAGTACGATACTTTACGGGTATTTAATGAACAAAAAGGAGTTTTAAGGATGAAACTGAAAAGCAATCGTTCCTATTACGCAGTAGCTGGTATTTCTACGGCCATCGTTATAATAGCTGTATTAACTTTATCCTCTAACTCTACTCCAAAAACAACGGCAGAGTCAGTTTATAAAGAGCCGGAAATTATTACAGAAAATAATAGGAAAGTAATAGAAGATAATGATGAAGCAAAACAAACAATCTCTGCAACAATTATCAGCAAAACACAGGATGGGCAACATTTTTCAGCAGTAAATAATTATGATGAAAAGGATATTGTTCTTATTGATAAAACAGAAGCCTTCCAACAAGGTGATAAAGTATACATCACATTTAAGGAAGAGAAGGTGGATAATATAAAGCTCATTAAACGAGCACCTTAAAATCAGTTCAGCCGATGAGCTGATTTTTCTTTTTACTCTCAAACAAAAAGCATCTTGATATAATAGGAAATATCCACTTAAAGGAGATTAGTATGATGGAAAAGTCTATTATTATTGCAAGAGGCGGAGAACAGCAAAGCAGGCTGGAGACTTACTTTCAGAAGCTAGGAGCAAAGACAATGTCCTTCCCTATTTTGAAAAGCACGGAGCAAGAGTTACCTATTGAGCTATTTTCATTGATTGCGAAGAAACATCGGTTGATTTTTTTAAATCCAACAAGCATCCAAATCTTTTTCAGGCAATATACAAAGAGCGGCATAACAGCAAACCTTCCAGAGCAAATCGAATATTTATCAGAGAAATCAAGAAAGGTATTAGAGGCAAGAGGAATAAAAGCAAATCTTGCTTCCTATCAGAAGGAGCAACCCGCTGTTCTCCTTGGGCATGATTATCAGCACAGCAATGTATACTCCGAAGATGATTTACTTATACATACACATCATATCGGACTAGACTTCTCTTTTGAAAAAGAAATGAGTAAAACGCTGAACGAAACAGATTGGCAAACAGTCATTTTCCCTAATATGCTGTCTATTGATTTCTTTGTAAAATATTGTAAGACGGTAGCAGATTTTGATTATACGCAGCTTGCACTTGCTACAGTTGGGAAAAAGGTGCAGGAGTATGCTTTTGTGCACGGTTTTAGCAAAATTGATTCAGAAATACAGGCTGAACTCTTAAAAGGTGACTGGAAAAATCTATAACAAAAAATGCCCTAGTCTTAAATAGACCGGGGCATTTTTCGCTTACTTCTAATTAGCCTAGATAAGATACACCGATGATGATCAAAAGAATAAATAGAACAACGATTAGTGCAAAGCTGTTGTTATACCCTCCACCATTTTCTTCATAACCTCTTGACATGCCTCTCACCTCCGAACATCAGGTATACAACATCATATGAAGTTCTGTAAAAGAGGAAATGGACAAGAATACAGATTAGGATGAAAAGGAGAAAAATGAGCATTCTAACTAGTAGAACAAAGAGAAATGTGGAATAGAGGTGAACATACTTTGAATACGGAGCAATCGATAAAAACATTAAATAAGTTTCTACAAGGACAATTCATGGGAATTCATGCATATGAGCATTTTATTGAGAACTTAGAAGATACGTCCTTAAAGCAGTCCTTTTCAGACATATTAACAGAACATACGAAAAATGCCCATATCATTTCAGACAGAATTCACCAACTAGGAGGAGAACCAGTCACGAATGAAGGGGTAGTCGGCAAGGCAGAAAGCTTTATCGGCAATTTATTTGATCCAGACAATGGGGATGAAGTGATTATTAAACATGCCATTAAGGGTGAAAATTTGTACGGAATAAAAATGTCTGAACAGCTTGTTCGCAATAAACTTGATGAGGACAGCCTTCAAATAGTTCATCAAGTTTTAAATAAGGACCGTGAACATGTTGATTATTTAAAATCATTAATACATTAAGCTCTTAAAGAAACACTAGAAGGCAGCGAAACTGCATTTTAGTGTTTCTCCTGTTTTACAGTGAAATTTTTATCAAGGAATATTTGGAAGCCATAGTTCAGCATAGAATAAGCAAAGGCCGTATAAAACAAAAATATTGGTTTCACTTTTTTTAGTTTATATAATCCGATTTTATCCAGAAAATAATGTAAAGGAAAAGCAAACAGTAAATCAAACACTAAGTTGAAAATGGTATAGATCCAAAACCTTCCGTAAGTAAAATGAAACGTCCATAAATTTGCTGCGAAAAATGGACCGAGAATAAACGTCAAGGCATTGTTCGTTGCTGATTTTTTCCCGCCTTTTACCTTCCACAATTTATATGTTCGGCCAATCATGTCTTCAATTAACAGGACGGCAGTAGAAAAAATCGTTACTGGCAAAAATTTAAGAAAAGATTTTCTTGGCAAAAAAAAGATTGTTGACCATGACAAGAGTATCATGCCGCATCTTATAAATAGCGTGACCATATGAAAGACTCCTTTTTTCACAAAAAATGTATAATTAATTTGGTAAAAAATCCATCTTCTAAGCATTAGCTTTTGTCAGCACGTCCTTCTTTATGTAAATTATGAAGGTTTTTTGTAAAAATAGTGATAGCTGTTCCTAATCACCTCATAACATTTTATAATAAGAGAGGAAGAGTCCGTTTATTAAGTAAGGGGGAATTTATGATGAAAAGAGTAGCAGTGTTTTGTGGTTCAAGCAATGGCAGTTCTCCTATTTACGTACAAGCAGCAAAAGAATTAGGAATGGAGCTAGCCAAAAGAAAGATAGAGCTAGTTTATGGAGGTTCAAGCATCGGATTAATGGGCAGTGTTGCTGACGCTGTATTAGAAGCAGGAGGTACAGTGATTGGCGTGCTTCCTGAGTTTCTTGAAAACAGAGAAATTGCACATAAAGGATTAACCGAATTGATTACTGTGCAATCGATGCATGAGAGAAAAGCAAAAATGACCGAGCTGGCGGATGGATTTATCACATTGCCAGGCGGTGCTGGAACAATGGAGGAGTTTTTTGAAATTTTCACATGGGCACAGCTTGGATTGCACCAAAAACCATGCGGCATTTTGAATACGAATCATTATTATGATCCATTAGTCAAGCTTATTAACCATATGGCTGATGCGGAGTTTCTGCAGGAGAAATACAGAAGTATCACTATTGTCGAAGAGGACCCTGCTGTAATAATTGACAGGTTTCTTACATATAATCCCCCTAGTATTAAGACATATATTACGGAAAAACAAACTTGAATTCAGCAGTTAAGAGGTGAAATAATGACAGATTTACGATATCCAATTGGACAATTTACTTGGAATGATGAATACACAGAAGATGTGATTGCCTCCTGGCTTGATGATATCGAGCAGTTGCCTGCACAATTGCATCAAGCTGTAATTGACCTTACTGATGAGCAATTAAATACACCGTATCGTGAAGGAGGCTGGACAATACGGCAAGTTGTCCATCATGTTGCAGACAGTCATTTAAACGCATATACTCGCTTTAAGCTTGCTGTAACAGAGGATAGACCGGTCATTAAACCGTATGCCGAGGATAAATGGGCTGAAACGCCTGATTCATTTTTGCCGGTTGATGTTTCCTTACAATTACTAGCTTCCTTGCATTTGCGGTTAATACAATTACTTCGGTCTTTATCACAAGATCAGTTAGACAGAGCCTTTCTTCATCCAGAGTCTGGCGAAGTAACATTAAAAAGAATTATCGGAATTTATGCATGGCACGGTAAGCACCATCTTGCCCATATCACAAGCCTAAAGAAGCGGCTAGGCTGGTAAATGAAAAAAGGATGCAAAAGCCATGAGCTTTTGCATCCTTTCTATATTTTTTTATCTGTTGTCCACTTTTTCTGGATACAGATCGTGGTTCATAAGACGGTGTGTAGCCATTTCTTCAAACTTCGTGCCAGGCTTGCCGTAATTGCAGTATGGATCGATTGACAATCCACCTCTTGGTGTGAATTTGCCCCATACTTCGATATATCTAGGATCTAATAATTTAATTAGATCGTTCATAATAATATTAACACAGTCTTCGTGGAAGTCACCATGATTGCGGAAGCTGAACAAATACAGCTTCAATGATTTACTTTCCACGATTTTTTTGTCCGGAATATAGCTGATATACATTGTAGCGAAATCCGGCTGTCCAGTAATTGGCTCTGCGATAAAACGCAGGTGGACTATATCATATACATATATTCTTACGGTCGAATATAAGCATCCTCGCGCTTCCATCCTGATTGGATGTACTCTACTTCCTTCTTCAAGCAGTACTTTTACCCGATTCCTGTTTGAATGGTTTCGATAGTCTCTGCACCTTCCTCTAGTTTTTAGAGGCTTGGCTCAGGATTAGAATTTCCTTCCTTCCCTGAGTTCACGAGGTTTAAGCGACAGTGTTTCCACTGAAGTGTGCCCTTATTGACACAAGCTAGTAAATTCTGGACAGTTGAACTTAACGAAATAATCTCTGTTGACATGCAAGTTGTCTACAGACTCTAATATTTCTGGATTGTATTCGTAAAGATAGGTTGTTCCTTGGTTACCAAGTAAAGTTAAATCCTCAAGACCTTCTTCATGTTTTCTGCCTGACATTTTTCATCTCTCCATTTCATTTATGCGTTACACTCGAGAATAGCAATCTATAGATATGGCCGGTTTTTTAAGCAAAATAAAAGCCACATCCTTATGGACATGGCAAGCTCACCTGTATCCATAGTTTTTTATAGAGGGTATCTGCTATGAACCTCTTGGATTATCATGTACAGCCATATATTATAGCAAAATCACAATAACGTCAATATAACTGCCGAAACACTGCATGAAGCAAAATCAAACTCCATTTTATTAATTTTTTCAGTAAATTGTTCATATACATTAGTGACTAGATGGGTAGAGACGTACAAATTACTGCCTTTTCTTAAAGGAGGTATAAAATACTTGCATATAATTGGAAAGAGCATATTGCGTAAGGAATCGAAAAGCAAAGTCACCGGTTATGCCCACTATACTGCTGATACAACAACAGGAGAAGCGTTGTTCGTAAAGCTTGTCAAAAGTAAATATGCACATGCCAATATATTAAAAATAGATGAAACGAAAGCGCTGCAGCAAAAAGGAGTGCGTGCAATAGTCTTGGGAAAAGGCTTGCCTTATGTCGGAGAGGAAGTCCGAGACAGGCCGCCGCTTGCGTACAGCAAGGTTCGTTACGCTGGTGAAGTGGTTGCCCTAATTGTTGCTGATTCGTATGACGCAGCAAATAATGCTGAGGTGCTGCTTGATATTAAGTATGAGCCGCTTACAGTCGTAAATTCGCCGCTCACAGCCATTCAAGCAGATGCTCCGCTCATTCATGAGGGCATAGATAAATACGATAAAGATCCAGGAATATATCCAATTACAGGGACAAATATCATTAATAAAACGAAAATCCGCAAAGGCAATATGGAAAAAGGCTGGGCCGATTGTAGTGAAATAGTGGAAGCGTCTTTTTCTATCCCAATTTCAGACCATAGTGCGATGGAAACAAGAAGCGCCACTTGTGAAATTATGCCTGACGGAGACGTGCGGATTATGACGAGTTCCCAGGCACCGTATATGGTCAAAAAAATCCTCAGCAGAGACTTTCATATCCCAACAGGAAAAATTGTTGTGCAAACTCCATTTGTCGGGGGCGGCTATGGGGGCAAGGCCTCGGTGCAGCTTGAAATATTTGCTTATCTTGCAAGCAAAGCAGTTGGTGGCAGGCTCGTTAAGTTAGTTAATACAAGAGAAGATGATTTTCTTGTATCTCCTGTTCATATCGGTTTAGAAGCAAAAGTAAAACTTGGCTGTTCTGCAGACGGGAAGCTGCAAGCGGCCGAGCTTGAATATATTTTTGATGGCGGAGCTTACGGAGATAAATCTCCTCATTTGACAACGGCAGGGGCAGTTGACTGCACTGGGCCGTATAAAATAGACAATATATTTTGTGACAGCTTATGTGTGTACACAAACCATCCATATGCAGCACCATTTCGCGGTTTTTCACATGGTGAGGTTCATTTTGCCTTCGAGCGGGGAATGGAATTACTGGCGAAAAAGCTGAAGATGGACCCACTGATGTTCAGGCAGATTAATGCGATTCGCCCAGGAGATCAAACGCCAACAAGAGTGGTGTTAAACAGAAGTACTGTCGGCAATGTGGAAGCATGTATTAGTCGCTTGAGACCATTGATTGGCTGGGAAAAGGGGCAGGTTGAACGAATAGGGGAGCATGTGCTTAGAGTAAAAGGAATCAGCTGCAGCTGGAAAAACTCCACTATTGGTCCTGATGCAGCATCAGGTGTTGTGCTTACCTTTAACTCTGACGGCAGCATTAACCTTATGTCAGGTATAGTAGAGATTGGCACAGGCACGAAAACGGTGCTGGCACAAATACTGGCAGAAGTGATGAAGATGGATATAAATGATATATATGTGCGAATGACAATTGATACACAAACAGAACCTGAGCATTGGAAGACAGTGGCAAGCAGAGGAACATTGATGGCAGGCAGAGCAGTGCTAGCTGCTGCAAATGATGCTATTCAACAGTTGAAATCCATTGCTGCAACAGTAATGCGTGTGCCTGCAGATGATCTCGAGGTCGGTTATAAAAAGGTGTATCTGCGAGATAATCCTGATTCCTTCTTGGATTTCAAAGATATTGTGTACGGTTATGTTTATCCGAATGGCAATGCAATCGGCGGGCAAATTGTAGCAAGAGGAAAATATATTTTGAGAGGCTTAACAAATTTAGATCCAGAGACTGGGGCAGGAAACCCGGGCCCTGAATGGGCAGTTGCAGCTCATGGAGTCGAAGTGGATTTTAATACGAGAGAGTGTACATATCGAATTCGCAAGGCTGTAACTGTAATGGATATTGGTGAAGTTCTAAATTTCAAGGCCGCAGTCGGCCAAGTAAAGGGAGCCATGAGTATGGGGCTGTCATGGGCGGCCAGGGAGGCATTTTATTTTGACAAAAACGGCAGGATTCTTAATCCCCAATTGCGGACATATCGGCCCATCCGGTTTGGTGAACATCCAGAATATATCGCTGACTTTGTCAAAACTCCTCATTTAGAAGCACCATTTGGAGCAAGGGGAGCAGGCGAGCATGGACTTATTGGCATTCCTGCAGCTTTAGCTAATGCGCTGTCATTGGCTGCAGGAGTAGAGCTAGTTAGACTTCCGCTCATTCCTGAGGAAATTTGGAGAACAAAAAGGGAGACTGCCAAAAATGATCTTTGATTATTTCAGACCAGAGCGATTGCTGGAGGCGACGGAATATTTCACAGAAAGGCGGAAGGAAGGACGAATTCCGCTGTTTTTTGGGGGCGGCACAGAAATAATAACGATGCAGCGCCTGCATGAGATAACACTTGACACAGCGATAGATATTAAAGCTATAGATGCTGTCAACATCCATGATATAGTGGAAGGCTATGTTGCGATTGGGGCGGCAGTGACACTGACAGAAATTCAGAACAAAAACCTTTTCCCTCTGCTGACAGAGGTCAGCAAAGAGGTTGCAGACAGAACAGCACGCAATAAAATTACGCTCGGCGGCAATATTTGCGGCAATATCTTTTATCGGGAAGCTGTACTTCCCCTTCTTTTAGCAGACAGTCTGATTGTAACAGCAAAAGAGCGGGACATTAGGATGGAATATATTTCGGCAAAATTTAAGCAGAAAATGCTATTAGAGGAAGGGGAAGTCTTTGTCCAAGCCTTTGTGGAAGAAAAGTATCGAAAGCAGCCGTTTTATACTAGAAAGAAACGACAGCAATGGGAAACTGGTTATCCGCTGATTACAGCTGCAGCATTAAAGGTCGACCAAAAAATACGGGTTGCTTTCAGTGGATTATGTGCATTTCCATTTCGTTCAAATGAAATGGAGGCTGCACTAAATGAAGCAGAATTAAGTGCTGAGCAAAAAATAAATAAAGCAATTCAAACTGTGCCAGGCGAAATTCTCGATGATGTGGAAGGTTCTCGTGAATACCGGTTATTTGTGCTTAGAAATCTGCTCGAGGAAATCTTACAAAGCTTGGAGAGGATGTAGCATGCATATACCAGCAAAAAAAACATTAATAAAGCTGTTTGTTAATGGGGAGGAAAAACAGGTCGCTATTGTTCCAAATAAAACACTTTTGATGGTGATCAGAGAGGAGCTTCATTTAACAGGCAGCAAACCAGGCTGTTTAAATGGTGATTGTGGTGCATGTACGATGCTTGTCGACAATGAGCCTATGAAATCATGTCTTATGCTTGGAGTTGAAGCAATCGGCAAGGAAGTTGTAACAGTAGAGGGTCTGCATGAAGCTCCTATCCAAAAAACCTTTATGGAGCAATTCGCCTTTCAATGCGGTTATTGCACCACAGGGTTTATTATGAATGCCCATGCCCTGACACTTGTGCCTGATCCTTCAAAAGAGCAGATACGTGAATGGCTGTCATCCAATATTTGCCGTTGTACGAGCTACGAGGAAATAGAGCAGGCAGTTATTCAAGCGATGAACATAACAAGGGGAGGGCAGTAGCCCTCCCTTGCTTTTATGGAAGTCCGATCTCATTTAGCGGATATATGCGCAAAACAACCTTGCCAATAACAGATTTGTCACTTATAAAGCCGAAATCTCTGCTGTCTTTACTTTTAAGCCGGTTATCTCCGAGCACAAACAGACTGTTGTTCGGAACAGTTTTCTCACCAGTTTCCTCTTCAAGTGTAGGGTCGCCAGTCAGCTTTGCTGTGGTTGCTCCTAGCTTATTTTCCTTTAAATAGAATTTTGTGTATGCCTTGCCGTTAATGTATAAAACGTCGTCTTTCATTGACACCGTGTCTCCTGGAAGGCCGATAACCCTTTTGATGTAATTTGCATCCTGGTCAGGTGCATGAAATACTATCATATCAAAATGCTCAATATCACTGATTTTGCTCAGGATAACTTTATTGCCGTCCTCGAAAGTCGGAGACATGCTTTCACCATGAACTACACTTGGACTAAACAGAAAGTTCCTGCAAATTACTACAATAATAATGGCAAAAACAAAGCACTTTAGCAAAGAATAGAGTTCTTGCTGCCATCGTTTTTTCATCTGTATTCTCCTAATATTTGTTATATATATATTCTAACTAGAAAAGAATTGGAAATCAATGATATGATAAAGAGTAATGATAACAATAAAGATTGGACGAGCGTGTTATGACAGAAGAATGGTTGAAAGTATTTGACGAGAACTATGCAGCAAAGGGGGTAGCAACAAGAACAGATATTCATACGCAAGGACTTTGGCATGAAACGGTTCATTTCTGGCTGATGACGAAAATCAACAGCAAACATTATGTATTTCTGCAAAAGAGAAGCAAAAGCAAAAAGGATTATCCTAATCTTTATGATATTACAGCTGCTGGACATTTATTAGCAACAGAAAGCCCGGCAAATGGAGTGCGCGAGCTTCAAGAGGAATTAGGCTTTTTCAGTGTAAATAAGGATCAGTTACATAAGCTCGGAATTGTCAAGAATATCATTCATACAGACCGATTAACAGATAATGAATTTAGTCATATTTATGTATATTTCGTGAATGATAATATTTCTTTCCATTTACAAGAAGAGGAAGTTTCAGAAATGGTAATAACCGAGTTTGAATGCTTTTATAATTTTTGTACAGGTACAAGAGCAGAAATGGAAATTTACCCTTGGCAAGCTGGAGCAACTAAAAGCAAGGAGAGTTTAAAAATAGGGAAAGACAAGTTTGTTCCCCACCAAGATTCTTATTTTAAGGAAATTGCAGCATTGCTTAAGGGGTATTTACACAAATAAAAGGTCAGCTTACAAGCTGACCTAAAGGGAAGAATTGTTAAGATTGCAGCATTTCTCTACCTTTATCACGGAAGGAAGGATCTGCAGTATGTTCCACTGTAAACTTCCCATTTTCATAGGAAACTACAGACACACAGCAATTATCATGATGTGGGAAGGTTTCTAATTTTGCAACAGACATGATAAAGTAACCAATTGTCACACCATGAGAAAATAGCAGGATGTTACCGCCTGTGTCCTTATGTTTTGCAATGATTTCTTCTACCGCGGCTTTTGTTCTTGTTAATAAATCGGTAAATGATTCTCCTTTTGGTACTCTGAAGTCAATGTCAGACATAGAGAATATTCTCTCTAATATATTGCCGTGCTCTGAAATGATCTCTTCCTCTAACAATGATTCGAGAACACCGAAATTCATTTCCTTCAGACGTGCATCTGTTGATACAGAAAGCTCTCTTTCACCTAATGCAAATTTAGCTGTGTCAAGCACTCGCTGGCTTTCACTTGCATAGACCGCTTTAAAATCAATGGAAGCAAGACCGGCACCTACTGCTTTCGCCTGCTGTATACCTTTGTCGGTTAAAGGGGAATCACAAAACCCTTGCATTCTTTTTTCGATATTGTATTGTGTTTCTCCGTGACGTACGAAGTACAGAGTTAATTTAGTCATTTAGTATGTATTCTCCTATCATTATATTTCAAACATAATCTTACTGTTCATATATTCTTTATATCAGAGCAGAATACCTTCCATTACCGAAATATTTGCAGCAAAAAAACAAGAGTTCTATAAAAAATGGAGATAGAACTCTTGTTTTTAACAGGTCTTATTTGTCTTTTTTATGAAGCATATCCTCTTCTTTTGTTTCCAGCATACCCCATAAGCCATTTATTTCTTGCTCATCCATATCAACGCCTAATTCTGCTTGCTGTCTCGCCAGTTTTTGTTTTAATTCTTCATTTTGACTGTTATTGTTGTTTTCCAAAACAAATCACCTCGATTGTAGGATGCCAGCTTTTTATCATTTATATGCACTCGCTATGTGCTGTCTTTTAAGCTCTGGATTAGCTCCTTTTTTATCCCTAAAAATAATAGTCGTAAAAATATGCCGAGGAAGATAAAGCCGAAAAAAGAATAGCTATGTTTCCAGACAGGTCCAAGCATAAACATTTTCCAAGCAACAAATAACGGTTCAAATATGTATGAAAACAAGACAGCCCAAATGATGGTACCCGCAATAAACGTTTTCCATTTATTTGTATACTGATATACAAGCATAGCAGTAATCGGAATCATCACAAGATCCGCTGGTATTAATGGCGGTATCCATGGGAGTAGCTTGTCCGGATAGCTCCAAAGCATCATTTCAGTCCCAATAATATCTAAGACAATAGAAAAGCACCCGCATAAAAGCCCATATGTGAAAATCTCGTAAAAACGGTTTTTATTCACTAATTTCCACCAAATAAAATAGGGAAGTATGGTGGCACAAACAAGTATCCACCACTGAATAGAAAATAGATCATGGTGAAGCCAATGGTTTAATGTCATATCGGCGAGATTTTTTTTCGCCTCATTAATCTCTGTATGTGTCGGCATGTCATGAATAAGGAATATCATGTTCACTCACCACTCATATAGTTTAGTAAGCCAGCTTATCAGTTACCAGGAAAATTAAATTAGGCGTGTTAAGCCAATTTACAGCGTGAATATTTTTTTATTATTGCTCTTACCTCTGTAAATTATGATTCCAATTGGGAAAAACCTTTTTACTGCATATTAGAATATGTCATTGGAAAAGATATGCAAAAAAGGGAGTGAACGAAATGAAACTTGGAAAACAGATGAAGACCTATCTGCAAGGTGCATTTTTTCTAATGTTTATGGGCTCCATTGTTATTCTTAGCTACGTAATCGGTTTTAAAGATTTTAAGGAAGTGCTTGGTTTATAGACTAAGCACTGATATCTCTAGTCTGTAATGAGATAAGTCACCTGCTAATAGGATGGAATATAGGAGGTGAGAGTCATGGGTGTCATTAAAGCGACATCTGCAGATATTGATTTGCTTGCAAGACTTCTCAGGGCAAAAAGCAGAATGCGAAAATATCTACAATACTTTTGTTTGAAATAGAAAGAGCGGAGCCAATTGCCGGCTGCGCTTTTTTTATATAGAAGTTTGACGTTTGAAAAAAAGGGGCACAGAATGGTATATTTGAATTTATTGATAAATGAAAAAACTTTGGGGGATTTATATGTCATTAGAGAATGTTGTAACACACTTTGCAAAGTGGGAGAAAGAAAAGGAAATCATGGAATTTCAAACATCAAGCGCAACCGTGCAAGAGGCAGCAGATACTTTAAATGTAGAGCCTGCCAGAATTGCTAAAACACTTTCCTTTCGAAAAGGAGAAGAGGGTGTGCTTATTGTAGCTGCAGGTGACGCTAAAATTGATAATAAAAAATTCAAGGCTGCTTTTTTAGAAAAACCTCGCATGCTCACAGCTGATGAAGTGTTCCAAAAAACAGGCCATATGATTGGCGGTGTCTGTCCGTTTGGACTGACAACAAACATGGACGTTTACTTAGATGAATCATTACAGCGTTTCTCTTCCGTATTCCCTGCGTGTGGCAGCAGCAATTCGGCAATTGAACTGACATGTGATGAGTTGTTCCTGTATGGAAACGGGAAAGGCTGGGTAGATGTCTGCAAAGGTTGGAGAGAAGAATGAGAGAGACAATAATGAACAAGCTGAAAGAGCTCGAACAAGAGCATGCTATTAAAATTTTGTACGCCGTGGAAGCTGGCAGCAGAACACAGGGTTCATTTTCTTCTGACAGCGATTATGATGTTCGGTTTATCTATATGCACAAGAAGGAATGGTACTTGTCATTAGACAAAAAAAGGGACAGTCTGGAAGATAAGACTGGAAATTTGGATATAAGCGGCTGGGAGCTGGCTAAAACTTTAAGACTTTTGCGCAAATCAAATATATCACTTGCTGAGTGGCTTCAATCGGATATCGTGTATATAAGAGATAATCAATTTGAAAGCGAGCTGCTGGATCTATACAAAAAGGCATTTAATACAAAAACAGCCTTTTATCATTATCTCCAGCTCGCAAAGAATAACTGGAAAGACCTTGAACAAAAGCCGGGGATAATAAAGCTTTATTATTATTGCTTGAAATCAATTCTTGCATGCAAGTGGATTGACAGAAATAAAGAAATGCCTCCAAATGATATCCAGCAACTGCTCTTTGAGGTTAACGACAATGGCGTACTTCATTCTGAAATCACTAAGCTGATTAATAAGAAAGCCAGTGGAGATAAGCAAGAAGTTATTTATCCCATTCTTAATCATTTTATAGCAGAAGAATTAAAGCTTCTTCAATTAACAGCAGATACAATGCCTGTAAGCATCTATAATGAAAGAGAAATCACTTTAACACTGGACAGCTTCTTTCGAAAAATACTCAACATCCATGATTGGCATCAATAAAAATTAAAGGAGACTATTCATAAATTAGTAATTAGAAATAGTCTCCCAAATAATATCCTTGTGCCTGCTAAACAAGGCTCAGTATTACAGGCAGCTCTATTTTTACAGCCTTTTAACACACTATGGAAAAAAGATTGAGGGTCTTAACAGTCACTTTAGACTAGTTTATATAACAGCAGGCAGGACAGAAATCAACAAGAGGATATCGGACAGTATCAGCTTTTTGACTGTGGGGTTATTACAGACAAGATATTCGCGGTTCAAATGCTGCAGCTCTTTAACGAACATCCTAATCTCTAAATCATGCATTACATCACCTTTTATCATTTGATAGTAGAAATTTACCCCCATTTACAGAGAGTAAACACTAATCAGCGGGAACATATCCAATAAAAAGAGATGTCGACCACTAAGGACGACATCTCTTTTTATTGGATATGGCGGTATACGCCAATAACTTTTCCAAGGATGCTTACATGACGAAGGACAATTGGCTCCATCGTAGAGTTTTCCGGCTGAAGACGAATCGAATCTTTTTCTTTAAAGAAGCGCTTGACTGTCGCCTCGTCATCTTCTGTCATTGCGACAACAATTTCTCCGTTATTAGCGGAATTCTGTTGCCTTACAATTACATAGTCACCGTCAAGTATCCCTGCTTCAATCATACTTTCTCCCATAATTTCCAACATAAATACTTGTTCATCACTTGGAGCAAGTCTTTCAGGAAGAGGAAAATACTCTTCTACATTCTCAATCGCTGTGATTGGTAAACCTGCAGTTACCTTACCGACAACAGGAACATTGATAATGTTGTATTTTGGTATATTGTTTTCTTCCAAGTCTAGTATTTCAATTGCACGTGGCTTTGTAGGGTCTCTTCTGATTAGGCCTTTGCTTTCCAATCTTGCCAAGTGCCCGTGTACAGTTGAACTTGAAGCAAGTCCGACAGCTTCCGCAATTTCTCTTACGGATGGCGGATAGCCTTTGAGGCGGACTTCTTCTTTTATGTATTCCAATATATCTAGTTGTCTTTTAGATAGCTTTTGCATTGTATGCACCTCGACTATTATTTCTTACAGCTAGTATAACATGGAATAAATATCGATACAAACATAAGTTCTGATTTTTTTGTTGACACAAAACATCTGTTCGTATTAAAATGCAAATATAAGCGAACGTACATTCTAAATAAAGGGTGATTTACAATGGTCGAAAAAATTTGGAGAAAACATTCATACTCTATCATACTTATAATATTCAGCTTAGTGACATGCTTTATCATCGCATTAAAGTCCAGTCATGCAGATACAGATAAATACATAAAGGTAACGGTTAGCAAAGGGGATTCCCTATGGGAGATTTCTGATCAATATGAGGGTTTATACAGCATGCCAAAAAAACAGTTTATCAAATGGGTGGAAGACCATAATGACATTGCCAGTAATCAGATTCAAACAGGAGAAGAGCTGGTTATTCCAGTCCTGCTAGAAAAGCAGAACACAATGCTTGCAGCAGACTAAAGCAGTAATAAACAATATTATGTTAATATGGATTGCAGATGCCGCTTGCTTATAAATTGCAGGCGGCATCTGTGTATTAAAAACTTGTTAATGGTGGTTATAAAATGGACGTTGTAATATATTGCAGAGTATCTACAGACAAAGAGGAACAGGCAACCTCTTTAGTAAGACAGGAAGAAGAGCTCCTCCAGCTCGCCAAAGAAAAGAATTTTCGTGTCTGTCATATCATTAAAGAACAGGCAAGCGGTTTCGACCTCGAAAGAGATGGCCTGCTAGAGCTGCTTGAAATCATAAAGGAAGAGAATATCGCAGCCGTCTTGATACAGGATGAGACAAGACTGGGGAGGGGGAATGCAAAGATTGCTATACTGCACTGCATCTTGCGTGAAAAGGTAAAGCTTTACAGCATATCACATGCAGGTGAGCTGGTTTTATCTGATGCAGACTCCATGGTGCTGCAAATCGTTAGTCTTGTGGAAGAATACCAAAGAAAGATACATAATATTAAGATTAAAAGAGGTATGAACAGAGCGATTGAAAACGGCTATAAGCCAGCAGAAAACCTGAGGAATCAAGGTGTTCATTCAGGAAGAAGCCGCTTGGAAGTTCCAGTAGAAGAAGTGGTTAAGTTGAAGAAGAACGGACTAACCTTCGCAGAGATTGCGTCTACCCTTCGTGGTTTAGGCTATGAATTTTCGAAAGCGACGATTCATAGAAGATATCAAGAGTTTATGGATGAGAACAAAGACGCTGCCAAATAATGCTGATAAATGTAAAGCTGCACTTCTTTATGTTATAATGAATTTTTCATAAATAACTTAACTATGTTTCCATATATATTTCGGGGATTTCCGTAATGGAAGAAGGAAAGGAGAAAATGCAGATGATTTCAAATGAAAAGCTTAATCGCATAAACGAGTTGGCAAAAAAGAAAAAAGAACAAGGCTTAACTGAAGCAGAAGCAAAAGAACAAACTGCATTAAGAGCTGAATACTTAAAAACATTCCGTTCTAACATGCTTACAACACTAGAAGGTGTTAAAATCTATGACCCGAATGGTGATGATGTAACTCCTCAAAAAATTAAAGACATTCAAGAAAAGAAAAAATTGCACTAAAAAATCATGGCTTAGTTTGCCATGATTTTTTTTATTTCTGACGATTAACGGAATTTGTTAAAAAGTTGAAGATTTCACTTTCAATAAAAGATGGTTAATGGAATCACAAGAGGTGAGAATGGAATGGATCAAACAGAAATCAAGGTGTACTTTAAAATCTACGCAGATGATTTTCCATTGGAGCAGGTTACAAAACGCTTGGATATATACCCAACAAAAATTTATAAAAAAGGTGACTTCATTAGAAAGATAAATGAAACGAAAAACTTAACTAGAAGCTATACATCTTGGGAACTCAGTACCGGGTATCAAGAATCTCTTGATACAGGAGAACTGATATCGCAAATTATAAGACAATTACAGGGGAAAACTACTGTTATAAATGATCTTAGAGAGGAATTTGGCTTAGAATGCAGTTTCGTTATCGTGATAAAAATTAATGATGGATATTCACCAAGTTTGCATTTAGATAGCCATTTAGTAGAATTCGCTTCCAAAATTGAAGCAGATTTTGATATCGATTTATATGCCAATCCTTACTAGAAAACATAAAATTTCTTTGTATGAAATTCAAAAAAATTTTAGGATTTTTTGTGAATTTGGTTAAGATATAATGAAAGAATTGGTATACAGGGAGATTAAATAGTCATCATGGTATTTTTTTTTACCGAAATTGGGTTTATACTATAAAAGTCAGACATCTTATAATCTAATGAGTTGTGTTATAAAGCCGAGACATTTATTATAAGTATGTACGATTTATAAATGAGAGGATGTTAGTGAATGACAGAAACAATTGATAACTTAGCTATTAGTTCAATCCGCACATTAGCGATTGATAGTATTGAAAAAGCTAATTCCGGCCATCCTGGAATGCCAATGGGTGCAGCTCCGATGGCATATAAATTATGGACTTCTTTCATGAACCATAATCCAAAAAATCCAACTTGGTTTAACCGCGATCGCTTTGTTCTTTCTGCAGGCCACGGTTCTGCATTGCTATACAGCATGCTGCATTTATCCGGTTATGATTTATCAATCGAAGATTTAAAGCAATTCCGCCAATGGGGAAGCAAAACTCCTGGACATCCAGAATACAAGCACACAGCTGGTGTTGATGCAACAACAGGTCCACTAGGTCAAGGTATTGCAATGGCTGTTGGTATGGCAATGGCTGAAAGACATTTGGCTTCTGTTTATAACAGAGATTCATATCAAGTGGTAGATCACTTTACATACGGCATTTGCGGCGACGGCGACTTAATGGAAGGTGTTTCTGCAGAAGCAGCTTCACTTGCAGGTCACTTAAAGCTTGGAAGACTAGTTGTTCTTTATGATTCAAACGATATCTCATTGGACGGAGACTTGGACAAGTCCTTCTCTGAAAGTGTAGAACAACGCTTTAAGTCTTATGGATGGCAATACTTGCGTGTTGAAGATGGAAACGATCTTGCAGAATTGACAACTGCTTTGGAAGCAGCTAAATCAGATGAAAACCATCCAACATTGATTGAAGTGAAAACAGTTATCGGATTCGGTTCTCCAAACAAATCTGGTAAATCTGCTTCACATGGTGCTCCACTTGGTGCAGACGAAATCAAATTGACGAAAGAAGCATACAAATGGACTTTCGAAGAGGATTTCTATGTTCCTGAAGAGGTTTACGAGCATTTCAAAAAAACAATCGCTGAAAATGGTGCGAAAAAAGAGCAAGAGTGGACAGAACTTCTTAAACAATATGAAGGTGAATATCCGGAGCTTGCTAAACAATTCAAGCTTGCAATCGATGATAAATTGCCAGAAG
Source organism: Niallia sp. Man26 (assembly GCF_022049065.2). Lineage (NCBI taxonomy): Bacteria > Bacillati > Bacillota > Bacilli > Caryophanales > Bacillaceae > Niallia > Niallia sp. Man26. Next base: position 1,722,781 of record NZ_CP095743.1, read on the forward strand.
GCTGGGATAAAGATATTCCTGTTTATGAAGAAGGCAAGAGCCTTGCAAGCCGTGCTTCTTCTGGAGAAGTGCTTAACGGTATCGCTAAAAACGTTCCTTCCTTCATTGGCGGTTCTGCTGACTTGGCAGGAAGCAACAACACAATGATTAAAGGAGAAAAAGATTTCACTCCTGAAAACTTTGCAGGCAGAAACATCTGGTTCGGAGTAAGGGAATTCGCAATGGGTGCTGCTATGAATGGTATCGCTCTTCACGGCGGATTAAGAATATTTGGAGGAACGTTCTTCGTATTCTCTGATTACCTTAAACCAGCAATCAGACTTGCAGCAATCATGGGCTTGCCTGTAACTTATGTCTTTACACATGACAGTATTGCAGTAGGTGAGGATGGTCCTACACATGAGCCGGTTGAACAGCTTGCTGGTTTGCGTGCATTGCCAAACCTTTCTGTAATTCGTCCAGCTGATGGTAATGAGACAGCAGCTGCTTGGAAGCTTTCTTTAGAATCAACGGACAAACCAACTGCTTTAGTATTGACTCGTCAAAACTTGCCGACTATTAAAGGGACGGATGTTAACGCATACGAAGGCGTTTCTAAAGGTGCATATGTCATTTCACCTGCAAGCAAAGAAACTCCAGATGCACTTCTAGTAGCAGCTGGTTCAGAGGTAGGACTTGCGGTTGAAGCACAAAAGGCATTAGAAACAGAAGGTATTTCTGTATCTGTTGTCAGCATGCCATCATGGGATCGCTTCGAACAGCAATCTGCTGAGTATAAAAACAGCGTTCTTCCAAAAACAGTGAAAAAACGTCTTGCAATTGAGATGGGAAGCTCACTAGGCTGGCATAGATATGCTGGAGACGAAGGCGAAGTATTGGCAATCGATACTTTCGGAGCTTCTGCACCAGGAAATAAAATTCTAGCAGAGTATGGCTTTACAGTAGAAAATGTTGTAGCACGTCTTAAAGCAGTGCTTGATAACAACTAATATATACAGAAAAAAGAAGAGCAGATTGCTCTTCTTTTTTTTGAACATAATCTCTCGAATATGCCAATAAATTTCGAATTCGACAAAACTAGTCTGTTTTTTTAACAGCTTGAGACACAACTTGTATATTTGCTTCCTTATAATAGAAGAAAAGAATGCAAATAGGCGGGTGTGCAAAGGGTATGAGAAAATATTATTTGTATTTGATTAAAGAGGATATAGCAACTGATTATCTTGGGAAAGAAAGAATGTTTTACAAATTATTTTCTGAGCATACTAAAACAGATGATTCCTTGCTTAAATTAGAGACGGCAAAGCAAATCGACTATATCACACTTCCTATATCTGTGTGGAGACTCCAGAAGCTATTGTTTGGCGATCTGCAAAAAAACAAAAGCTTCAAGCAGCAGGACAGCCATACATATTACATAGAAAACGGCAATTTAAGCAGTGCGCAGCTGAGGCTCACCAAACAATACATAGTTATTGAAGCAGAAGGATATTATGATGCTGAGTCGATTTTCTTTGAAATTTTGCGAAAAAATGAACCGTCCTTTTTGGCGATTGACGTGGAAAATGCCCGATTTGGCTGGTTAAAACCAATAAAAGAAAGAAATTTGATATGAACATGAGAAATTATTGGACAAATATTGTATAATATTCTTTGGTCTAGTACACTAAGTAATAGACAACATGAAGGAGGAAAAGATATATGCTATGGCTTTATATTCTAATTGGTGTTTTGGCACTGATTGCTGGACTAGCTATTGGGTTCTTCATCGCGCGTAGATACATGATGACTTACTTGAAGAACAACCCGCCAATTAACGAGCAAATGCTTAAAATGATGATGATGCAAATGGGAATGAAACCATCCCAAAAGAAAATCAATCAAATGATGGCTGCAATGAACAAACAACAAGGGAAATAAACCTTTGTGGTTGTAGGTTCTACGCTGTTACATAGCGTTTAATAGATAAAGGTTTCCCTAAAAATGCCTTGTAGAGTGAATCTTTCATCTAGAATTTACATCGCATTTGGTTTAACCTTCTGGTGTAACTTTCATCAAACTAATTTAAAACCACTTTTCCTGTGAAAACATAATCATAGGGAAGGTGGTTTTTTCATTGGAATTTGAAGATGTATTAAACGAGTATTTATATCATTGTGAAGCAATGGGTTTTACCCCATAGACCATGGTAAATAAACGTCAAGAGTACGAACAACTCAAACAGTACCTAAATGAAAAGCTTGGAATTGAACAATTAGAAAACATAACAATATTTGATTTAAAGTCCTATGTACGGCTAAAACAGAAGGATGGATTAAAGCCACAGAGTATAGTGTCTATGTTTAAGATGGTATCAGCTTTCTTTAGTTGGTGTGAGAAAGAAGGTTATATAAAGGAGAATATTGCGAAAAAAGTCGCTACTCCTAAAGTACCTAAAAAGTTAATACAAGGGTTTTCTGTAACTGAAGTACAAGCAATGATAGATGCTTTCAGTTATAATAACAATCTTGAGACGAGAAATAAGGCAATTGTGGCTATGCTTGCAGATTGTGGTTTGAGATCAATTGAGATACGTGGATTATTAAGTAAAAATGTAAATGGCGTTACTATCTTGGTCAATGGTAAAGGGAATAGAGAGGAATGTTTTCATATCCCCAGCACTGAAAAGGATATAAAATGACTTTTCAAATGTTGCACAATCAAAAATAGATAAATTTAATGTTGTTCCTAGTAAGTATCATATTCACCATGGAATTACAGAATTTATTGAGTATATCGATACGCTTCAGGCTAAAACTTTAGAAGAGTGCATTACTTTATATCATACTAATAGGAGACATAGAGAAAGAATAGAAGCAATGTTATGATGTACAAGATTCAGTTGCTGATATGCACGACGATATGAGATCAATGAGCAATGAAATGCGTGATATTGAAAGAAACTCCAGATATTAAATAAATACATAAAATACAACCTTCAATTTTAATTGGGTGTTTTATTGATAAATGCAGACTTTTTATTAGTAATAATATAAGTGAAATTGAACACTAATAATAGGAATGGTATAATTTTTACTTGTACAGCATTAAGAGGGAGATGTAATAACCATCATGGATGTCATAATTGTTGATCTAGAAAATCAAATTACTTTCAACAAAGGGGAAAAACAATACATTATAGAGATTGGAGCTGCAAAAGTTAGAAACTCCAAAGTCATTTCTACTTTCAGGCGCATTGTTTTACCAAAGACAGGACACATAAGAAAATCATCTAGAAAAATGATCGGTATTACAGAGGCTGAAATGCGCAAGGGAATCCCTTTGGCTATAGCGATGAAGGAGTTTGAAAAGTGGATAGGTGAAGATTATTACTATATATGTACGTGGAGTCCATCTGACCTCAATATATTAATTAATAATTATTCAATTGACGCATATCCTATTTCCTGGTTAAAAAACTACACTGACATACAAAAACCAATTTCTAAAGTATTAGGAAGTCATCATCCTGTTAGCTTAAAAAAGGCTTTAGAATTTGCAAATATTAATCATGAAGGAAAGTTACATTCTGGACTGGATGATTCTATAAATACTGCACACTTATTTATTAAGTATGAAAATAAGATTCACTTATTTGAAAATAATATCAATGAATTATTAGTAAGTAATCTATATAAGAAGTGTCGAGAATGTGGGGAAATCGTATACCATAACGAAATTGAAAAAGGCAAATGTAAGCAATGTAGTAGTAAAGTAAGAAAAAAGGTGACTTTATAAAACAGGGAATTTAAAATGAAATTAGCCCATTATAGGGCTTTTTATTTTATAATAATCTAAAAGTAAATGGGGATTATTATGATTACAGAAAAGTATAACTTAAATCAATCAACGTTGGATTTTTTAATGGAATACACTAAGTTGGTTAAATCAGGTGTAGTTATTAGTAATCAGGAACTTATAGATATATTCAAATTGTCTAAGTTTTATGTGAAGAAGTGGAAACATATTATCCAACTGCAATTAGTAAGTCATTATGGTATGCAATACATAGAAGTGACCAGTGGTTAAAGTTAGGGAAAGGTAAATACAAGCGAATGGAAGTACAGTAATGGGCTTTTTATTTTGGATAAGCGTATAAAATAAAAAGCCTTCACTTGTCCTTAGTGAAGGTTAGATCGGTGTATAACTTACTTCGCTTAATTATGTAAGTTACAGTAAAGTATATTATGAGATTTTATGGAATGTAAACGAAGAACAAACACTATTTTTATTAATTCTTTTGTAAATAAACAGAGATTTAAAAAAAGGGACATCGTTAGCTATTGAAACTGTTTATACATGACAGAAGGTGAGAAGTTTATCTACTATTGGTGGCTTTGGCTTTCTATTATTTTTGTTGGTGTGATTATAGTGGGAATATTTGAGTTTAAAAAAGAGAGACGATGAATAGTGAGTATGAATGAAATGGTTTGTGAACTATTGGCTAAAAAGATTTAAGCTTGTAATTGAAGATATAGCTAATCTACTTAATAAGGCGAGAATACCGCCAAGTTATAAAATTTTTAGTAAGGTGTTCGTTATTAAGAAGGAATTGTTTGTTATATCACCGAATACTAATAATAGTGGAGGTGTATTCAATATGAAAGAATATATTGTTTATTTTACTTATGGAAATGATGAAAAAAGAAGCTTGGTTATTCGGCACAATCATTTAAGCAATGCTACAGGCTTTATTTTAAAGAATCAGTGGATTCAGGATTCAGTTACAGGAGAATATTTTAATTTTGATAAAGTGTTAAGCTTCTCTGTTGAAGAAGCACCTAATGATTTTACGAGAGAGATGTATTGAGATAGAAAATTAGTACAAGGCATCCTGTTGGATGTCTTTTTTATATATAAGTCGATTATTAGCAATGGTGAAAAACCAATAAATTTGTCGTTTTTTGCGATTGCCGGGGGAATAATTGAATATATTATTCCTCAAGAAAATCCCCCTCTTTTCATAAAGTGGGGGATTTTTTATTTAGAAACTTTTTTGGGATTAGCGGTAGTTTCCATTAATTTATTTATAAGTATATCTAGTTCCTGACTGCAGCTGATTACAATGGGTGAAGCAAAACCATGTTCTTTTGCAGCTTCAACTAATTTTTGTCTTTTTATTTCTATTAAGTAAACCAATTGCTGATTTGACATGGTATTAGTCCTTTCTAGCTTTATGATTCGTCGAACATCCTTGTTACTTAAATCATGTACATGCCGCCGAAATCTTATGCATCAAAAGTGTTATCTATTTCTTAAGCTATTAAAAAACTTTTACTATGCATGTCTATATCTTGATTATAGCGATTTATGGAATTTAATGCAAAAAATCTGTAAATATCATATTAAGGAAAGCTTGTCATATAGTATATGGATGGACATAAACAGGAGGGATTTGATGAGTGATATTAATTTGTTTATATCCTTAGGAGCAGGCTTCTTAAGCTTTCTATCTCCATGCTGTCTTCCGCTTTATCCGGCATTTCTCTCCTATATTACAGGAATGTCTGTTGGCAGTATGAAAAATAATGCTGTACTTCTACAAAGAACAAGCATTTTGCATACAATCTTTTTCCTGATAGGGTTTTCTTCGATTTTTTTTGCTTTAGCATTTAGCACTACGTTAATAGGGACATTATTTGAAGAGCATATGGAGTTGTTGAGAAAGGCAGGATCGATTATTATCATTGTTTTTGGTTTGTTTATATTAGAAATAATCAGACCGAAATTTTTAATGAAGGAACGGAGAATCACATTCCGTGAAAGGCCAGCTGGTTTTTTTGGTTCCTTTTTAATCGGAATAAGTTTTGCAGCAGGCTGGACACCATGCTCTGGACCAATTATAGGTGCTGTTCTTTACTTAGCGAGCACAAATCCAGCCTCGAGCATTCTCTATATGTTTGCCTATATTTTAGGGTTTGCGATTCCCTTTTTGCTGCTTTCCTTTTTCATTGGGAGTATGCCTGTCATTCAACGATACAGCAGGTCTTTTATGAGAATAGGAGGAGTTTTTATGATAATTATGGGAATTATTTTGTATTTTAATGGGCTAAATGTCATAATTCGAGCTCTTTCGCCAATCTTTGGAGGCTTCAAAGGCTTTTAAATTTTTTACTTTCCTGTATAATAATAGGTAAGGGAAATGCCCGCAAACTTATCAAAAAATAGTGATTGAAAAGATCACAAAGATTCGATATATTGTTTAAGGTGCTAATTTATAGATGGAAAAGTATTTGTCCGTTTTTTGTTGAGGAGGAACAACTATGGCAAGAATATTAATAGTAGACGATGCAAAATTTATGAGATTGACACTCTTTAACATACTAACCAAAGCAAACCATGAAGTGGTTGGTGAAGGAGAAAACGGGAAAGATGCTATTCGCCTGTATAGGGAATTAGATCCAGATCTAGTCACTATGGACATTACAATGCCAGAAATGAGTGGACTTGAAGCAGTCAAAGAAATAAAAAAAGAATTCCCAAATGCTAAAGTTGTTATGTGTTCAGCAATGGGACAGCAAAAAATGGTAGTAGAAGCAATTGAAGCAGGAGCAAAGGATTTTATTGTTAAGCCGTTTGATGAAAACAGAGTTTTAGATGCTGTCAATAGAGTATTGAGCTAATGTATAATGGAGTTTTTAGGGTATGATGCAAATCATATCCGTTTTTTAATTCTTTTAAAAAAAGCTAAATTTTGTTACTATATAATAGGATTAAATGATAATAGCCAATCGGCTGGCTTAAATAAAAAGGAGAGATGAGCAATGACATCAGTCATTCTATCATCAATTGTAGCTATTTTCATGGGGACATTTTTTATGGTCGTCCGAATGAAAGCGGCAAAAAAACCAGTATCAGCAAAAAAAATTATCTTGCCTCCTGTCATGATGAGCACAGGCGCGCTCATGTTCGTTTTTCCGATGTTTGCGGTAACGACAACGGAGATATTGGAATCTTGTATTATAGGTATGCTTTTTTCTATCTTGTTGATTAAAACCTCAAGTTTTGAGATAAAGGAAAATGATATATACTTGAAAAAGTCGAAAGCCTTTATTTTTATTTTATTTGGACTTCTTGCTGTTCGGATTGTCGCTAAATTAATCTTAAGCAGCTCCATAGATGTGGGAGCACTAAGCGGAATGTTCTGGATTCTTGCTTTTTCGATGATTGTACCTTGGAGAATAGCGATGTTAGTTAACTATAAAAAACTAGAAGCACAGCTTAAAGCTAGTTAAAGCCTTATCCTTTCTGGATAAGGTTTTTTATTATAGCAGGCTTTTCAAAAAAAGACGAGAACTAATACTGGGAAAGGGAGGGCGATGCAGGTGGATGGAGTATATTATGTTTATCATCTAGTTACAAGAAAGAAAATGGCGCTTGGCCAGGTTCTGAACTTTGATAAGAATGAAGCTAATAATCTTTATCGATTCTTTTTCGAAAGAGACTGGAAAAATTCTCAAGGAGAAGACTTTATGAGAATTTTCTATAATAACTTTTCAGCAGATGAACTGAACTTAAAGGACGAAGATGCAAAAGTTGCCTTTGAATATGTTGGCCAAACCGTTCGCGCTATTAGAGAAGTAATTGTAGAAATGGTAAGGCTTCAAGAATTTTCCGAATATCCTTCACGATTGTCTTGTTTGTATGCTGCCAAAAGCTATGAAGATGCATTAAAGTGGAAAGTATTATTTGATTCTTTTAACCGCAATGTTTTGCAAATTGTTAAATTAAAGGTTATAGGCTGTTGTTTTGAAGGTGATGGCAGTCTTCTGCCAAAAGAAGATGGGGCAACATTTGCACATAAGATCAAGGAAGCAAGAGAGTATTGGAAAGAAAATATAGGAAATGAGCTTCCAGAACTTTTAATAAACGGCAGGATAGAAGTGGTAGAAATAGTAGATGATTATACATCTGAAGCTTAGCTGCATAAAAATTTTTATAGTAGCAAATTACATGTTTTCCTCTATGGTTTGTGTGTTAGTAAAAACACCTCCCATTTCTGCAAAACAGGAGGTGTATTAAATCCTTCTAGTGAGGATAGTTATTCCGATTTTTCCAATCTTCATAGAAATTCTTCAATGTGCCGTGGATGCCATGTAAAGCTAATAATATTAAGTACAGCATCATAACAGTAGCAATCTCTCTTGTGATAAATGCAATCGCAGCAATTAACAGAGTGGAAAAAGTAAATAGCAATTTGTTATTCATCGTTTACCTCAAAAAGTATATGTATTTGAACACTAAGCGTAATCTAATTCATTTTAACATAATATTTACCATATAAGTCTAAGATTCTCATGACTTTTTTATATCTTATAGAAGTAAGCTGAAGTATAATGAAAGCGTATACTTATAATTGGGAAAATAGGAGGTAAATGGAATATGGGTAATTTGCTTCTCGATGAAAAGTTTGAAAATACAAAGTTGAACAGCTTGCTTCAGTGGCGGTGTGAGCCGCGAAAATGGTACGTCGATGAAAAAAGCTCGCAATTAGTGTTAGAAACAGATCAGGAAACAGATTATTGGCAAAAAACACATTATGGCTTTCAAGCAGACAATGGGCACTTTCTGTTTATAGAAACAGATAAGAACTTCAGGATGACAACAAAGGTAAAAACATACCCAAAATCAAAGTATGATCATGCAGGTTTGATGATTCGCTATTCACAAGATGTCTGGGTTAAAACTTCTTTAGAATATATCACAGATGAGCTCAGTAAATTAGGAGCTGTCGTTACTAATCAAGGATACTCGGACTGGTCGACTCAAAAAGCGGAATCTAATGAGACAAATCTGTACTTCCGAATATCGAGAATAGCTCAAAACTGCTATGTTGACTTTTCGTGGAATGGTAATGACTGGTCGCAAATACGTTTAGCTCATTTGGATATTCCAAATGACGCACCAATTTCTGCTGGAGTATTCGCATGCAGTCCTCAAGGAAAGGAACAAATTGTGCAATTTGAATTTTTGACAATAGAAGAGCTTTCAGCAGATCCGAACGAAGCTTACCTTTAAAAGTTGCCAATAGGCAGCTCTTTTTTTTTACTTACATCCAGTCTGCTATTAGACTTTTACCTCCATCGCTTTTCTTTTTTCTATGAATCTTATTCCTTCATCTATTACAAAAAATAAAATAGAGCTGATTAATGAAAATAACGTAAAAAACCATAATAGAAAGAAGGGAAGGAAACCAAATAAAACATGTAATCCAAAGGTAAATGCCATCTTCCTTCAGGAAGTTTGTTAGCTATTTTTTCGATAAGGATGGAAACAGGGAGACCGTAAATCAATAATCCTAACCCTATATAAACGGAATACATAAATAAATCACCAATAAAGTCTGATTGCATTTCCATTTCAGAAAACCATAAATTTGCAGGCAATAATATTGTAATGAATGAAAGAGATAAAAGGAAGGTAAACATGCAAGCAAGTAATTTTCTTTTTAACATAGTTTCTGCTCCTTATATTTCTGAAAAGATATTTCTATTGTATTTGTTTTAGAAAATTATACCATATCCATATACACTTTATTCCACTTTCTGTTAAAGTAACAATAAATACAAAAGGAGGAGGTCTATATGAAACAAGTTCCCCGCTTTACAGATTATTATGATAATCAACTTCTCGAAATTGATGAACAAATTTGTTCTTTATTACAACAACGTAAAATCCTTTCCAACGATAATCCAGGTGTACCACCTGAAGAAATTCTTTCTAGCTGGGCAAATCAGTACGAACTTTATCCGAACTTTTTATATCAATTATTTGGAGCAATGAATTATGATCACATATTTAAATCGACAATAGAACCAGTTGGTTTCAGAAAACAGATTGCTGTGCAAAAAGTAAAGGAGATAGCTGGCCGTTTTTATTCCTTAACCGTTATTCGCCAGTATGAGAATACTAGTGTCATAAAGCTTCATGTTGACTGGGAAGAGTCTGAAGAGACGCCAATTATGACCAGAATCAAGAAACAAAATCCTACCTACGCTTTAAATATTACCGACAAGCAATATGAGTGCCGAAACAATCGATCAGGCGGTTCAACAGGACATTATACATATAGTTTTATTGTTTCTCCAGCCCTACCAGATGATGTTTCAGGCATTCGTTTAATATTTAAAGAATATAGAGATTTTTTAATGGATGAACCAACAGGGCTTGAAATAAAAATGAATCTATAGAACTGTGAAGGTGCTTATCAGCAGAGCCTTACTGTATCTTCGTTTATCAAAATTAGGAGAGGCAGAGCTTGTATCAAGTGTGATATGGAAATATCAGATAGCGGTAAGGCGATGAAATACTATAAGTTGTATTTCTTGCGTTTCACCATTAATGAACAAATAATAAGCTCACTAGTTCCTTTCTTCACCAATAACAAGAAAAAAGAAAACCAGTAAAGGGGTTTAATAATGGCTAATAATACGCTCATAATTTCCATGATTGTTAATTTATTTCTGCAATTAATACCTATTATCATTATAGGAGCTATCGCTTGGATTAGTCTTTCCCGAATAGCCAAAAGACTCGAACAAAAAGCGGAGGAAAGACTAATGCTAGAAAGGGAAAATTCAGCAAGAATAAACCAAAGATTAGATGAATTGAATCAAAGATTAGTAGTTATAGAGAAGATGCTTAAAGAAGTTGAATAACTTAAGAAATGATGACAAACAGCTTCCTAATCCTGGGAAGTTGTTTTTCATCATATTTTACAAGGTAAGAAGAGGGATTTATTGGATATATCCCGAATGGTTCTCCTATATACCATGATAGATTATTGAGGTGCGCTTATGAAACTCGGGTTGAGAAGAAATGAAGTGAAACTAAGTCAGTATTCGATGCAATGGGATAAAGAATACATAAAAATAAAGCAGTCTATTCTGCATGTGCTTCCACAATTAAGGAATAGAGTGGAGCATATTGGCAGTACAGCAATCAAAGGAATGACAGCTAAACCAGTACTGGATTTAGCAGTAGGAATAGATGATTTAACAAAAGTTGACCAAAAGTTTTTTTATGCATTAAAAAAATTAGGTTTTTTCAGGCTGCGTGTTGAAAGGCCGGAGGAAATCGTACTAGCAAAATTTACAGACGATACCTTTGAAGAAAAAACTCATTATCTCCATCTTGTTGAATATAATAAAGACCTTTGGAATAATTTCATCTTTTTTAGGGATTATTTAAATTCAAATAAAACAGCACGAGACATGTATACAAATCTTAAGACTAGTTTTATAGAGAAATATCCTACTGCCGGTATTGATAAATATACGGACTATAAGGCGCAATTTGTAGAAGATATTTATAAACGGAGAAAGGATTAATCGGTGCATGAACAATATTGTTGGAGGCGATTATGTCAAAAAATAATAAAGCTCAAAGCGGCATTGAAATTAAGGATTATGATGAAAAATGGGAAGAGAGTTTTGGTCTTATTAAGCAGGTTATAAAATCAGCTCTTGGTGACCTTATACTCTGTGTGGAGCATGTCGGAAGTACAGCAGTAAGAGGGCTTGGAGCGAAACCGATTTTAGATATTGATATCGTCATCGAAGATTATCGTATTCTTCCTGCTGTAGTCAAAGGACTGGAGGTAATAGGCTATTATCATCAGCAAGAATGGAGCTTTGAAGGCAGAGAAGCGTTTGGGAGAAGAGATTGTTTCGTTCCATGGGATAATCATTGTACAGATTGGCTGGAACATCATTTGTATGTATGTGATAAAGGAAGTGAAGAATTAGCTAGGCATCTTGCCTTTCGCAACTACCTTCGTAAGAATGCAGAAGCAGCAGCCGAATATACTAAATTAAAAAAAGACCTTGCAAGAACGGCAAAAGACAGGCAAGCATATACAAATGGCAAAACGGAATTTATCAGAGACATATTAAATAAAGAATGAAAATGGAAAGGACTGTAAAAAAGGTCTAGTAGTAGTTTTTACAGTAAATTAATTACGTTTTAGAAACTTTTCCCAAATGAGTCCGTAAAGATACATGTAATAATTCAGGAGGTGTCTATATGAAAGAAAATAGAAGGGTCACACCAGAAGAATTCGCACATAAATTTTTAAATGGAGATTTTTTAAGCATTTATTCTCAAACAACAGAAGAATTTAAACAGGAAGTATCATTTGAACAATTAAAGGAACTCGGAGAATCCTTCAATAGCGGAGTAGACTGCTTTTCCTTAGAAATGAAAACAAATTTGAATAGAGATTTAACACAATATTTGTGGTTAGACAGCAGCCGGGACAAGGCTATGGTGGTTTTCTTTGCCCCGGATAATGTCATACATGGAATAAGACTTGCCCCCTTTATTTCCTATCCAGAAAGTGACCGTCAATTTAGCCGAAATGCTTATATAATGCCAATTAAAGAAGAATGGTTTGTTTTTTGGGGCGGCACTAATCAATTTATTAACTATCATTATCCTTATGAAAATCAAAGATATGCATATGATTTAGTCATTATGAAGGATGGTCTATCCTACCATGATTCTAGAAACAATCTGAGTAATTATTATGCCTTTAATAAAGAAATAACTGCACCAGCAGATGGCAAGATTGTAAAAATTGTAGATGGTATGAAAGACAATGCTATAGGTGAATTGAATTCGGAATATCCTGAAGGAAATTGCGTAATCATGGAACACCGCAATAATGAGTTTAGTATGCTTGCCCATTTAAAACAGGATTCCATTGTTGTAAAAGAAGGAGATTCAATAACGAAAGGTCAATTAATTGCTTTATGCGGTAATTCAGGTAATTCAACAGAACCTCATTTGCATTTTCAAGTTATGAATTCATCAAACTACCGAGAGGGTTCATCCATTCGTATTCGGTTTGAGAAAGGGTTAGATCCTATCCAAGGAGATTTTATTAGTCCTGCTGTCTTTTCCTAAAATAGAAAATGTTAGTTGCTGCAATACAGCCATTTTTGTATTACGCCTAGTACGTTATTCGGTCGGAGGAGAAAATAATGAATTTAGGGAATCCAATAGCTACAGGCAATACAGCCAATCTATATTTATTGGACAGTAAAATAATGAAAGTTTTTAAAGATTTTTTACCGCAGGGTGAAGCTTATTATGAAGCTAAAAAACAACAGTATGCTTATTCTAAAGGGCTTAATGCTCCTAAAGTACTGGAAGTGAAAAATATAAATGACAGTCAGGCAATCGTTATGGAGTATATTTACGGGGAAACATTGGGGCAGCAATTATTAAATGATTTAGAGCATGCGGAGCGATACATGAAGCTTTTAATTAACGTACAAACATCCATTCATGCAGTTATAGTTGAAGCCGATGCATTAGAGCCTCTGCCAGAAAGACTCAAATCTAAGCTTCAAGCGGTTTCTTGTTTAAATGACATACAAAAGCAAGCCTTGCTTCTAAAATTGAAGAGTTTAAAGCATGAACACAGACTTTGTCATGGAGATCTTCATCCGTTTAATCTAATTGCAACAGACAAGGAAGTTTATATCATTGATTGGGTGGATGCTAGTGCTGGTGATAGGCAGGCAGATATATGCCGAACTTATTTATTGTTTTTGTCATTTTCTATAGAGTTAGCCGAGCTTTATATAGATATGTATTGTAAACATACAACCATTCTTAAAGGTGAAATACTCGAGTGGTTGCCAATAATCGCAGGCGCAAGGTTATATGAAAATGTATCTGCGGAAGAAAACAAACTATTGATGAAAATGGTAAACGAATACTGCAGCAGATAAAGCTGATTTTTACAGGATATACGTAAAAAATAAACTTAGAAATGGAGGATAATGGTGAGTGAAAAACTAATAAGAGTAGGCACAACTTATATCCCAGTTACTAATGTAGACCTTTCTGCAGAATGTTATGTACGGAATTTAGGTGCGGAGTTGAGTTATAAGGATGCTGATAAGGCTATCCTAAACCTGGCAAACCAAAGCTTATTTTTAGTTGCATCCCAACCTAACCAAACTGCAAACTTTTTGGATATATATGGTCAAGAACATTTCTCCATGACATTCGAAGTTAATGGATTACGCGAATTAGAAGCATTACATAACGAGTTTGTTTATAAAAAAATCCAAGTTGGTGACATAGAAGATAGAGGACACTCAGGACGTAACTTTGTATTTTCAGATATTGATGGCAATAAATTTGATGTTTGGAGTGAATGTAGTCCCAGTTTTAATATTTAGGTGAGTAGTTGAAATGTTAAGGCTGCAGTCTAGCAAATAAGAGATTAACAGCGCATATCGTTTATGATAATGAGTATATTTGTGGTCTATTAGATGATGGTCTTTTTAATGAAGGGCATGTTGAGGATATCGATGAGCTTAATACAAATACAGCAAATTCTGTCATACAAGCTTCTAGATTATTTGCACAAGCTCTTAAAAAGCTTTACCAGCCGGATTGTATAACGAGATGCCAAAATCGCGGCATCTTTAGCGAGTTATCTCATTTTCATATGCATGTTGTACCACGCTATAAGCATCAATCTTTTGCAGATTTTTACTTGGATACCTATCACAATAGCCATTTACAGAGAAGATTAGCAGAAACAAAGGAGAAACTAAAAGAAACCATTAAAAAATAGAGAAGGAAGATTTATGGCCCAATACTTTATAGATAGAAAATGCGAAGCAGAGAACTGTGATTCAAGGGGAAATCGTCCATTGAAAAATTGGGAAGGAACAGCATTAAACTGGTATTGTGAGGAGCACTTAAAAGTATATTGGCTGCGAAGAAACACTATGTTAGAAGCATTCATTCAATTAAATAGAGATATCGAGAAACGGAAAACGCTCAGTGAGAGGCATTTAAAACTATATAAATTATATACAGAGGAAAAGTCTTAAAAGTTGCTAGAAGGACAGATAATTAAATAGGTCGGTACCTTTCTATCCCAGTTGGATACTCCGATCAAAAATCAATAAATATTAGTCTAACTATATGAAGGGTGATTAACATAAAACGGATAGCTAAAAAGGGTCACTGGCTTTTGTTCATATATGTTTGTTTTTCTTTTTTGAAAGATATTACTTCTGCTGTAAACATATCGGTAAAAATACTTTCAGGTCTATGTTTATTGGCAGGATTATTTGTTGTATTAGTTATAGAAAAAAGGATAGTTAAGGAATAAAAAATTTGTTGTGCTTAAAACGCAAAATGAAAGGCAGGTGCGCAGCTCCCCTTAAGGGATGCTTTGCACCAGCCTTTTTTATATATAAAAGATGTTTAATATCATCTGAATGGGTTGTGTTGAATGATTTGATGTCCTAATACAGCTACACCTGTTACTAATACTCCATTTATGATGGCTGAAAGGTTAAATCCATAAGCAAAAGTTCCAAGAATGATGGAGAATGCTAGTAAAATCCAAATAATTAGCCAATTAGGGATTTTGGGTGTTTGTTTAAGTGCATATCCAATCACCCATAGAACTGGTATGAAAACATAATAATTTTCGTTTATAAATGCCTTTAGTAGCTCCAATTCCATGTAGGTTCCCTCCTTTAATCCTCTTATGCTTCCATTCTATGAAAAAATCCTTTCTTTCGTTTGTTTGCATACCTATGAATAAAATATTTATAAAAATAACGGTGCATTCCCCCTGTCCTTTTTAGCACCATATGTCTATATAGAAAGGGAAAGGAGGTGATGTTAATCATGGCACAAATTGTGTTGAAAGAAACTAGTATTAAGCTGCATTTTCAAAACGGTGTTAAGGAAAATGGTGACCCCCAGTTAATCAGCAAAACCTTTAATCTCGTCAAGCCAACTGCTTCTGCTGATCAGATTCTGCAGGCAGCCGACTCTATTGAAACGATTGTGAGTTTCCCTGTTTATTCTGTAACAAAGCATGAAAGCTATGATATTTCAAGATAAAGAATTCTTGCATAGAAAGGTGGTGAAAAGAATGGCGAAAACACTTGAATTGACCTTTAGCGCCGCAAATGGCAAACAGTCTAAACTAACTTTAGGTGAGCCGCAGGAGCCAATAGATTTGGAAGCTATGAAAACGGCAATGGACAGCATTATTGCAGCCGGCGTTTTTACTACAGCTAATGGTGATTTAATTTCCCCGAAAGGTGCACGGGTAATTGAACGAAATGTTACCGAGTATGAACTGTAGCAGAAGAAGGGGCAGTTTTTTTTCTGTCCCTTTTTAACTAAAAGTAGAGGTGAAGGCAATGACTGAATGGATGGCAGTAATCAGTGAAGCTGGCTTTCCGATCGCTGTCAGTATGTATTTACTGTACAGGATTGAAATAAGATTAGACTCGATGATTCAGTCAATTGATAGTCTGCCAGATAGGATGAAATAATAGTAATAAAATTTCTGGGGTAATTATCTGAAAAATGAAAGGGTTTTCTATTGACAATAATAACTAAAAATGTTAAATTTACATTAACCGTTAGTTAACGTATTTACGTGTTACAGCCTTTTTTTTCATAGTTTTAAAGATTGGCATTCGTAATAAAAATGCGGGATAAAATGGTAATTTTAAGGGAAGCTTTTTAGCTAATAGGAGGATATTTTCATGAACAACGGCAAAGTAAAATGGTTTAATGCAGAAAAAGGTTTCGGATTTATTGAACAAGAAAACGGAAACGACGTATTTGTACACTATTCTGCTATTCAAACAGAAGGCTTCAAGTCTTTAGAAGAAGGACAAGAAGTTGAATTTGAAGTAGTAGAAGGCGCACGTGGCCCTCAAGCTGCTAATGTTAATAAAAAATAATATACTAACATAAATATATTAGGGGATGCTTCCACAAGAAGCATCCCCTAATTTGTATTGTCAAAAAATCTCATAAACTGCAAAACTCAATTGTTTGCTATAATGAAGGATAGTCTCCATAGTAATACTAGATAACGAAATTTTAATATATATAGTTTTTTGAGGTGATAGATTTGAAATTCATTCATACTGCAGATTGGCATTTAGGAAAGCTTGTTCATGGTTTGTATATGACAGAGGACCAAAGGCATATGCTTAATCAATTTGTTGAGCTTGCGAAGGAAGAACAGCCGGATGGCATTATTATTGCCGGGGATTTATATGATCGCTCCATACCTCCTACAGAAGCAGTGAACCTGCTTGATGAGGTGTTATATACCATTAACGTTGAATTGAATATTCCGATTCTAGCTGTTTCTGGCAATCATGACAGTGCAGAACGATTGTCTTTCGGAAGCTCATGGTATAAACAAAACAAATTTTTCTTAAACGGCAAAATCGAAAATAGCCTTGCGCCAATTCATATGAAAGGCGTTAACTTTTATTTAGTGCCTTATTGTGAGCCGGTAACTGTAAGAGAATTTCTCGGAGATTCTTCCATCGTTAATCACCATGATGCAATGAAAGCAATCGTCGGCAAAATAGAAGCTCAATTGAATGCGAGCGAACCGAATATCCTTATAGGACATAGCTTCGTTCTAGGCGGGAAAACAACAGACTCAGAAAGAGTCCTGTCTGTTGGTGGTTCAGGCTGTGTCGGTGCAGAAGTGTTCGCGCCTTTTTCGTACACTGCTTTAGGCCATCTTCACAGTCCAGATGCTTTAAATCATCAATCAGTTAAATATTCAGGCAGTTTAATGAAGTATTCCTTTTCAGAAGCAAAACAGCGTAAATCTGTATCTATTATCGAAATGGATGATAAAGGCAACTTCACAGAGCGCTTCCATACCTTTACACCAAAAAAAGACATGCGAGAATTAGAGGGATATATGGAAGAATTGCTCGATCCAAGCTTTTATGGGCAGCAAAAAATAGATGATTATTTAAAAATAACGATTTTAGATGAAGGAGCCATTTTGGATCCTATTCAAAAGCTGAGACAGGTGTACCCAAACGTTCTTCATCTTGAACGTAAATTAGAAAATATTGATAAAAAGAAAAAGTCATCTTTAACAGAAAAAGACCAGAAGCGAAAAACAGAGCTTGATTTATTTATGTCCTTTTATGAAGAGATGACAACAGCTGAGTTTACAGAAGAAAAGCGCCAGATGATTAGTGATGTCATCAATCAGGTCAGAAGGGAGGAAGCGTTGAAATGAGGCCTCTAAAATTGACAATGCAGGCCTTTGGGCCGTATGCAAAAACAGAAGTAATCGATTTTACTAAGCTTGGAACTCGGACCATGTTCGTTATTTCAGGCAAAACAGGAGCAGGGAAAACGACGATTTTTGATGGCATAAGCTATGCTATCTATGGAAAAGCAAGCGGAGAAGACCGGAATGGCCCTGAATTGCGAAGCCAATTTGCAAGTGACTCTTTACCAACAGAAGTGAGCCTTGATTTTAAATTAAGGGATAAACGGTATCTTATCACAAGGTCACCACAGCAGGAGAAGAAGAAAGAAAGAGGCGACGGCTTCACAACAATTGGCGCAAAAGCAGAGTTATATGTGTATGACGAAAATGGGGAATTAAAGAATATTGCGTCTTCCATTCGTGATGTTGAGGAAAAAATTAAAGAGATAATGCAAATTGACAGCAATCAATTTCGCCAAATTCTTATGATACCACAAGGAGAGTTCAGAAAGCTTCTCACTTCAGACAGCAAGGAGAAGGAAGCGATTCTTCAGCGTCTCTTCCATACCGAAATATATAAATATATGGAGGAAAAGCTGAAGGAAAAATCCTCTCATCTAAAGAAGAATGTGGAGCAGCAGCTGTTAATGCGCGCATCTGCTCTTTCGAATATTACTAGCCTATTTGTAGATGAATTGAAAGAATTGCTTCTGCAAGGTAATGATAATGATGTTGTCCTAATGCCGCTTCTTCAAAAGGAATTACAAGCAATGGCGCAAACAGCAGTTCAGTTAAAAACAGAATTGGAAGCAAAGCATAAAGAACGGGATGACCTTAACAATAAAGTGTTTGAGGCAGAAGCTGTTTTAAAGCAAATGAAGCTAAGGGAAGAATTGAAAGAGCAAAAAGATAAGCTCGAACAACAGCGCGAAGCTGTCGAAACGAACGAAAAGACAGCATTATTGGCCCAAAAGGCTGCATTGCTTACCCAACAGGAGGAAATTTGCCATCATTTAAAAAGACAGCTGGACAGATGTGAGCAACAAAAAAATGATTTGACTGCTATTCTTGAAAAAATTTCCGAAAATATAATCCAAGCAGAAAAAGCTTTTCACCAGGAAGTGGATAAAGAGCCGGAACGAAAAAAGCTGTCTGAATATATTGCTTATCTAAAAACAATCCAGCATGATGTGGAGCAGTTTTCTAAATTAGAAGAAGCCGTAGTCAAGGCGTCTGCGCAAATAAGCCAGCAAGAAGCAAACAAGCAGTTTCTAGTAAAAGAAAAAGCCCAGCACGAAAAAGACGTTCAAGCATTAAAAGCAAACAAGCAAGAACTTGAAAAAAATAAACTTACCCTTTTGGAAAACAAAGGAATATTAGCAGATAAAAGATACTTATTGGAAAAGCTTGAAAAGCTTATATCCGTTGAAAATAAAATTGCAGAACGCACAGTAGAAGTCCAAAACAAAACGAAATTGGCAGCCCATAATACGGCCCGCTTCGAGGATGCTAAAGCGCTTGTTGAGAAACTAGAGGAGAACTGGCTTGCAGCACAAAGCTACCATTTAGCTCAAACACTTGAACAAGACAAGCCATGTCCTGTCTGTGGCAGCACGCATCACCCTAACCCTAAAAACAACCATGGAACAATGCCGACACAGGAAGATATTAAAAGTGCGAAAGCAGATTTAGCTGTCATTGAGAAGGAAAAGATTGCTGCAGAAAATGACTTGCTGCAGACAAATTCGCAAATTAGCTTCCTAGAAGAGCAGAAGACGGCAACAAGAGTGGAACTAGAAGAGGTTAGACAGGATGCTGTAAGTAAATCTGCTGCAGACATGAAGCAAATAGTACTACAGGAAACAGAAGAATTAGAGCGTGAGCAGCGCAAGTTAGAGCTTTCTGCAAGCAAGCTCGAAAAGCTTAATAGTACGATTACAGAGCTGGAAAAGGCAATGGATGTAAATACTGCTCGTATGGAAAAGACAACAGAGCAAATTCATCAGTTAACCTTAAAAAAGACAGAATCAGAATCAGCCCTTAATACAATGAGGAATGCAGTCCCAGAAAATCTTCGGAACAGTGCTAGCTTTAAACAGGAGCTCTCAGCCTCTGAGTCTAAGCTTGCTCTTCTGGAGGAAGCATACAGCAAATCACAGGCTGCCTTGCAGGAAATGAAAACGAAACAGCAAAAAGAACTTGGCATTATGGAAAGCTTGGACAAGCAGCATAAGGATATTGCTGCGAACCTGCAAACAGAACGGAAAATTTTCTTGGATAAGATGACAGGAGAAGGTTTTTCCACATACGGACAATTTCATCAAGCGAAGCTGCCTGCAAGTGAGATTGAAGCATTGCTGGCTAGCATACAGCAATATAAGGAACAATACCGTTCAATTAGGGATCGCTATCATGATTTGGACGAAATACTTCGGGATGTGAAAACACCTGATATGGAATCACTGTTGGCAAGACGGAAAGACTTGGATGAAGTCATCAGCCAGAAGCAGCAGGAGCATACAAATCTGCTCATAAAAGAAAATGATAATAAAGAAATTATGAGCAAGGTGGAGAAAATCAATCAAGAAATTAAAGAACTAGAAGAGAGCTATAAGCTTATCGGTCATTTATATGATATTACAAGAGGGCAGAACACATACAGAATGACGTTTGAGCGTTATGTATTGGCGGCATTCCTTGATGATATATTAAAAGAGGCCAACAGCAGGCTTGTGAAGATGACAAGCGGAAGATATCAGCTCATGAGAAAGAAGGACAGATCGAAAGGAAATGTTCAAAGTGGGCTTGAGCTGCTTGTCTTTGACCAATATACTGGACAAGAACGGCATGTTAAAACTTTATCAGGCGGAGAAAGCTTTAAAGCTGCCCTGTCGTTAGCATTGGGACTTGCAGATGTTGTTCAAGCATATGCTGGCGGTGTTTCTTTGGAAACCATGTTCATTGATGAAGGATTTGGAACATTAGATCCTGAATCATTAGATCAAGCAATTGAAACATTGATGGAAATTCAAAGCTCCGGCAGATTGGTTGGAATTATTTCTCATGTGCCTGAGTTAAAGGAAAGAATTGATGTACAATTAGAAGTTATTGCAGGACAAAGTGGAAGCACCACACAGTTCCATCATTTGTTTTAATAGACAGATAAAGTAGCAATACACTAGGGATATACTCCTAGTGTATTGCTTTTTTTGCTTTGCGCTTTCTTTCTTTTATATGGTAATACAGTAATCATCCGGAAAAATACTAGGCTTAATATACTGTTTTCTGTGAACGTTTATAGTATTTTTATACTTGCTGCTGCAAAAAAGGAAATGAACACCAAAACATCCAGCTTTTACGCATAGGAATCTAGCAGGTTAGTTATTAGAATAAAAGTCAGATAGACAACAACACACCAAAAGGAGAATGCTGCTACATGAAAAAACAGCTGCTAACTGTTTGTGCAACAGCGACTATATTTTTTGCCGGATTTCAAACAAATGCAAGTGCTCATGAAAAGAAGTATGTAGTAAAATCAGGAGATACATTATGGAAGATTTCTGCTGCCAATAATGTTTCTGTTGCGAATCTTACTGCTTATAATAATTTAAATGGTTCTATTATTAAGGTAGGACAAGAGCTGACATTGCTTCCGACTCATATTCATTACACGGTGAAAAGCGGTGATTCATTGTCTAAAATTGCTGTCACGTATAATACGACAGCAGCAAAGATTAAAGAATGGAACGGTTTGACAAGCGATATTATTAAAGTTGGTCAATCATTAATGATCGTCACGTCTCAAGGTACAGCTACGAATACTACTGAAACAGCTTCAACAGTGACAACGTACAAGGTTGCCAGCGGAGACTCGTTATGGTCGATCGCAACAAAGTTTAAGATTACAGTCGATCAATTAAAAACGTGGAATAAGTTAAGCACAGACACCATTTATGTTGGACAAGCCTTAAATGTTAAGGCACCTGCATCTGGCGAGTCAACTGCTCCCACTCAAAACACAGCTAGTAAAGCTGATGCATTAATTGCTGAAGCACAAAAATATATTGGTGTTCCGTACGTATGGGGCGGAAGTACACCATCTGGTTTTGACTGCAGCGGGTTCATTAATTATGTTTTCTCAAAAGTAGGTCTTTCTATTCCTAGAACAGTTGCAACAATTTGGAATGCTGGAACTCAAGTTTCAACACCTGAAGTAGGCGATATCGTGTTTTATGAGACAACTTCTGGTCCATCACATGCTGGTATTTATATGGGGAATAATAAATTTATTCATGCTGGATCTTCAACAGGTGTTACAATTACAGATATGAGCAATTCATACTGGAAACCACGTTATTTAGGCGTAAAATCATATTTCTAATAAATAGAGAACTCCTTTCTATATCAGTATTGCTCGGAAATCTCGAGGAGCTTTAATTGCTAATAAAGAAAGAGGCTTTCTAAGATAATTAGGGCATGGCTTTTTATCACAAAAGTGATTTTTAGCACATGTCCTTTTTGGTTGTCCTGCTATAATGGACGGTGAATAAGCGTCCTATATTTTTTTATTATTTGACTTCTGAATAATAAGAAAAATAAAAAAATACAACGAAATGGAAAATTTGTAGTACTATTTTGATAAAAAGCGACTTAAACATAGTTTCAAAATAGATTTTTAGTTAGTACACATGTTTAATTAGTATATAGGACAGTTGCGAATAGCTGCAAAATCTGGCCATTATTAGTAAAATGGAAAAAGGGGCATAATGCATGAGATTTTTTTTAGTAGATGATGATGGAGCAATCCGATCTGTAATGAGGCATATCATTGAGGGTGAAAAGCTTGGCTCTGTTATTGGAGAAGCGGAAACAGGCTGTAAAGTGACAAGCAATGTATTGCAATTTAATGATATCGACATTGTCATCATGGATTTACTGATGCCAGAGCGTGATGGTATTGAAACAATAAAGTCCTGGAACAGAGAGTTTAAAGGCAAAGTTATCATGCTTTCTCAAGTTGAAACAAAAGAATTAATCGGCGATGCCTATGCTGAAGGCGTTGATTATTATGTGACAAAACCAATTAACAAAAAGGAATTAGTTGCTGTTATAAATAAAGTGATTCAATCCATTCAGCTGGAGAAAACCGTTAATGATATTCGCTGTTCACTTAACAGTTTATTGACTTCAAATGGGAAAAACACCGCAGACGGTACAGCAGTTGCTCAAGCAAGTGTAAAAATTGTCGAATCAGCAGAGTTTTTGCTGTCAGAACTTGGTATCATCGGGGAAAACGGCAGCAAAGATTTACTGGAAATGGTTCAATATTTATATGAACATGAAATAAATGATGGGTTTGATCTTCATTTTCCTTCTTTAAAGGAGCTGTTTGAAAAGCTGTCATTTATGAGACTTGGCGAAGCAGCATCACCACTTGAGCTGAACAGAGAGACGAAAGCTAGTGAACAGCGAGTACGGAGGGCCATTTATCAATCGATTACCCATTGGGCGAACATTGGTTTAAGTGCGTCAACTAATGCAAAATTTGAAAATTACGCGACAAAGTTTTTTGATTTTTCAACTATAAGGT
This sequence comes from Niallia sp. Man26, assembly GCF_022049065.2. NCBI lineage: Bacteria > Bacillati > Bacillota > Bacilli > Caryophanales > Bacillaceae > Niallia > Niallia sp. Man26. The sequence continues at coordinate 1,746,450 of NZ_CP095743.1, forward strand.
GTAAGATGACAGAACTCAGCAATGAACAGGAAGTTTCACCAAAGCAAGTGAAAATTCACACGAAAAAGTTTATTCAAGTGCTTTATTTTGAGGCGAAAAAGTTAAGCAGCAGCAGGTGATATAAATATGTGTTGCTATTTGTTAACTAAGCAATAATATTATAGAAGAAACAAGGAGAGAATTATTGAAAAAAACAAATAAAAGAAAGAGCAGGAATATTGCCAGCTTCCTTTTAGTTTGTCTGATTTTATGTCTATTTGTTGTTGTGTACTGGCAGGAAAAGCAGCCTGTAAAAAAAGAAAATGTTCCAATGCCGACAGAACTAAATGAGACCGTTGCTAAAAAAAGAGATGAGCTAATAAGCTTAGCAGCAGACAAAGGAATCAATGTGGTTATAACGGCAGATTTCAGAAGCGCAGAGGAACAGGATGAACTGTATGCCCAAGGCAGGACTGCAGATGGAGATATTGTGACAAATGCTAAGGGCGGCGAATCCTATCATAACTATGGATTGGCAATCGATTTTGCCTTAATGAATATAAATGGGGAAGTCATTTGGGATATGGAATATGACGGAAACGGCAATTCAAAAGATGACTGGTCGGAGGTTGTCGAAATAGCTAAATCCTTAGGATTTGAGTGGGGCGGCGATTGGATCAGCTTTAAGGATTATCCACATTTTCAAATGGACTTCGGTTTATCGATTGAAGACTTGCAAAATGGGGAACGTCCATAAAAAAACAGCAGCAAAATGACATTGCCGCTGTTTTTTTTATGAATAATTTAAGTTATTTAACCATTTCACTCCATACATAAGCATAAATTAAGCTTGCCGTTGCCTCAATCGAGGAAAAATGCGTTCTTTCATACGCATGAGATGAATCAATTCCAGGACCAATTAATCCATGTATAATATCATGTCCTGATCGGATGGCAGCAGAAGCATCGGAGCCGTAATAGGGGTAAATATCAAGCTGGTATGGAATACTGTTATCTTCTGCGAGCTTCACCAGCTTTTTACGGAGCCCTAAATGATAAGGACCGCTTGCATCTTTTACGCAAATGGAAACAGTATACTCATCTGTTGATTGGCCATCACCCATTGCACCCATATCAACAGCCAAATACTCAACCGTTTCTGCTGGTATATTGGAATTTCCGCCATAGCCAATTTCTTCGTTATTGGAAATAAGGAAATGAGTTGTATAGGGTAGAGTATCTGTTGCAGCTTGCAGTTTCTTTATAATATGCAAAAGAATTGCAACACTAGCTTTATCGTCTAAGTGACGAGATTTAATAAAGCCTGATTTAGTCATTTCTACCCTTGGATAAAACGATACAAAATCACCTACAGCAATTCCTAATTTTTTAACATCCTCTGCAGTAGAGACACGTTCGTCGATTCTGACTTCCATGTTTGCCTGGTTTCTTTCGGCCTTGGCTGCATCTTTATATACATGAACAGATGCTTGATGAAGCAGAATGGTTCCTGTGTATACATCGCCTGTTGCCGTTTCGATGCGGCAGTTTTCACCTTCAATGCTGTTGTAGGTGAAGCCGCCTATTAAGTCAAGACGAAGCCTTCCATTTGCTTTAATTTCCTTCACCATTGCTCCTAGTGTATCGACATGTGCAGTCAGCATCCTATGTTTGTCAGAGCTTTTACCACCAATGGTTGCAATCAAGCCGCCTTTATTATTTCTTTTCGTGCTGATTCCGTCAGCTTGCAGCTGATGTTCTATGTATTCAATAATGGTATCGGTATTGCCAGAAGGGCTGCTTATATTTAATAAGCCCTCTAGTGTCTCAAAGAACTCCTCTTTGTTCCAGTTATTCATGCTAAATTCCTCCTGCTAAAGTATCTATTTTATTATACTTGAAAAATTCTGGAAGATATAGTTTAAAGAAATCCCTGAAATAGGAGGGAAAAATTAATTTGATTAACGAAGTATTTTGATTCTTTTTACTTATAGTATTTCACTAGCATTTTTTTTGTAATTAATGTAAGATGGGTTTAATTTGAAGAATTTATATGCTTTTTGTAAACACTATGTGAAGGATATTAGTGGAAAAGAAGGCATATTTATTTATTTCTCTTTGAATCATCCTGTGTTATAATTTTAAACGGTATTTTGATGTAAAGGCAAAACACATCTCGATTAAGGCTGAACATAGGCTTTTACTAATTGTATTAGGATTAGACAATAAAATTTACAAAAAAAAGGCTAAGTAAGAAGCCGATGAAATCAGTATTGGATTTTTTGCTACAAACTTGAATTGAGGTGAATATGATTGAAAGGTACAGCGGAATTAATGAAGAAATTTTTCTCTAAACATTCTTCTTTCTTTTTAATCGCCATTATTTTATTTTGGATGAAAACGTATATTGCTTATAAGGTTGAGTTCAGCCTTGGAGTCGAAGGTGCACTGCAGCAATTCCTTCTGTTCTTAAACCCGTTAAGCTCTGCTTTATTCTTTATAGGACTTGCTTTGTTTATTAAAGGAAAAGCACAATCAATCATGATAGTTGTCATAAGTGGAATCATGTCTGCATTGCTTTATGCAAATATCGTGTACTACCGATTCTTTACAGACTTTATCACCGTTCCTGTTGTTATGCAGGTGAAGGTGAACGGTGGCCAGCTCAGCGACAGCATCAACTCGCTGATGAGCATATTTGATATCCTGTACTTCCTGGATGTGATTATACTAATAGTATTGCTGGCAACGAAAGTTTATAAACCTAAAGTTCAAAAAAATAGAAGAGCTGCCAAATCTGTGTTTGCTCTTGCAATCTTGGTGTTTATCATCAACTTAGGTCTTGCAGAAGCAGATCGTCCACAGCTTTTAAGCAGATCATTTGACCGAAACTATTTGGTGAAATATTTGGGCGCATATAACTTTACGATTTATGATGTCGTGCAGAATGCCCGCTCAGAAAGCCAAAGAGCTCTTGCTGACAGCAGTGATATAACGGAAGTGCAAAACTATATCAACGCTAACTTCGCAGAGCCGAATTCCGTTTATTATGGAAAAGCGGAAGGCAAAAACGTCGTTTATATTTCTCTTGAATCACTGCAAAGCTTTATTATTAACTACAAGCTTAACGGAGAAGAAGTTACGCCGTTCTTGAATTCTCTTGTTGGTAACCAAAACACATTCTATTTCGAAAACTTCTTCCATCAAACAGGCCAGGGGAAAACCTCTGACGCTGAGTTCATGATGGATAACTCTTTGTATGGAATGAGCCAAGGCTCAGTGTTCGTGAACAAAGCGCAAAACACATTGCAGTCTGCTCCAGCTATCCTGAAGACAAAAGGCTATGTTTCTGCGGCGTTCCACGGTAACTACAAGACTTTCTGGAACAGAAATGAAATGTACAAATCAATTGGTTATGATTATTTCTTTGATGCAGAATACTATGATATGTCCGAAGAAAATACAAAGAACTACGGTATGAAGGATATTCCTTTCTTTAAGGAAAGCATGCCGCTCTTAAAATCATTGCAACAGCCGTTCTATACAAAATTCATCACATTGTCTAACCACCATCCTTTTGAAATGGATGAAGGAGATACGGACTTCCCTGCTGGTGATTTTGGCGATTCTGTTGTAAACGACTATTTCCAATCTGCTCATTATCTTGATGAGTCGATTAAAGAATTCTTCAGCTACTTGAAAGAAGAAGGTTTATATGACGACACAATGGTTGTCATGTACGGAGACCATTATGGTATTTCTGAAAACCATAATACTGCAATGGCAAAGGTTATGGGTGTTGATGAAATTACACCGTTAATGAATGCGCAGCTGCAACGTGTCCCATTATTCATTCACGTTCCTGGTGCTGAAGGAAAAGTTGTCAGCGAGTATGGCGGCGACGTTGATGTTATGCCGACAGTGCTTCATTTATTAGGCGTAGACACAAAGGATTATCTGCAAATCGGATCTGATTTGCTGTCAAAAGATCATCGTGAAACAATACCGTTCCGTAACGGAGACTATGTGTCACCGACCGTAACAAAAATCGGAGACAATTGTTATGATACGAATAGCGGTGATTTATTAGACAGCAAAGAATGTGCACAGCAAGCAGAAAGTGCAGCAGCAGAGCTGCAAACATCTGATGCTATCGTAAATAAAGATCTGCTGCGTTTCTATACGCCAAAAGGGTTCACGCCAATTAATCGAGATGATTACAGCTATGTAAAAAATGGTGAAGATTCAACAGAGTCTGAAACAGAAACAAATGCAACAACAGATAGTGGCGAATAAAAGTAAAGCCGTTTATCCAATTGGATAAACGGCTTTTTTATTTGCAAACAACAGCTTTTATTCCTTTTATATAAGCTTTATAAAAATTGTACTTTTATTTCTCAAAAAGTACTTGTAACAGCGATAGGATGGGAGTATTATTACTAGTGGAAAAGTTCAGAATTCGAAATAAATTTTGATAGGAAAAACTATTCGATAAAAGGATGGATTCAATAATGGATGAGCATGAACAGGTGAATAGCGCTAATGAAAAATGGAGTATTAAAAACGGGATTTATACTACTCTCATTCTTAATATCTCTAATAATTATTTTCCTCTTTTCGCTATTAGTGTTCTTGGTGTTAGTAACTATGAGCTTGGACTGATCGGCTCATTGCCGCAATTTGTTGGAATGTTTGCGATGATTATAGGTTCCGTCATCATGAACAGGCTGCAAAGTAAAAAAATGTTTACAGTATATTCCTTTATGATGGCGCGTATCTTTCTAATTGGGATGGCATTAGTTGTTTTCCTGCCAGAGACAATGCAAAGCTGGACATTTATTCTCCTTGTCGCTTTGATGAATCTGCCTTTTTCCTTTGCTAATTTATCATGGCAGGCTTTAATTGCTGATATGTTTCAGAAACGAGGCGAAATATATTTTTTAGCACGCGCAATAAGGTTATGACAATTGTAGCAATGATATCAACTTTCCTTGTCGGTTTGTTTCTGCAGCTGTTTGATTCAAGCAATCCGTTGCCATACCAGCTGTTATTTATCGCTGCCTTCCTTTGCGGAATAGTTGAAATTATCTATTTAAAAAGACATGTCGAACCGATAAAAGAAAAACCAAAAACAGCTGTTAAAAAATCATTGTTTGGTTTAACAGTTTTTAAGCATAAACCTTTTTTATATTTTCTGCTATGCAGTTTGTTTTTTAATTTTGCATGGCAAATGTGCTGGTCATTATTCAGCATCTATCAAATAAAGTACGCTGGAGCTACTGGTTTATGGATCAGTTTGTTTGCTGTCGCCAACTCCATCGGACAAATTGTCAGCTTTAAATGGTGGGGCAGGATGGCTGAAAAGCATTCCCATTCTAAAATGCTTGTCCTTGTATCGTTAGGGATGGCAACAACTCCATTTATGACGGTGCTATCCACTAATTTACCTTATATAGTTGCTGTTAATCTCCTTGCTGGACTATTCGTGTCAGGAACGGTTCTGCTATTGTTTAATCAGCTGCTGGACAGCACCAATGAAGAAACAAGAAGTCAAAGTATATCAAATTATAATATCCTTTTGGCACTTGTTGCATTTGTAGCACCCCAAGCAGGTGTAGTGCTGCTGGAAATGACGAATATATACAGTGCGATGAATATATCATCTGTTTTGAGAGCGTTAAGCGGTGTATTTTTCTTTGCTTATTACGTATACTTAAAGAGAAAAGATACGCTTCTTTTGAAAAGAACCGCGGCGAAGATTTAAAAAATGAAAACGCAAAAAATCCCATGCTTCTTATTAGCATGGGATGATTTCTATAGATATGTAAAGAAAATTATGATATACTTGAAAAGTTATAAATAACAACATATAAAAATATTTATAACTATCTAATATTATATTATCATAAAAAATCCTGCTTGTCAAATAGTAAAGTACAAGGAGTGGTAGAAAAAATGAGCAAAAAGGATATAGAAGAAATCTCAACAGAGCAACAAAGAGCAGATATGGTAATACAGGAAATCGGCAAAAAAATAAATAAATTAGAAGCAAACAGAAAAGAAGTTGGCGGTGATGCAGGACACCTTCGTGAAACTTTTTGGGAAGATGTCACGGTTAACCTTGACGAGCCTGATGACGTCTTAGAGACGCATATCAGTCTTAGACAGCAGGCAGAACTGTTGGGTGAAAGAGAGCGAAGCATCGGCCAAATACATAAGCAGCTAAAGACATTAGAGAAACTGCAGTACTCACCATACTTTGGCCGAATTGATTTTAAGGAAGAAGGCGAAGAAGCAGAAGCCATTTATATTGGCATTACTTCCTTGATGGACCAAAACGAAGAAAATTTCTTAATATATGATTGGAGAGCGCCTATTTCCAGTGTCTATTATGATTATTCGCCAGGTGCGGCTGCATATATGACACCAGAAGGAGAAATTGGTGGAGAGCTTTTATTAAAAAGGCAATTTCTGATTCGTGATGGAAAAATTCTAAATCTTTTTGATACTGGCGTAACGATCGGTGACGAATTGCTCCTTGAGGTGCTCGGCACTAATGCAAGCTCGATGATGAAAAGCATTGTCGCCACCATTCAAAAGGAGCAGAACAAAATCATCCGCAATGAAACGAGCAAATATTTAATCGTTCAAGGCGTCGCAGGCAGCGGCAAAACTTCGGCTGCACTGCAGCGTGTCGCATTTCTCCTTTACAGGCACCGTAAGACACTTAAATCGGATAATATCATGCTGTTTTCACCCAATCCGTTATTTAACAGCTATGTCTCCACCGTTCTTCCTGAATTAGGAGAGGAGAATATGCAGCAGACAACTTGGCATGAGTATATTGTCAATCGTGTTGGAAAATCATTAGAAGTGGAAGATCCCTTTTCCCAGCTGGAAGCTCTTCTTTCCGATGAGGATGTGCAAAGCCATAAGCTCCGTCTTGCAGGGATTCAATATAAGAGCAGTCTTTCCTTTAAAAATGAGCTTGATAAATATGTAGAAGGATTAATGCAGGAAGGGATTGTTTTTAAAGATATCTCTTTCCGAAAGAAAGTCCTGATTTCTAAGGAAGAATTAGAACGGAAATTTTATGAGTCCGAAGAGCATATCACTATACCTAATAGAATGCAGCTTCTAAAGGACTGGGCACAAGCAGAAATGCGCAAGCATGCGAAAACAGAAAGAAAACAGAGCTGGGTCGATGAGGAAATGATGCTTCTGGATAAAGAAGATTATTTAAATGCCTTTAAAGAAGCACAGAAAAAAAATAATGACTTAGATGAGTTTACTTATTTTGACAAAGAAGAAGTTGTTCTTCGCAGGGTAATTGTGAACAAACGGTTTAAATCAATTTATAAAAGGATAAAAAATCTCCGGTTTATCGATTACAGCCAAATATACAAAAACGCATTAAGGGAGATTACGCCAACGCCAGCAGAGCTGTCAAACACAGACTGGGACAAAATTATCACTGATACATCGGAGAATCTAGAAAAGAGATTGCTTTGGAATGAAGATGGAACACCTTACTCCTATTTGAAGGATAAGCTTGAAGGGAAAAAAGCAAGCACAAGCATCAGGCAAGTGTTTATCGATGAGGCACAAGACTATTCCGCTTTCCAAATCAGCTATATAAAAGAGCTTTTCCCGTACAGTAAAATGACATTTTTAGGTGACTTAAACCAGGCTATCTTTGCACATGGAAATGATGAATTTATACGGGATGGCAATGAAGACGTCGAGAAAATTACTCTAACGAAAAGTTATCGTTCCACGAAAGAAATCATCGAGTTTACTAGAAGTTTAACTCATAATGGGGATGACATTGAGCCATTTAACCGTCATGGAAATAAGCCAGTCGTTAAGGAAGCTGCTGATAAAGCAGTAATCTTGGCTAATTTGCAAGGAGATTTGCAGACCTTAAAAGAGGCGGGTCATAAAACAATTGCAGTCATCTGTAAAACACAAAAGGAAAGTACAGAAGTATATGACTCCTTAAAAGGATTAGGCGGTGTCCGCTTATTAGAAAAGGGAACTATTTCTTACGAAAAGGGTATTTCTGTTGTTCCTGCCTACTTGGCAAAAGGAATTGAATTTGACGCTGTTATCCTTTATAACAGCTCAGCATATGTGAATGAGCTCGAAAAAGAACTTTTTTATACTGCCTGCACAAGAGCAATGCATGAATTGTATGTTTATAAAGAAAAAGATAAACCTAGTCCATTCCTAAATAATATTGCGGAAGATACTTACACATATATAAAAATTTCAAATTAATCTTAATCGCTGCTTAGACATAAACCTAAGCGGCTTTTTTATTACTTTTGTGCATAATATTGAAATTTCGTATTAAATAATGTAAAATTACACATTATGTACAAAATGATCATAAGGGGTTAATAGAAATGACAGAAAATCCATTTTTGACTAAGCTTGCACTGCTTAAATCGCGTGGATACATACGGGAACAAACGTATGATGAAGTGTTAGGCGGCTATACCAGCTATGTTGATGATGAAAAATTAGCAGCAGCAGAAAAGGCTAAAACGGCTGTTTCAACCTATACAGAGAAACAAGTAAACTCCAAGCCGGTTCAACCGAAAAAACCAAAAAAAATCCGCAGCAAAGAAGAAATACGCGAAAGAAATATTTCGTATCTTTTGTATATCGGCGTCTTTCTGCTTATAATTGGCGGGCTATTTGTTGCTACAAGCAATTGGAGCACAATGGCAGATTGGATGAAGGCTGCGAGCATCTTCTTTGTGTCTATTTTGTTTTTCGGCTTTGGCTATGTAGCCAAAGTATTTGTGAAGATTGAAAAAACTGCTTTTGCCTTTACTGTGCTAGGCGGTTTGTTTTTACCAATTGGATTTCTGTCAGTCAGCTATTTTCGCTTGGCAGGCCTGTATCTTTCAGTCCCCGGGGATGGCAAATATTTATTTGGTGTCATGGCAGGAATTATCCTTGTTCCTGTCTATCATAAATGTGCACAAATAACAGAATCGCTCATTTTTCGCATATTAGTATTAATCGCTGTCTCAGCAGCTTTTGCCTTTGCGTTTGCAGCATTGTATGTGCCGCTTGATGTATTTGTCTTGCTGATGGTTATTTTTAATTTAGCAGTCATTCTGTTTATGGGAATAAAGAAGAAATACAAATGGGCTTCAAGCTACTATCGTTTGCTTCCAGTATATTTGCTTGTTCATATGGCAGTTACAACCCTTTTTCTAAGCTTTTTCTATGAATCTGCTGTTTTTCAAGGTTGGAACTTTTTGTTAATGAGTGCAGTTTATTTCTTATTTTTATTACAAACGAAAAAAAAGGACTATCATTTTTTTGTTACAGTGACCGCTGTTGCCGGGACATATCAGCTTTTTTCAAATGATCTTATTTTCAATTTCCAGCCATTAGCCTTTGCTGCTTTAGGAGCTGTATTCCTTTTGCTCAAATTGGTGAGGAATGACTTGTACTTAGGGAAAACATGGGAATACACAAGTATTGCTGTCGGCTTGGCGTCACTGCTGTATAGTGCTGTTTTTCATTTAGAACTATTTTGGTATGGTTCTCTTATAGTTTCCTGTACGTTTTTACTGCTTGGAGCACAATTTGTTTATTTATCTCGATTCTATCATGGCATCATTGCCTATTTCCCAGCAGTACTTTGGGGAAGCAGTCTGTGGCAGCTTGCAGTAAAATGGGATTTTGTCACCAATTTAAACAGTTTTTTAGTGACTTGCTATGTCATTGCCTTTTTCCTTTTGCTAGTTTTAGGGATATTTAATAAGTTTTCCATGCTTCAGTTAATTAAAAGAAGTTCAACAAATATCTCCATTTGGGCACTTGCTGTTTGCGCATATGGAAGCGGGATGTTTTTCTTTGGAGGATGGGAAGTAGTATTTATGCTTATCCTTCTTGGAGTAATATTATTGTATATCCAATATAAAAAGGTAGATATGATTGGTTTTTCATTACTGGACATTGTTATTCCTATTGTCGGATATTTTGCGTTTGCAGCATTATACACAGCTGTCCCAGTCATTAGAGAGCTTGGGATAGCATGTCCAACTGCACTTGGCAGTATCACATTATTATCGGTGTGCAAATGGTATTCTAATAAAAATCAAAAACTAGGCATAAATGGTTTTTATATTAGCCAAATCATGTATATGGTCTCAATCTTGCTGACTGTTACATCACCATCTACTCATGATTTCGCACGAACAGCAGTATATGCTGCAGGCATCTTTGTCTTTTACCTGTTTTATAGGAAAAAACGGGAAAAACCATTGGCTTGGCTTGTATCAGCAGTAGCTTGTTTTACTTATTTTTCGGCCATTGACCTATTATTTGATTCATCTGACTGGTTATTTGAAAAAGCAGCACTATATGGCTGGATATTTCTAATGACTGCCGCCGTGCTTATAAAAAACAAAGACTTTAAAATGCCTTTAAGTTTTATTGGTCATTTGTATTTGCCATTTGCATTACTATTGGATGTTTGGTTTAACTATAGTGACGCAAGCATTCATTTTGTTTTTAGCTTTTTTGCTTATGCGGCAAGTGCTTATTTTGTTAAACAGAAGTATTTTAACGTGCTGCTGCAATATGGGGCTTATCTATCTTTCTTTTTATTTTTTACTTTAGAAAAGCTGCTTGTAATTGACAGTGTCCCTGCCGTATCACAAGCCTTTATATTTACAAGTATACTTTTGCTCCTGCACAGAGTTGTTTTAAGCGCGAGCAGCAGATCATTGCTCCTGTTTTTTATCCCATTTAGCATCATTGGAATCATTTCGTGGCAAGTGCTTACAGTATTTTCTTATTCAGTCTTTTTTGCCACACTGTTTTATCTGATTATATACTTAGTTATTACGCATCTGGACAGGAAGCATTTTCTTGTCGCACCTGCAATGCTGCTCCTGTTCATTAGTGCAGAACGGTTAATATACGCAAAAGGGTTTCTGCCAACAGACCGCTTTATTCTCTACACTTTAATTGGTGTCGCACTTGTCTGTATTGGTATGTATCTTTATAAAAAAATCCTTCTCATTGAAAATGGAAAAGTGTTATCCATTGATTTCTACACTATCAGTGGCTTTATAGCCTTCCTTTTCTTGGTGTTTTCGCACGTGGATGTATGGTGGATGAAGGCAGTGCCTGGATTGCTTATGGCATTAACTGCATACATCCAGAAGGGAAGAGTTAGCATTAAATTTACGTGGACAGTAAAAATGCTTGCTTTGCTGTTGTTGCTGCAGCCATATTATATATTGCTCCATGAATGGCAGATATCAGTTTATTATCGAATGGAGCTTCTGCTTTTCCCATGGTTTTTGCTATTTTGGGCAAGCAAAAAAATCATGGCGCCATTTAAGCAATTCATCATACGAGCAGAATGGGGCTTCCTGCTTATTGCTGCCGTAAGTTTATGTGTTGACGGATTGAGAACCTCTGCTATAACAGATGCTATCATTTTAGGGACACTTTCCTTACTGTCTGTTATCGGCGGATTTTATTTCCGGTATAAATCCTACTTTTTCATCGGCATAGGGGTGCTTCTATTAAATGTACTTCTGCAAACAAGACCATTTTGGGGTGTTATGCCATGGTGGGCGTACTTGCTTATCGCAGGCACAATCTTAATTGCGTCTGCCAGCCTGTATGAAATGCAAAAGCAAAAAAGCGGAAGAAATATTAGTTTATATTTAAAAGAATGGAAAAATAAACTAGCGGCCATTTTAACGAAATGGAATTAAAAACCATGCATTTGCATGGTTTTTTGCTTGGATAAAGGATATTTTGCTTATATCAAGAATATAAACAAAGGATAAAAAAGGTGAGGGAGGCTTAAGGATGAAAACAGAATTACGGAAGGTATTCGATGCTTTATCCACTATTTATGAAACACAAGTGGATAGTTCTAGTTATTATAATGCAGAATACGAAAGACCGGGAATGCTTGCTGAAATCGCGGAGAACCTAAGCGATAAGAGCATACTGGATGCCGGTTGTGCAGCAGGCTGGTATACAAATGAACTGCTTGTTAGAGGCGCTAGCGTAACTGCGATTGACATCAGCCCGCAAATGGTTGAAGTGGCACGAAGGAGAATTGGTGAAAGGGGTAAAATTTACTGTGTGGATTTAGAGCAAGCACTGCCATTTGCGGATGCTTCCTTTGATATCATTGTCAGCTCTTTAACCCTCCATTATATCCGAGATTGGAGCAGCACATTTAAAGAGTTTAACAGGATATTAAAAAAGGGTGGTGAGATAATCTATTCTGTTCATCATCCATTTATGGATATAAAGAATGCAGGCGAACAAGGCTATTTTGAAACGGAAGCTTATGTAGATTCTTGGCATAAAGACGGACAAAAATTTGAGGTTCCGATGTACCGCAGGCCGCTGCATGCTATTATTAATGAAACAACAAAAGCATTCAAGCTAAATGCAGTAAAAGAGCTAAAGCCTACAGAGCAGCTAAAAGAATTGGCTAGGGGAAGTTATGATTACTTGATGAGTCATCCGCATTTTCTTGTTGTAAAAGGAACGAAAGAATAGCCAAGATAGGTAGCATCTTGGCTTATTTATTTATTTATTTCCTGTTTTATTAAATCTGCCGTTAAAATATACCGATCAGGCGCATCGCCTATATAGGAAAAAGGGAAACAAGTCGTTAACGTTAAAATCGGTCTGCTTTTAGGTGTTAATATATTATCAGCCGAAGCAGAAACAATATCGGTTTTTCGGATACGGTAGGTGAAAATCCCTTTTTTTGTTTGGATAATAATTTTATCATTTTTTGATACATCCTTCAAAAAACGGAAGTACGTATCACGATGTCCTGATATAATCGTATTATCACTGTCTTCAGGAGAAGCGCTGGCTGAATAATGACCAGCCCCTTTCGATAAAATATCGCTGCTTGTGCCTTCATAAATGGGCACCTTTTTATTTTGGCTCGGTGCAATTAAAACACCGAACCATTCGCCTTCTTTTAATGGTAGATCCTTTTTATCGAAAGAGGGATTGTCTGTGCTGTCCTGTACAGGTATCTGCTCATGTGTTCTTAACAGAATAATGGAATTAAACACGATGAATGTCATTCCAATAATCACTAGGAAGTACGCAAGCAAAGATAGGCTATTGACAGCTTTACTTTTCATAAAGCTTTTTGCTCTTTTTACCAAGAAGGATAAAGCAGCCGATTAATACAAGCAAATAGCCGATAAATAAGTATAACGGGACTTTTGACGCTGTGTTTGGCAGCTGAGACTCATAAAGTGTTGTTAAGTTACCGCTTAATTCAGCAAGATTTACGACTTTGTCAGCAGCAGCAACAGCAAAGTTGCTTGTTAATTTCTCTGGAGAAATGACAGTATCGACAAGCAAGTCGTTATTGTTGTCGAATACTTCAAGTGCGACAGTGTCATACTGCGGTGCTTGGAGAAACTCATCTAAAACAATTTTTTCCCGCTTGCCATTGTCATCAACAGAGTAGAAAACAGGTGTCAATTCGAGCTGTTCACTGACACTTTTCCACATCGACAGCAATGTCTCTTTGCTAGAAGCAGATAATTGCTCTTCCTGATCCATCGCAGCGAATCCTTGCAGTAATTCCTTCCAGGCTGAAATATTTTCGGCAAGTGTTTGTTTATCCAGCTTTTTAAAATGGTGGTAAAGATTTGCCGTTTCTTCTTCCGTCATTCCTGCATTGAGAAGGAATACCTCTAGACTTTGCATTTGCTCTTCGTGATTCTGGTAAAAATCAATCGCAACGTCTAAATCCTCAATAAACCAGTAATCTTGAACATTTTCATTAAATCCTGTCAGAAGAATATCAAGTTCTTCCCTTGTCATATTATAGTTTTTTAATAAGGCATCTAAGTTATTTGGCGTAATTGGTGTGCCGAGATAATCCTTCAATTCCTTAATGGAATCAAACTCCTCTACAGAGAGCTCTTTATCGCTTAAGTAGTTTTCTAAATCATCAACTGTCCAGCCGAGGGAGTCGGCAAGCTGACTGACTTCTTCACCAGTAGGAGCAGCAAACGCATCGAGCGGGTACATAACAAACAAACAGCAGGCAAGCAGTGCAAGAGTATAACCTTTAAACATAGGAAAGACCTCCAATAAATCTAATTATTGGTATTATTTGTCGTTACGAGAAAAAAATACAGTCTTTCCAAAAAAAGTGCTTAAAGTTGATTTTTTCCTTGTATTTATTCAGACAGGAAGATGAAGAGAAGGGTTTTAATTGACAATGATAATCTTTATCAATAAAATATATGTATATATAATTTGGAAAGGGGATAGAGTTATGTTTGTTATTACACGAAATATGGTCGTAAAGGAAGGAACATCACATCTTGTTGTGGACAGGTTCAGTAAAGGGGGAATAATTGAGGAGCAGGAAGGCTTTGTCGACATTAGCGTATATGTAAAAAAAGTCCGCCGCGGTGACGAAGAAGTGCTGATATTAATCAGATGGGAATCAGAAGAAGCATGGAAAAATTGGGAAAAGAGCCCGGCACATATTGAAGGACACCGCAAAAATCTTGGTAAGCCAAAGCCGGATCATATAATCTCTGTGACTGTCGGCAAATATGAATTAAAAGCAGTTAAAAAAGGGAAGCAATCTACAGAAGCAAATTAATAAAAAATGGGGCTGATTGGTTTTAAACACACAAAGAGCCCAAATTATGTCCAGGTAAAAATTAGTGATAGAACTGTCGGTGCAAACAATCGTTAGTGTCGCATTTTTCGGGAGGGGCTCTGCTGCTCTCGTGGCGACATCAAGATCATTATTCACTGCTAGTAATGTTGCACCTAAAGAAAACACACCAAGTGCAGCGTCTTTATATGTAATCCATTCTGGCTTGGCTTTTATTTGATGCCAGTCAGAGCCTCTTTCATTTGACAGAAGATCATTAAACAGAGTCGCACTTCCAGAATGCAGACATTCTCTGGCAAATAGCAGCCCGACAGATTCATAGGAATAAATGAAACGTTCTACATTCGCATGTTTAAAACGCTCCTTATGTGCTGCTTTACGAATTTCAACAGTAGTATGCATATTTACATGATAAGCACTGGATAAATCCTCAACGCCTAATGCAATCAGCGCAGTTGTTCCATCCGCTGCTAAATCATCCTCTATCCTTTCATCTGAGAAGATAAACACCCGTTCAGCCACAGGCAAATTTGCTTTCAGTAATGTTTTATCTTCGGCTGGATTTCCACTTATAAAGAAAACATAATCATTATCATATGGGTTTTTGGCAAGCTTGCTGTCAATCAGCACAATTGCCATCTCAGGGCTGGCGTTTTTTATCTCTTTCAGCGCTATCATTGTCTTTTTTCCATAACCAATAAAAATAATATGACCTGATTTTTTGTAGTCCAGCTTTCCTTCCTCCTTTAATCTTTTATAGTCAGAAAGCATTTGCTGCATTTTTCCGATAAAAACAGTCAATGTCATAATACCGTATAAGAAAAAGACCATTGCAAATAAGCGGCCTGGCACACTTTGAGGATAATAGTCTCCATAACCAACGGTTGTAGAAGTGACCATTGTAAACCACAAGCTATCAAAATAGGTTGGGAATGTAGCAGGCTCTAAAAAGTGAAACACCCATGCAGCACTTATTAGAACAATAATGGTAACGAGCAGTATCGCTGAAAAGCTGAAGCTGATGATCACTTTCCAAATTCGGCCAAAGAAATACATGCAAAGCCTCCTTTCTTCAAATAAAAAACTATCAAATAATGAATATTCCCGCGAATGGACGTTTATCCATTCCTTGCGAAAAATATATCATTAATGATAGTTTTTTAAATTAATTAGTTTTGATTAGACCATTCTTCTACATTCCAAACCTTTGTAACCCAATCTTCATAGAAATCAGGTTCATGGCAAACAAGAACAACAGTGCCTTTATAAGCTTTCAGCGCTCGTTTTAATTCTTCTTTTGCCGTCACATCTAAGTGATTCGTAGGCTCGTCAAACAATAGCCAGTTGCTTTCTTCCATCAATAGCTTGCATAGGCGCACCTTTGCTTGCTCGCCTCCGCTCAGCTGGTTTAATGGTCTTGAGATATGCTCGTTTTTCAACCCGCAACGTGCAAGGGCAGCACGTACTTGGTGCTGATCCATGCTTGGAAATGCATTCCAAACATCCTCGATTGGTGTTAAGTTTCCTGCTTTAACCTCTTGTTCAAAGTAAGAAGGGTACAGGAAGTCACCTCGTTCAATTTTTCCGCTTAACGGCTGTATTTTACCAAGCATTGTTTTCAGCAACGTAGATTTTCCGACACCATTACAGCCGACTACAGCAATCTTTTCGCCGCGCTCAATTGTAATGGACATTTTCGGCAATAGCGGAGATCCATAGCCAATTTCAAAATCTGACCCTTCAAAAACATAACGGCTGCTGCCGCGTGATTCTTTAAAGTCAAATGTCGGCTTTAAGGCAGTTTCCGGACGGTCAATGCGCTCCATGCGGTCCAATTGCTTTTGACGGCTTTTTGCACGTCCTGTTGTTGAGTATCTCGCTTTGTTTTTCGCGATGAAATCCTCTTGTTTTTTAATAAATTCCTTTTGCTTTTCGTAAGCATTCAAATGCTGGTTTTTATTAATTTCAGCAAGCTCAAGGAATTTATCATAGCTTGCAGTATATCTCGTCAGCTTCGAGAATTCGAGATGGAAGATAACATTTGATACTTGGTTCATAAACTCTGTATCATGAGAAATCAAGATAAAAGCATATGGATATTCTTTTAAATAAGAAGCAAGCCATTTAATATGCTCTACATCCAGATAGTTCGTTGGCTCATCAAGCAATAGCACTTGCGGCTGTTCAAGGAGCAATTTTGCGAGTAAAACTTTTGTTCTCTGTCCACCGCTTAGTGCTGTTACGTCACGGTCTAGTCCGATTGCATCAAGACCAAGCCCGCGCGCTGCTTCTTCAATTTTTATATCAAGTGTATAAAAGCCGCCGGCATCAAGTTTATCTTGAATAACTCCCATTTCATCAAGCAGAGCTTCCAGCTCTTCTGGAGTGGCATCGCCCATTTTCGCCGTTACTTCATTCAGCTTCTCTTCTTCCTTAAATAGAGGAAGGAATGCGTCCTTTAATGCATCGCGAATTGTTTTTCCAGGTGTAAGAACTGTATGCTGATCTAAATAGCCGTAATGAACAGAAGGAATCCACTCTACTTTGCCTGAGTCATGAATCAGCTGTCCTGTAATAATATTCATCAGTGTTGATTTTCCAACCCCGTTTGCACCAACAAGACCGACATGATCTTCCGCTAATAAACGGAAAGACACATCTTTAAATAGGGTGCGGTCTCCAAATGTATGGCTTAAATTTTCCACATTCAATAACATATTTTTGTATCCTCACTTCATTATAAAGTACATGTAAGATGACAGTTTGCTATTTCTAAAATCAATAAATAGCAGTATCCATTTCTTCATAATACTAAAATAATGAACAGAAAACTAGACTAGTTCCTTCATTTCTATTATTTTCATCTTAAATCCATTGAAATCGTTCGTCCTAGCGAGAATTTTGTCTTTGCATCAAGTGGATTTTCCTTGCCCGTTATCGTTGTTGGGCAAAGTTTATAAATGGCTGTTTTGCTGCCTAAAGAAGACCGATATTTTTCTAAATGAGACGAAGCAAGAGGTTTGTTATAGTAATCTGGTACATATTTGTTCAGCATTTCCTGCATGATATTCCTAGCTTCCTTCATTTCACTTACCTTCCTTATTTCTCCGAATGCCATGATACTCCAATAAGCAGTATCCGTTTTTGCAGGAACAGGATTGCTCATTGTGCCAAGCTCTTCGCAAATGGTGAAGCAGCCTGCGGGGTTTACTTCGATAATGCGCACCTTTCTGCCTTCATCAGCACCGTGAAAGTAAATGGCCTTGTTATACCAAACATAATTAAGGGGAATAACATAAGGTTCAGTGCCATCACTCAAGCCAAGATAACCGGTGCGGCAACTTGTTAAACAGCTGTTGATTTGTTCATCATCGGTCCATTCCATTTTTTTCTGTCTCATTTGTTCCATCCTATCCATCTCCTTCAGTGTTATGTTAGAATCATTGTAAAAAAATAGTGTCATAGAAAAAAGTGCCAGTTTGCGAAAAAAACATTGGGACAGAATGGAGAGGGAAGATGGTTTCCTGTTTTATTGAAAAAGACAAAAAAACACCAATTTATAAACAGCTGTACGATTTCTACAAAGAAGAAATGCTCAATGGGAACATAAAAGAAGGCACAAAACTTCCTTCTGTCAGATCCCTTTCTCAAACGTTAAGCATAAGTAAAAATACAGTAAATGAAGCATATCAGCAGCTTTTGGCAGAAGGATTTATTGAAAGCAGAGTCAAAAAAGGGTATTGGGTTGTCCCTAATCTTGAATATTTACCTGATACAAAGCAGGAAGTACTTCAAGAGGAGAATAAAACTATTGCAGCGAAGGAATTTACCATTGACTTTCAATACGGAGATATTGATCTAGAGCATTTCCCAATGAAAACCTGGAAAAAATGCTTACAAGACAGCTTACAGGAAAATGATAAAGAAATCCTGCTATACGGAAATAAATTAGGCAGCATTTTATTGCGAAAACAGATAGCCACATATCTTTACAAATCGCGGGGAATTCATTGCACATATGAAGATATCGTAATATCAGCAGGAACAAATCAGCTTGTCAGAACAGTTATTTCCCTTCTTCAAAAGGATAAACTAGCTGTTGCCATGGAGAGCCCTGGCTATGATGGGGTAAAAAATACTTTCTTAACAGAAGGCTGTATGATTGTTGACATACCTGTTACAGCAGACGATGGGTACGATGTCCAAGTATTAAAAAGCAGTGGCTGCAATGCCGCGTATATCACACCATCCCATCAATTTCCCCTCGGATGTATCATGCCAGCTGCCAAAAGGTTGGAGCTGTTAAAATGGGCTGAAGAGACAAATGCTTATATTATTGAAGATGATTATGACAGTGAGTTTCGTTATGAAGGGGCACCGGTTGCAAGTTTAAAAGGCTTAGACCGGCAGGACAGAGTTATTTATGCAGGGACTTTCTCAAAATCATTTTTGCCTTCTGTTCGGATTAGCTATATGGTATTGCCAAAAAAATTATTGGAGAATCTGCATGAAGGGTTCATTGATTCCCAAAATGCTTCACCCATTTTTCAGCATGCATTAGCACTATTTATGGAAAGAGAACACTATGAGAGGCATCTAAGAAAAATGAGGAAAATCTATAAAGAAAAACATGAGATGCTGCTGTCATCCCTAAATGAGTATATGGGGGGATTTGTTAACATAATCGGTGAAAAGGCCGGATTGCATCTGCTTATAAATGTTGAAAATAAGCAGCATTCCCAATTGATTGAGGCAGCAGCACACCAGTCTATTGGCATATATTCTACTGCAAGCTATTATTCCAATAAATCAGTAGATGATTGTCCAATCATATTAGGGTTTGGAGGATTAACACTGCATAAAATAGACGAATACATAAAGCAGCTTGCGAAAGTTTGGTTTAATTAGAAGAGAAGAGGGTGGGTGCTTTTGACAGTTATATATGTAACAGCAATCATTATGCTTACAGCGATTCTATTTTTACGATTACTTGCTTATCATTTCGAAAAAAAATCACGGAGCAGCAAGTGGATAGAAACGTATTTGCGGCTTAGAAAACATAACCCGTATTATGGCTATATTTATGCCCTTGCTAATAAGGATGACAAAGCTGTTATTGCCAATTATCGCAGAGCTGTGAAACGCCCTAATCTCAGAAAGTATTATCCGCTTTTGACCATTCTATTTTGCTTTTATTTTCACAGTACGAAAGGAGTGAATGAAGAAATAGCAAAACTTAGCAGTGATAACAATAAAAAATTTTTTATGCAGTGGTTAAAAATCAGACAAAACAAAGATGAATTTAATGATTCAAGCTTAGCGTCCGATCATAAATGGATGGAATATACGATCGCTGCATTAGATTATCAAGAGCAGGGGAAATGTGATTCAGCAAATAAGCAGTTGATGAAGGCGTGCAACCATTCAAACGGAATCATATACTATATATTAGAGAAAGAACGATTAACACTGAAGTATTCCTAATTTTTAAAGATTTTTACTTCTAAAATATTGTCGGTAAAGGCGGAAGTAATAGCATTATTTTCAATCTTTTGAGGGAAATAAACTGTCCTTGATTTAATGTGATTGTCTAAAGTACGAACCCTTACAGTCAGGTAGTTGTCTTTTACAAAAATCTCCATACTATTAGGAGAGATGTATGGCAGAAGGCTTTCAGCTAAATAGTAAGAATCTGCTTCATATAAATCGACAGGAAATTCTGTTTCATCTAAATAGCTGCTAATAGAGTTATATCCTTCCATCAAGGGAAATAATTGCTCATCACTCATTGTGAATTGCTCCTTTTTGATGACAAGATATTCGCAGCTGCCGTAACCTGTGCATAGAAAATTTTTTAGCAGGCTGATGATATATCATCAGCCTGTGTTTAACTATTTATTAAAAGTCGTGTCCGCTGTTGTGCTTCTGTCTAGTATGGTTGCGGTTTTTCACTTTTTTGCTCCCGCTGAGAGGCTCAGGCTGTCCGCCGTGATGGCCTTTCGGTGAATTTTTGCGCATATCTTTACCGTCGTTTTTATTCAAGACCTTCATCTCCTTTGCCATTTGAAAAGCAGTTTGCTCTTCACTGTTTAGAATGGGAGAAATATCTCTTGTTTATACAGAATATTTTTTTGTGTCTTTGAGCAATTTAACTGTAGGATTTCTTTCCTGCTTACAACCACGATTCTTATGCAAAAATAGATAGGAGGAAATACAGTGTTTTATCACAGCAATAAACAAGAAGCTTTCCAAGCTGCCCAAAATAACATGCGTGAAACGCAGACATTATATGAAGATATTGTAAAGGATTCTGCAAGCTACGGTCATCAGCTGAAGCATCTGAAACAAGAAATTAACGAAACATATGAACAAATCGAAAATGCTTTAGAAACTGCGTCTGAACATCAGCGCAAACAGCTAGAGACATTCCAGCAAGATTTAAAAACGATTGTCAGTGAGGTAAATGATCTTTCGTAACTTTAATAGTTGCACCTTTTCTTTTGGAAAGGGTGCTTTTTTAATTAGGTCATAAGTAGCGCTTATTATAAATGATAACTTTCTTATTATTTACTTATCAAAGCTACTGTATTAAAATGAATGAGGAAATAAAAGACTAAAAAGATAGAAAGTACGAAATATTCGACTATTTTTCTATTTTTGGTATATGATTACATGGAGGGGGTAATACATATGGCAAAAGATACTTACAATGCACGTAAATCATTCGAGGTTGATGGGAAGCGTTATCATTATTATCAATTGGATGCATTGGAAAAAGCGGGAATCGGCAATGTTTCCAAATTGCCGTACTCTATCAAAGTTCTATTGGAATCTGTATTAAGACAAATGGATGGTTTTGTCATTAAAGACGAACATGTGGAAAACCTTGCAAAATGGGGAACAGATGAACTGAAAGAAATTGATGTGCCATTTAAGCCTTCAAGGGTTATCCTACAGGACTTCACAGGAGTTCCTGCAGTTGTTGACTTGGCTTCTTTAAGAAAAGCCATGGCTGATCTTGGCGGAGATCCAAGCAAAATTAACCCGGAAAAACCGGTCGATCTTGTTATTGACCACAGTGTGCAGGTTGACAAATATGGTACGCCAGATGCGTTGACTGCAAATATGGATCTTGAGTTTGAACGAAACGCAGAGCGTTACCAATTTTTGAGCTGGGCTCAAAAAGCTTTTGATAATTATCGTGCCGTTCCGCCTGCTACAGGAATCGTACACCAAGTAAATTTAGAATATTTAGCAAATGTTGTGCAAGTAGTCGAAAATGAAGATGGAGAGTTAGAAACTTTCCCTGATACATTAGTAGGAACAGACTCACATACGACGATGATCAACGGAATCGGCGTACTTGGATGGGGTGTCGGCGGTATCGAGGCAGAGGCTGGCATGCTTGGACAACCATCATATTTCCCAGTTCCAGAAGTTGTGGGTGTGAAGCTTATTGGTGATATGCCTAACGGTTCAACAGCAACAGACCTTGCTTTAAAAGTTACACAAGTGTTGAGAGGTGAAGGGGTAGTAGGCAAGTTCGTTGAATTCTTCGGACCTGGTATCTCCCAATTGCCGCTAGCTGACCGTGCGACAATCGCTAACATGGCTCCAGAATACGGAGCAACTTGCGGATTCTTCCCAGTTGATGAGGAATCATTGGCTTATATGAGATTAACAGGCAGATCAGAAGAGCAAATCAAAGTGGTAGAAGAATATTCTAAACTTAATGGACTGTTCTTTGATCCTAGTATTGAGCCAGTTTATACAAAAGTAATTGAAATTAATCTTTCAGATATTGAAGCAAACCTGTCTGGACCAAAACGTCCGCAAGACTTGATTCCATTATCGCAGCTGCAAAAAGCATTTGTTGATTCTGTGACTGCACCTGAAGGAAATCAAGGCTTCGGCTTGAAGAAAGATGAGTTTGATAAATCAGTAGATATCAAGTTTGCTAACGGGGACTCAACGACAATGAGGACAGGTTCTGTTGCAATCGCTGCTATCACTAGCTGTACAAATACATCCAACCCGTATGTGCTTGTTGGTGCTGGCCTTGTTGCCAAAAAAGCAGTGGAACTTGGCATGGAAGTGCCTAAATTCGTTAAAACTTCTTTGGCGCCAGGTTCAAAAGTAGTAACTGGTTATTTAAGAGATTCCGGCTTGCTGCCATACTTGGAACAAATCGGCTTTAACCTTGTTGGTTACGGCTGTACGACTTGTATCGGAAACTCTGGTCCATTGCGTGATGAAATCGAAATGGCAGTTGCTGATTCTGATTTGCTTGTTACTAGTGTGCTTTCCGGTAACAGAAACTTTGAAGGTCGTATTCATCCGCTTGTAAAAGCAAACTACTTGGCATCACCGCCGTTAGTTGTGGCTTATGCACTTGCGGGAACTGTTGATATTGACCTGCAAAACGAGTCAATCGGCAAAGATAAGGATGGCAACGATGTATTCTTCAAGGATATTTGGCCATCAACTGAAGAGGTTAATGAAGTGGTAAACCGCACTGTAACTCCTGAACTGTTTAAGAAGGAGTATGAGCGTGTGTTCGACGACAACGAGCGCTGGAATGAAATTCAGACTAGCAGCGATTCATTATACACATTCGATGATTCAAGCACTTATATTCAAAACCCTCCATTCTTTGAAGGGCTGAAGCCTGATCCTGAGAAGGTACTTCCGATTAAAGGGCTTAAAATTGTCGGCAAGTTTGGCGACTCTGTTACAACAGACCATATTTCACCAGCCGGAGCAATCGGTGTCAACACTCCTGCAGGTAAATATTTAAAAGCAAACGGAGTAGAGGTTCGCGATTTCAACTCTTACGGTTCTCGCCGCGGTAACCACGAGGTCATGATGAGAGGAACATTTGCGAATATCCGTATCCGTAATCAGATTGCTCCTGGTACAGAGGGCGGGTTTACGACATACTGGCCGACAGGTGAAGTGACATCCATTTATGATGCTTGTATGCAATATAAACAAGATGGAACTGGCCTAATGGTTCTTGCCGGCAAAGATTATGGCATGGGATCTTCTCGTGACTGGGCAGCAAAAGGTACGAATCTCCTTGGAATTAAAACAGTTCTTGCTGAAAGCTTTGAGAGAATCCACCGCTCTAACCTTGTGTTAATGGGTGTGCTTCCATTGCAATTCAAGGATGGAGACAGCGCAGAGTCTCTTGGTTTAACAGGTAAAGAGACGTTTAACATATATGTCGATGAAACAGTTAAACCTCGTGATTTCATTGAAGTTACTGCGACAGATGAGGATGGAAACAAGAAGACATTTGAAGTGCTTGTACGCTTTGATTCTGAAGTAGAGATAGACTACTACCGTCACGGTGGAATCTTACCGATGGTGCTTCGAGATAAATTGAAGAACTAATGATAGAAAGAGACTAATGAGTGACTAATGACTCATTAGTCTCTTTTTCTTTTAGTGGGCGTACATTCTGCTAGGTAATTAAGGAAAAGTTTGCTACTATAGATATGTAGGAAATTACCATGAAGGAGTGATTGGAATGGCGTTGACATTCGGAAAATTATTAGAAGAAGCAAGAAGCAATGTGAAAGGCATCTCATCAATTGAAGCAAAAAAACAAATGGAAGACAAACCTAATACATATGTAATTGATGTGCAGGATGCTGAGGATGCAGGAGCTTGCGGTTTAATTCCAAGCAGTGTAAACATTTCACTAGGCATGCTGCCGATTCGTGCTGATTTGGAGCTTCCTGAAGAGCTTCGCAATCCAGAATTAGCTGATCGCAACAGACCGATTCTAGTAACATGCGGTTTAGGCGGACAAGCTGCTCTTGGCGCTTATTTGCTTAAACAAATGGGATTTGCTGATGTAGCTTTCATTGAAGGCGGAACAACAGCTTGGAAACAAGAAGGCTACGAAACAGTTTAATACCGAAGGAAAAGAGGAGCGCTAAATGGTCGCTCCTCTTTATATTTTAATAGCCAAGCTCTTTATTAACCAAATTAAGTAGCTCTTTGCCTTCTTTAAATCTAGTGACATTCTCTAAAAATATATCCATATAACGATCCATGCTTTTCGGAGAATAATAGGCATTATGGGGAGATATTATGACATTCTCCAATGCCCAGAAGGGGGACTCGCTTGGTAACGGCTCCACCTCAAATACATCAAGAGCAGCACCTTTAATTCGCTGAGCTGTTAACACTTCCAGCAAATCAGCTTCTGCAATTGTATTGCCTCTGCCGATATTAATCAAGTAAGCAGATGGTTTCATAAGCTTTAGCTTCTCTTTATTTATGAATTGGTACGTTTCCTTTGTTGAAGGCAAAGCGAGAACAAGAAAATCAGCATTTTCAATGACATCATCGACTTGTTCAAGTCCAACCACCTCATCTGCAGGATCATTACTTGTTGTAATGGAAGGTCTCTTTCGGCAGCCGACTACATGCATGCCAAGAACTTTGCATCTTTTCGCAATCTCTTTGCCAATCTCTCCATATCCGATAATTCCTATAGTGGCGCCGTCTAAGTCTTGAATATCCGTATTGCTCCAGATTCGCTTGTTTTGATTACGCAGCATGGTTGGCAGCCCTCTTGCAAACCCAGAAATCATGGCAACAGTATGTTCGGCAATCGGTATAGAAGTGCAGCCCTTTGTATTAGTAATCAGTAGATTACTTTTAATTGTTTCCTCATGAAGCAGAGCATCCAGTCCAACACTTAATGATTGTACCCATTTAAGCTTTGGGGCGTTGTTCCTAATGGTAAGAGGGTCCATTAAACCTAAGGTAAGGATAATATCACACTCACTTAAATCGAAGTTCACTGCTGGTTCTTCTTTACCAAATTGCCAAGGATCAAACAAAACGGTTGCACCTAAGGCTTTTATTTTTTCGATATACTTTTTTGGTATATTGTACCTAACATAAATGACAGGGGATGATGAATCCATCAGTTAGCTTCCTCCATCGGCAAGGTGCGGATATATTGGAAGTAAGTTTCCGCAAGCCGTTTAATCGCCTCTTTAATTTTCTCCTCACTACAGTATGTGAAACAAAGTCTCATTGTGTTAAAGCCTTCGTCTTCAAGGAAGAAATGCTGTCCATCCAAATAGGAGACACCAGCAGTCATTGCAGCTTCCACAAAGTCGCTTGTATTTATGCCAGCAGGGAATGTGAGCCACAGAAAGAAGCCTCCTTCTGGTGAAACAAAGCTGACCTCGTCGCCGAAATGCTCGTTAATGGCTTCAACCATTGCCTCTTTTCTTGATTTATACGTATTGCTTAAATACTTGATATGTTCTTCGATATCCAGCTGGTCTAACACATTGTGAACAACTTCCTGTACATATACGCTAGTCAGCCCGTCTGTTTTCAAAATACGCATCTTAGTGATAATCTCACTTAATCCAATTGCCCAGCCTAAACGGATACCAGGTGCAATTACTTTAGAAAAGGTGCTTAAATAGATGACGCGCTCAGGACCGAAGGAGTGGATTGAAGGGAGATAAGTGCCTTCAAAGGAAAGCTCCACATAAGCATCATCTTCCAAAATGAAGAAATTATATTCATAAGCAAGCTCTGCGAGTTTCCTTCGTCTGTCTACAGAGAGATTGACACCGCCTGGATTATGGTAATTGGGCATGATGTACAGAAGCTTCGGAATTGGCTTTTGCTGAAGAGTGGCTTCTAATAACGCTTTTTCCACATAGTCAACCATTATTCCATTCTCATCAATCGGAAATGACCGTAATTTTACCTGCGCCAAATTAAATGTCCGAATTGCACCAAAAAAACAAGGAGCTTCAATCCAAATTTCGTCACCTGGGTCAGTGAGTGTTCGTGCCACTAAATCGATTGCCTGCATGCTCCCGGCAGTTACAAGGATTTGGTCCTCTTTTGCATGTACGTCACGGAGCTTTGATCGTTCGAGAATCCAGTTAACAATATGACTTGTGCCTGTTCCGCCGCTATAAGACATAGCACCAAACCCTTGCGTTTTCATGGCAGCTTGTGTTGCAGCAACCATCGTTTCTAATGGAAAAGACTCTGGAGCAGGAAAACCATAAGACAATGGAATAACATGGTCTAGTGAACCGGCGAAGGAGGAGCCGATAATCGGCATGTTCGGAAATCTTTTACTAAATGTAAATTGCTTTAATGAATTCATACTTTAAACACCATCCTCTTAAAAAATAATTTATTTTAAAAATTAACACTATTCAAATAATTTATAAAGTAATTTATTTCAAAAACTGCTTTTAGTAGAAAAGGATTGCTTGTTAAAGGCTAATCATAAATCCTTGATTCACTACCTCCATGTACTGTTTTGTAAATTCCTGATTTATCTTCCATGAATTGCTAATAAGCGAAGAAAATCTGACAAGATTAATGGTGCAGACATTCCTAATGGGAAAAGAAGCTGCCGATAGCAAAACTGCATGAAGCCAAGCCAGTTTGCTCCTTTCGTCAGTAAAACGTTTGGAGAATTACTGAATATAGAGCCAACTATATGCTATTTATTTCGAATATGGAAATATTAAAAGACGGCGAAAAAACGAGCATTCAAAAGAAAATAAGCAGTTAGTTTCATTTTTTGCAGAATTTTCGGATTTTTATAAAAAATAAATCAAACATAAAAACAAAAGAATGTAAACGCTATCTTATAAAATATTTAAAAAATTTTAAAAAAGATATTGTATAACTATAAATAATTTCTTATAATGAATTCAAGTTAGATAATAGAACATGAATTGTGAGGTAAATTGACATGGCTGAAATTACATTAGAACAGATTCAAAGTATCATTAAAGAAAAAAATGTAGAATTATTGCATATGCAATTTGTAGATATTGAAGGGATTTTGAAAAATATCACAATTACAGCAGCTCAATTAGATGATGCAGTAGAAGGGAAAATCATGATTGATGGTTCTTCCATCAAAGGTTTCTCACCTATCAATAAATCAGATTCTTATTTAGCCCCAGATTTAAACACATTTGTTGTGTTGCCTTGGACAGAAGAAGAAGGATATTCAGAAGCACGCTTCCTTTGCTCTGTAACAAATCCAGATGGTACATTATTTGAAGGTGACACACGTAATGTTCTTAAGAAGACAGTGGCACGTGCAGCAGAACAAGGATATACGATTTCTGTAGGTCCTGAATTGGAATTCTTCTTGTTTGAAACAGATGCACAAGGTTACCCAACGACAGTCCTAGGTGACAGAGGCGGATACTTTGAGCCATCTCCTAAAGACTTAGGTGAAAAGGTTCGTGTTGAAATCTTCAAAACTTTGCGAGCAATGGGCTTTACAATTGAAGCATTGCACCATGAAGTAGCAGAAGGCCAGCATGAAATTAACTTTAAATATGCAGATGCTCTAGGAGCTGCAGACCTTGCGACTACTTACAAATGGGTAGTTAAAACAATCGCAGCACAATATGGCTTGCATGCAACATTTATGCCAAAGCCAGTATTCGGCATCAACGGTTCAGGAATGCATGTTAACATGTCGTTCTTCAAGGATGGCGAAAACATTTTCTTCGATCCGTCTGATGAACTGCAGCTTTCAAGTGAAGCTTACTCTTTCATCGCTGGTATCCTTGATAATGTTAAGAGTTTCGTAGCTGTTACAAACCCGCTAGTAAACTCTTACAAACGTCTAGTACCTGGCTATGAAGCACCAGTATATCTTGCTTGGTCTGCTTCAAACCGTTCAGCTTTAATCCGTATTCCAGCTAAAAAAGGCATGGCAACTCGCGTAGAATTGCGTTGTCCAGATCCAGCATCAAATCCATATTTGACATTTGCAGTAATAGCATCTGCTGGTCTTGATGGAGTGGAAAAAGGATTGCAAGCTCCAGCACCTGTTAACGAAGATATCTTCCACATGACAGATGCACGCCGCGAAGAGTTGGGCATCGACAGCCTACCAGGTGGCCTAGAAGCAGCTATCGCTGAACTAGAAGCAGGAGAAATCGGTCTTAAAACACTTGGAGAGCACGTATTCTATGAGTATGTTGCAGCGAAAAAAGAAGAGTGGGATAACTACCGTACACAAATCCATGCTTGGGAAATTGAAAACTACCAATTTAAATTCTAATAGTTTGATAGATAAGAGAGGGCATCAGCCCTCTTTTTTTTGTTGTGCTATCTTAGTAGTTTATGTCAAATGCTTCTTCGCAAAAATACAATTCCGATAAAATAAGAAGGAGATTTTGTCTATCGATTATTTATTTTTGCTAGCGATATGATACAATAAATACATTGGATAACAAGTGCATCCTTGTTTATCTATGTCAATAATTTCAGTTACAAGGAGAATTAAAGAATGGGAAAAGTTTTAGTTTTTGGTCACAAAAATCCTGATACGGATACGATTTGTTCTGCTATCGCTTATGCAGAATTGAAAAAAGCTTTAGGTGTAGAAGCGGAAGCTGTACGCCTGGGAGAAATCAATGGCGAAACAAAGTTCGCTCTAGATTACTTCAAAGCTGAAGCTCCAAGATACATACAAAAGGCGTCAGAGGAAACAGATTCTGTAATTCTTGTAGATCACAACGAATTCCAGCAAAGTGTGGAAGATATTAAAGAGGTTTCTATCCTGGAAGTTATCGACCACCACCGTATTGCTAACTTTGAAACAAGCGATCCTTTATATTATCGCGCTGAGCCTGTTGGCTGTACTGCTACAATTCTTAACAAGCTTTACAAAGAGAACAATGTTGAAATCAAAAAAGACATTGCAGGTTTAATGGTTTCTGCAATTATTTCCGATTCATTATTGTTTAAATCTCCAACTTGCACAGATCAGGATGTTAAAGCAGCACAAGAGCTTGCTGAAATTGCTGGCATTAATTTGGACCAATATGGTTTGGACATGCTTAAAGCTGGTGCAGATTTAAGCGACAAAACAGTAGAGCAACTAATCAGCCTTGATGCAAAAGAATTTCCAATGGGGTCATATAAAGTGGAAGTTGCTCAAGTTAATGCAGTGGACACAAATGATGTACTTGCTAAACAAGGCGAACTGGAAGATGCATTAAATAAAGTGATTGCTGACAAAGGGCTTGATTTATTCTTGCTTGTTGTAACAGATATCTTAAACAATGATTCTGTTGCCCTCGCACTTGGAACGAAAACTAGTGCAGTGGAAGCGGCATTTGGCGTAAAACTTGAAAATAACACAGCCTTGCTTAAAGGTGTTGTATCACGCAAAAAACAAATCGTTCCTGTATTAACAGAGGAATTATCAAAATAATCCATAATAGTAAAAAGAACTTGCTTGTGTAAGTTGATCATAAAGATCACTTATTCAAAGGCAAGTTCTTTTTTTATGTGCGTGTTTACGATAATATCAAAGTAAAGATATGACTAAAAAACATTTCCCCCAGAGATGTAATAGGGAGCTGAGGAAGTTTGCCAAAGGATAAAATTCTTGTTATTGAAGATGAACAAAAAATCGCAAGAATCATTACGATGGAGCTCGAATACGAAGGTTATGAAGTTCACGCAGAGCATTCCGGTGTTAAAGGTTTAGAGAAAGTGCTTGAGGGAGGCTGGAGTCTTGTCTTGCTTGATGTAATGCTGCCAGAATTAAGCGGTTTAGAGGTCTTAAGAAGAATCCGCAATGCAGCTGTGCATGTTCCGGTTATTCTTTTGACTGCAAGAGATTCTATTCCAGACAAAGTAGCAGGCCTTGATTTAGGGGCAAACGACTATATGACAAAGCCATTCCAAATAGAGGAGCTGCTTGCCCGAATTCGGGCAAGCCTTCGCGTCAGCAAGATGCAATGGAAACAAGAGCAGGAAAAAGTGCTAGAAGTGGATGATTTAAAAGTATTTGTCAAATCTTATTCCGTAAAGCGTGCAGACATCGATATTGAACTGACACCAAGGGAATTTGAGCTGCTTCTTTATTTAATGGAAAATAAAAATATTGTGTTAAGCAGAGAACAAATTATGAATCATGTTTGGGGTTATGATTTTATGGCAGATACAAATGTGGTGGATGTTTATATAAGATATTTACGCAAGAAAATCGATTATCAATTTGATAGACAGCTGATTCAAACAATTCGCGGGGTTGGCTATGTCATTAAGGAATCTTCTATATGAGAGTCAGAACGCGCATCCAAGTTTTTTCAACATTGCTGCTAATCATAATGATGGTTTGTCTTAATACGACCATTTACTTCGTTTTTCAAAAGGAAATCCTTAAAAATGAAGTGAACGAAACAGCAGGCAAGTTGATGCAGGCAGCAGGAAATCTTGACAGTGCAACAACAGAAATGACGAGAAATTCCCTCCTGCGTGCCTTCGTCCCGGCAAATGGAATGATTCGTGCAATTGACGAAAATAATGCAGTGATTTTTACAAGCACGAAAGAATCAAGCTATGCTGATATAGACCATTCCTTTTCAGCTGGCCAATCGGAAAACGTTCTAAAACAAGATGGAAGCTCGTTTGCCGTTGCTTCACTGCCAGTCATCTGGAATGACGGCAGTGTAGTAAAGCTGGAGATGGCTGAAAATATCGACAGCTCACTGCGTATATTGGATGTATTAAGACTGATTCTGATAATCGGGACTGTTCTCGTTATATTGCCGACTTTTTTGGCTGGAAGATTGCTATCAAGTTTCATATTGACACCAATTCAGTCTCTTATAAAAACAATGGAGGAGATCCAGTCAAAGGGCAGTTTTCAAAAGCTTGAATTGCAAGACAGAAGTAAGGATGAATTGTATCAGCTTGGGAACACCTTTAACAAAATGATATCTATATTAGAATTGCAATATGATAAGCAAAAACAATTTGTCTATGATGCCTCGCATGAATTGAAAACTCCGCTTACTGTAATTGAAAGCTATGCCAGCATGCTGAAGCGCTGGGGAAAGAATAAGCCTGATGCTTTAGAGGAAGGAATAGATGCCATTTTATCAGAGGCGGTGCGTATGAAGGAAATGACAAATGAAATGCTTGAGCTGGCAAAAGCCGATGATCATCTTGTCTTGCATTTGGAAGACTTTGAGCTGAATAAGCTTTGCATCAAGACTGCGAAGAATATGGAAATGGCGACAGGACGGATCGTGTTAGTTGAAAAGGCAAGCACGCCAGTCATTCTGTATGGTGATAAGCAAAAAATAAAGCAGCTTCTTCTTATTCTCCTTGATAATGCCTTTAAGTATGGAGCAAATACAGTGAAATTGGCAGTGAACACTACACAAGAGAATATTATTTTAAAGGTTGAAGATGATGGCATCGGTATTGATAAAAAAAAGCAGCCGTTAATATTTGACCGCTTTTACCGTGCTGATATGTCGAGAAATCGGGAAAACGGCGGTGTTGGGCTAGGACTGTCGATCGCAAAACTTATCATGACTGCTCATGATGGTATGATTGAAGTGGAAAGTGAGTTAGATAAAGGAACAACGTTTACATGTATGTTCCCTGCAGGACAAAAGGCGGTGGACAAATGATGAACAAGAAGAAACTTCTCCTCATTAGCAGCTTCCTCCTGATTATTGTCCTATTGGTTTTAGGGTATTTTATCTTCTTCGCCGATGAAAGCAGTACTTTAACAGAGGATGCGGCAAAAGATTTTGTCTTGTCTAATTATGGAGGCACAGTAAGTAGTGTTTCACAAAGGGATGGAGAATCAGGACCTTCTTATCAAATCATTTTTGAAACAGACAGTGGTGTATACAATATAGTGCTTAACAAAAAGACAGGCAAAGTGGAGACCTTAATTCAACAATCTGTGAAGGATACTACCGACAAAGCTAGTCTCATCCAAGAAGAAGAGGCAAAAACGTTGATACAAGAGCAGATAAAAGGTGATTTATTGACAATTGAAGAAACAAACCAAGATAGTATTTCCTATTATTCTTTTATTATCAAAACAGAAGCTAAAGACACAGCCTATTTGCTAGACAGGGAAACTGGAGAAATTAAAGAAGATGCGGCAGACGGAACTACAGAATATATCTCAAAGGAAAAAGCAGAGGAAATAGCTTTACAGGAAATCGCAGGAACTGTTTCAGAAATCGATATGGAAGAGGATGAAGATTTCGGTCTCGTTTATGAATTGGAAATAGAAGCGGAAGGCGATAAAGAAGTAAAAATGTATATTAATGCCTATACAGGTGCCATTGAATCAATTAATTGGGACAATGATTAAAACGCTCCGATGAATTCTCATCAATTTCTCATATTTCTGCTAAAGTCTTATCATTTTCTCAGGATAGGATAGAAGTATAAGAAAAAGGAGGAATTTAAAATGAATACAATAAAAAAAGCGTGGAGCAAATTTATACAAACTAAATGGTTAAAATACGGTATCGGTGCAGCAATCATCGGTTTTGGCGGAGCAGCTGCATATGACCTGATTGATGACAGAGATGTCTATGCAAACGGTGGTATTGTAAAAAGCTTTACAGCAGAAACGGCGGCTGTATCAAAACAAGAGGCTGCTGAAATTGCTTCAAAAGAAAAGAATAGTGCTGTAGAAGAGGTAGAGCAAGAGTATACGGAAACTGGAGCGGGTGTATACCAAGTAGAATTCGCTGATGACCAAGATGATATATATGTCGATTCAGAAGACGGCACCATCATTACAAAGGAAATGCTTGCTGATAAAATTAAAGTAACAGAAGAGCAAGCGAAAGAAATAGCATTAAAAGAAGCAGATGGCACCATTACAGAATTTGAGTTAGATGATGATAACGCTCAATTCATTTATGACCTAGAAGTAACAGCAAAGGATGGCATGGAAACAGAGCTGAGCATTTCAGCAGAAACAGGAAAAATATTAAGTAAAGAGCAAGACAGGTTTTAATCTGACTATAAGAAGCAGCCTCATTTAGGCTGTTTTTTTATTTTAATCCTAATTTATGACAATATTCGCAACATTTATTATATCCTATATATTTTTCTGTCTATACCTGATAAGGTGTAAGGGACAGGAAACAAATGAGTTTTAAATGACGACGTGTCAGGCATGAAATATGCTGATTTTACTCATTCCTATAACCTTGTAATTTTACGCATTCAAAGTCCCTTCCAAAAATAAACATCGTAATTAAAATAAAAATGGAAAACTTAAATGTAAGAAATGATTATAGGAGTGGTCTTGATGAAAAAAATAATCGTATTTTTATGTATCCTTGTTAGTGTAAGCCTTTTACTGGTTGATATACAAAAAGCTTCTGCCGAAGGCACTGGAAAAAATATTGGAGTGAATATTGGAAATATCGCGCCTGACTTTATTTTGAAGGATATGAAAGGGCAAAAAGTGCGGCTTTCTGATTTAAAAGGTAAAAAAGTAATGATCAATTTCTGGGCAACATGGTGTCCGCCATGCAGGCAGGAAATGCCGGAAATCGAGAAGTTTTTTCAAGAACAAAAGGGAGATATAGAGATACTGGCAATAAATATTGATGGCGGAGCTCCCAAAAACGTTGCTGATTATATAAAAAAAATGAAGCTTACTTTTCCTGTCGTGCTGGATGAACAAGATAAGGTAAATGAAATGTATAAGGTAATCACTATTCCCACTACTTTTTTAATTGACGAGAAAGGAGTTATTGTCAATAAATACTATTCTGTCATGTCATTAGAGATAATGAGGGAGTTAATAAGGAAGAAATAATTTCTGAAAGCGCTTTACAACTATATGGACATCACGTATAATGAGAGCGTATCAAAAGTATACATATGAGCATTGTTTTCAGAAAACAATGACTTTTCAAACTTTTAAAAGAATTTCTTCAAATGCGTATTAAAAACAGGCAATTTTGGGAATTATGAAAATATAAAAGGATAAAGGAGATAAAAGAGATGAGAAAACCTCGTAAACGGTCATTTCAGGAACTAGTGTCAGAAAATAAACTGCAATTGCTTCGAGACAGAGAAGCAATTGAGAAAATTGAAGAGCGCATTGAAAAAAAACATTTGAAAAAAGCAAGATAATCAATTAGTGAAAAATTTTGCCACACATCATCCATTCCTTTATAGTGCAAACTTTATATAAAGGAGGGGATGAATGATGAGCAATCCAAAAAAAGACAGCAAGCATTTTGTGCCTAGCCATATTGGAACTAAATCGAGAGGTTTCGGCGGCAATAAAGGCAAAAAAATGCAGGATACTTCAGGTCAGCATGCCCAAGTGATCCAAACAAAAGGTGAATAAACTTTTTAGCTTCTGTACATATGTGCAGAAGCTTTTTGTATGTATAAACGAAGGAAAACAGCTTAAATCATTAACGAATATTCACGATTATGATACTATAAGAAGATGTAAATAAACTTATATGTAAGTGAAGTGAAAGTAGATAATGGAAAAGAAATTCGAAAATACAGTCAGTCAAACAATTGCTTCTCTTGAAGAGGAATTTAAGAATACAGGTACTATTAACAACGAAAAAGCAGTTTTGTCTGCGATACAATCATTAAATGAAGCCGAGAAGCCAGAGATTGTCTCCCGATTGCTAACAATGGCGGCAATCTCCCGATTAAAAGCAAATGAAAAGGATTCAATTGCAACAGCATGGCTTAAAAAGGCGAAAGATTTAGATTCAAGTAATAAAGAGGCAAATAAATACCTTTCCCAAAACGACTGGAAAAACTATGAAGGCCTGTTGGACATGCTTAATTTCCCTGCGATTAGAGAGACAGATAACCGGACAGCGAAAAGGAAAATTGCTGAACAGTATATTAATAACTGCCGGAAGTTTCTTGATATGATTGATGATGAAAACGATAAATTAACAGAAAACAGTGCAGCAGCATCTATTTTTAATAATACACTTGCTGTGACTAAGTACAAAGAAATTATTACATTGCTGGATGAAGTAACGCAAAAAACATCTCAGCTTCTGCAATCATCTGAAGAATATGAAGAATCCATAAGCGGTGTTTTTCATACATCTATTTATTATGACAGTGTTAAAAAGCTGATTGAAGAGCTTAATGAGTTAAAGGCTGCTTGGTTGAACATTTTTAAAGAGGAAGACTCAAGCGAGGCAAAAGCGGAAACAACCTCAGCCTTAGAACAGCTTCAACAAATGATTGGCTTAGAGAAAGTTAAAAATAGAGTAAAGGATTTTTATCAATTCTTAAAGTATCAAAACTCAAGGAAAAAGCTCGGTTTCACCATTCAGGATGAATTAAGTCTTAATATGATTTTTACAGGAAATCCTGGTACAGGAAAAACGACATTGGCACGGTTAATGGCTAAAATTTATTATGAATTAGGTGTGCTGCCTAGTCAGGAGGTTGTTGAAACAGACCGATCCCAGCTAGTCGGAGGCTATATGGGGCAGACAGAGGAAAATGTGCGCAATGTTGTAAAGCAATCTCTTGGCGGTGTGCTGTTTATTGATGAAGCCTACAGCTTAAACAGAGATGGACAAGGCAATGATTACGGACAAACAGCGATTGACACATTGGTTTCCTTAATGACTAGTTCTGAATTCGGCGGGAAGTTTGCTGTTATATTAGCAGGCTATCCGGAAGAGATGAGACAGTTCCTTGACGGCAATCATGGATTAAGCAGCCGTTTTCCATCATCTAACTTTATTCATTTACCTAATTATTCTGCAGAGGAACTTGTTGCTATCGGAGAAAAAATTGCCAATGACAATGATTATGTCATCAGTGAAGAAGGCAAACAGCAATTAGAGCTGCGCCTTGAAAAGGAACAGGTTGATGAAAGCTTCGGCAATGCCCGTGCAGTTAAAAATATTGTCCTAGATGCGATTTTTAACAAAGGTTCTCAAGCACAATCAAACAAGCAGTTCCTCACATATACCTTGCTTGACGGCAATGATTTTGCTGCGTCAGAGGAGGAGGCTTCAGAAAATCCAGCGGAAGAACTTGATTCTATGATTGGTCTGACAAAGGTAAAGGATGAAATGAAAAAAATTATTTCATTCGTTAAAGTTCAGCAAGTCAGACGAACGAATTCTAAAAAGAACTTGCCTATCCAGCTTCATGCAGTATTTACGGGAAATCCAGGTACAGGAAAAACGACAGTTGCTAAGCTTTATGCCCAGTTCTTAAAGGATTGCGGGATTTTAAAGCGTGGGCATCTCGTAGTAGCAAGCAGAGCGGATTTTATAGCAGGATTTGTGGGCCAAACGGCGATTAAAACGAAAAAGAAGATCAGAGAAGCATTAGGCGGCGTTCTATTCATTGATGAAGCATATTCTCTATTGTCAGGATCTAATCAAGATTTCGGCAAAGAAGCTATCGACACACTTGTGATGGAAATGACAAAGCATAATGAAAATCTTGTTGTCGTCTTGGCCGGTTATCCTGATGAAACAAAGGCATTGCTTGAAAGCAATCCAGGTTTAACATCACGCTTCAAAAAGTTTATCCATTTCGAGGATTATAATAGTGAAGAATTGATTCAAATAATGGAAGGTTATGCGGCAAAATATGACTATCAGTTAGAAAATAATGCGAAGCTTGCCCTTCAGACAAAGCTTGCGTCATTTAACTCAAATGGAAATGGGCGATTTGCGACTAATCTTGTAGATGAAGCTGTCCAGATGCAGGCATTGCGAATCATGGAAGCTAATGATGATAGCCTTGATTATTCTATTCTTACAGAAGCAGATATGCTTCATGCACTAGATTCCTTCAGCAACAGTGCAAATACAAAGCAATCATAATAGTAAACAAAAGCGGCTGTCTTTACAGCCGCTTTTTTATATAAAAAAGGACTATCCCATAAGGATAGTCAAAATCAGCAGTTTTTATCTCAGGTGTGTAGTTTATGTGAAAAACTGCAGACTTTATTGTACTTTTTTTAAAAGCAAATAACAAAGGTAATTTAAACCAACAACTGTTGGTGGTGTGGGGATTAGCGTTGTTTATATCATGTTTTGAGAGGTTAAAAATGCACTGTATGAGGTCTGACTAATAGTGAATGCTAACATTTTCACAAATTCAGCTTATTTTTGCTCCAATAGTTCACCGAAGAAATAAATCTCATCTGTTATTTTGCTTTTCATCTCGTAATCTTCACATTTTTTACACTCATTCACTAGAAAATATATATGTCTAATGAATAAAAGCATTTCATCATCTTTAATCATCATTCTAACTCCTTGTAGATAGATAGTACCAAAAATAACGATATAACCTATAAAATATTGTTTTTTATTTCCATTAAGTGGGTATTTATAATTATAACAAAATAAACTACTAGGAGTAAAGAATTATGGGTCTCATTGAAAAGCTGCAGAAGAAAATAGTAGAAACAGATTGGACAGAGCTAGTTGCAGAAGGGAAAGTGGAAGATGAGAAAAGAGAGGAAAACAGCAAAGAAAAAAGTGGAGAAGCTCCCTAATACTTAAAGCTTTACATAATAGTGCGAGCTAAGGTATATTCGGGAAATAAAAAACACCATTTTGGTGTTTTTTATTTCGAATTATTAAGGTAATATTAATAAGTAAAAATGTCAAACGTATCTACATAAAAATCGTATGAAGCTTATAAAAAAAATAGGTGAAAGAAATCATTACAGCTGTCTAAGAGAACTTAAAACTATCTAAGTTCGATGGACTTCTCTCCATTAAAATATGGTAAAATGGATAAATATAACATTTGTCCATGGGGAAAGAGTTCGTTTTTTTGAGAAAAAGATTGACGCTATGTATCGTATTTAGCTGTACATTATTATTATTATATGGAAACAGCGTAAAGGATAGTAATAGTAATGTCGAACGGCGAGAACTGGATACTGTTAATGTTTCTGACACTGAATTATTGTCTGTTGCTGAAATAAAAGATATTAGCGAGAAATCGTATAAGCTGGCAGAATTGGCCAAAGACTATGCAGAACAGAATCAGCACCTTAATATGGAACCCTTTAAACAGGCATTGCAGCCTTACTTTACGGAAGCTTTCATAAGTAAGCTTAATTCAGTAGAATTTACTGTCCCTACAGGTGGTAATTTCCCAGCAGATTTTGATTATCAGCAGCATTTCATCGTGAAAGATCATTCAAAAAATAAGATTATCGTGGAGACGGCACAAACGTCATACAATAATATGCCCCTAATCTATACAATAGAGGCAGAAAAAGAGCAAGGTCAATGGAAGATTAACAATCTTGACTATATGGAACATACAGATTCTTCTAGTAAGGCAATGAATACTGCAAAAATCACAGAGAAAGAAGCAGGTAAATTAGTTGGCGGTTATTTGCTGGGAGACGAATATATAATTGAATCAGTCAAGCGGGGAAAAGAGAATGTTTTTTACATTAATGCATTTGTAGAAGTAAGTTCTACACAAATGATTGGGGTTTCACTGAAAATGGATAGACTTACTGGAAAGATAACAAGCTTGATGGCAGTAAATTCATAACACGCTATGCTGTTTAAAACGCTTAACATGAATACATATTAATAACTGTAGAAACAAGGTAGATAGATTTGATTAGTTATATGGAGGGGAATATGACTGATTTAGATACAGAGTATAAGCTCTTGCAAATGGAGATTAAAAAGCTTTCCATTCAGATGGAGAACATGCCTGTAATGGCAAAAGGATATAAAGAGCTGTTGCGGAAAGAAGTAAATTTGACAAAAAAAATGCAAGAGCTCATTAATAGGATGGTTGCGGAGTAATGTTGAAGGTGGCACTTTCCTTGATTAGTTGCTGAATTAACCATAATATTAATAAGGAAGAAATAATACAAAGGAAGTGCAAGCAGATTTGGAATACGTACATAAACTAGATTTAAAGATCGATTATGCAGATACCGACATGATGGGTGTCGTGTATCATGCGAATTACTTAAAGTTTTTTGAGCGCGGCAGAACAGCGCTGATAGAAGATATTGGCTATAGCTATGTAGCGATGGAGGATGCTGGGTACTTCGCTCCTGTCTATGATGTACAGGCTACGTATAAGAAGCCGTTAAGATACGGAGAAAAAGCGTATGTGAAAACATGGATAGACTTAAATGATGGCATTAAAACGGTTTATGGATATCAGATTGTAAATGAGCAAGGAGATCTTTGT
The DNA here is from genome assembly GCF_022049065.2 of Niallia sp. Man26. Classification (NCBI taxonomy): domain Bacteria; kingdom Bacillati; phylum Bacillota; class Bacilli; order Caryophanales; family Bacillaceae; genus Niallia; species Niallia sp. Man26. The sequence continues at coordinate 1,786,141 of NZ_CP095743.1, forward strand.
GTAGAGGGTACGACTACCCATATCATTGTCAGTAAAGATAGCTTCCGCCCTAAATCATTTAAAAAGACCTTTCCGGAATGGTTCCAAAAGTATGAGGAGCTAAAAAAGAAATAACCGTTTTTTAAGGAGACTAATACTATGGCGTTTGGCATCAACCGAAAGGAATTGGCAGACTGGAAAAGAAAAATAGATGAAGGCCAGATTGCTTTTTTGACTCATTATTGGCTTGATGACCGCTTTCCAGGCTGCAAGACAGTCACGAAGGTTGGCTGTTCGGATTTGAAAAGGCTCGAGCAATGGGGAGCGAAGTATGGATTAAAAAAAGAGTGGATACATAAAAGGAAAGATGGCTACTCTCATTTTGATCTTCTTGGCGATACCCAAAAAAATATTTTGGAGAAGGAAGGAATCGATATTCTTCTCAAGTAAAAAGCAGGCTAATTAAGCCTGCTTTTCTGTGTAATGATATTCCGGTTCCTGTGCAGCTTCATTGAAGTTTGCGTATAAATCATTGTTATCAAAATACCAAAGATCTTTTTCTTCAATATAATAACGGATGCCGTCTTTTTCTGTGCTAACTGCTGAGTTCACAGGCTTTTCGTTAGAAATTCCTAGTGAAAATCCCTGTTGGACAGTGCTGCATCCTCCGTATCGGGCGAAAAATCGTACATAATCTCCTTCGTTTAGAAGCATTTCATCTTTATACCATTCTGCTGCTTTATCGCTAACTACTATTTTCATTTCAAGCACCTCTTTTTTGAGATTAGATTAACCCTCACTTTTATTATAAAGGATAAACATATACTATGCACATAATTAAACTGTCTGTAAGTTTATTTAGGCTGCACATTTTTCAGCATATGTGTCATGATCTCCTTATAGCTTTCCTCACTGTCAGGCATTCCAAGACTACCAGCTTCTTCTAGAGGAACCATTTTATAGTCTTTATCATTTTTACTGTAGACATATGTTGGGTAAAAGGATGGAACCTCTATTTTTTTCGTCACTTTACCGCCCAGTTCAGTTTTTGTCACTTTGACAGTGGCCATTCCACCAATATCTCGATAATCATCTGCTTGTCCTGACAGGAAATTGCCGAGAGAATAGACGACTAAGGACTTTTCTCCGTTTTTGTCATACATCCATTCCATTGGCTGCAGAACATGTGGATGTCCTCCGAAAATAATGTCGACACCTTCATTAACGAGATATTGGGCGAGAGTTTTTTGTTCCACATTTGGCTTCCGTTCATATTCTGTGCCCCAATGTATGCCCATTACCACAAAGTCAGCTTGTTTTTTTGTCTGCGCTATCTCTTTTTGCATTTTTTCCTTATCAATAAGATTGACGATATAGTCGTCCTTTTTGGGAACAGTAATACCATTCAAACCATATGTGTAAGAAAGATAAGCAATTTTTATGCCGTCATGCTCCATTATGCGGAGCTTTTGTTGGTCTTCTTTATTTTCAAATGTACCAACATAAGGAAGCTTGATTTTTTTTAAGTACGCAAGAGACTGCTTTTGGGCATCAACACCTCTGTCTAAAGAATGATTATTAGCAGTTGTCACAATGTCGACACCTGCATCAATTAGCGCATCTGCGACTTCATGTGGACTATTGAAAGCAGGATAGCTGGATAAACCAATTTTCTCGCCTGCCACAATGGTTTCCTGATTAGCCAGAAGGATGTCCGGCTTTTGTAAGATTGGCTTCACTTCTTCAAGCATAGGCCTAAAGTCAAAACCGTCTTTTACTTTTGCTTCATTATATACCCTATCGTGAATTAGAATATCCCCGACAGCACCTAAAGTGACTTCTTTGCCAATGCTTTTTGTGCTGAGTTGTGTTTTTTTTGAGGGCTGATTGCTGCTTGTATTGCTGTTTTGCTTGATTAATGTTGCTTCATCAAGCTTAAAAATAAAAAAGGCTGTGATCGAAATACCGATAAAAGCAAGCAATAGATAGAGCTGGATTTTTTTCATTATTCATTCCTGCCTTTAATTGCGTTTTCCTAAAAAAGATAAGTTCCTTTATAGGATAACAAAAAAGCACGGTCGATTCGACTAATTTCGCAAAATGGAAAAATAATGAAATTTCTGATAAAGGATGACAGAATTGCTTAACAGATAGGCAGTTTTACAATAAATTCTGTTCCTGCGTCAAATTCGGAGTGAACAGTGATTTGACCGTTAGCTTCATGAATAATTGATTGACATATGCTCAAACCTAGTCCTGTTCCAGTCCGTTTTGTTGTGAAATAAGGTGTAAATAGCATGTCTAAAGCTTCTGGCGGAATACCAGGTCCATTATCCTTAATGGAAATAATGCCAAATTGTCTTTCTGTGTAGGCACTAATAGTAATCCTGCCTTTTGCTCTGCTTGCTTCAATGGCATTTTTTAAAATGTTTGCAAGCACCTGTGCCAGCTGCTGTTTTGGTATTTGTACATTAAAGTTGCCCGCAAAAAATGTTTCAAGCTGAAGGTTTTTAGATTGAATGGCTTGCTCAAAAAGAAGGGTAGTTTTCGTAATCGCTTCCTTCATATTAGTTGTTTCCTGCCTGTTAGCTGGTGGATTGTTGTGCACCATTTCATAGAGCAGACCATTTGCTCTGTCGAGTTCTTCTATGGCGATTTCTGTATATAGAGATCTTTTTAATGCAGGTAAATCTGGATTGGCAAGAAGCTGAAGAAGGCCGCGGACTGCGGTTATTGGATTTTTGATTTCATGAGCATAGCCAGCCGCTGTTTTGTGAGGATTGTTTAGAAGTTTGTGGTTATCTGACATAAAGTTCAACCGTCCTTTTCGCATTAGTTAGTAAACTTTATGACGAAATTAAGCTATATATGTCAAAAAAACAAAAAAACCATCGCAAGGATGGTTTTAATTATTTACAGCCAAGTAATTTTCGGCTCTGTCTTATTTATGATTCGTTTAATATTTGCCCGATGTCTATATACAACAAATATAGTTAGAATAGCAAGGATGGCAATCAGAAGCTTGTCATCCCAAAGGATAATTGAATAAACCAACCCGGCAGCTCCTGCAATCATGGATGACAGAGAAACATACTTTGATAAGTATAGTGCCAGGAAAAAGACAGCAATAATTATAATAAATAACAGCGGTTCATGCCCTAGCAGAATACCGGCAGATGTTGCGACTGCTTTACCGCCTTTAAAGCCTGCAAATATTGGATACATATGGCCGATTACCGCAACTACTCCGAAAATTAAGGGACTTACACTGACATCTATATCTGTGAACAGACCAAGCAAAACAGGCAGGCATGTTGCCAGCGTTCCTTTTAAAATATCAGAAAATGTCACGACAAAGCCCGCTTTTTTGCCAAGCACCCGAAACGAATTCGTTCCGCCTAAGTTTCCGCTTCCGTGTTCTCTTATATCTATTTTATAAAAAGCCTTACCAATAATTAACCCGGAAGGAATGGATCCTATCAGGTAGGCTAAAATAATTAAAATGGCAATGATCAATGCTAACTCTCCTTCGTTCTATGTATATGGATATTGTACCACGTATTTATAAATTCTCACTCTTTTTTCGAAAAAATCTTCTAGTCATTAAGTTTATCGCTTCCTGCATAAAGGGAAAAAGATTATTATTATTTTTTTGTAAACTTGGGGGAAATGAAATGAGAATAACAAAAAAGTTAGCAGCAAATATACTTGTCGTATATTTCGCCGTCTACATAAGCGTAATAGTATATCATACACTTAAACCATTGCCTCAAGGGCTGTCATATGAAGGTGAGATACATTTAGTAGAGGATAAAGATATTGAGTTTGTGGAGGATACAACCTATAAGGATAAGAAGGGCAACCAACATTTGAATCAGGAAATAATTGCCCGAATGCTTGATGAGGTAGACAAAGCAGAGCAATTTATTGTGATAGACATGTTTTTATTTAACAGCGATACGAACGATGATCAAACATATCCAAAAATTACAGAAAAGTTCTTGGACAAGCTTGTGAAGAAGAAACAAAAGAATCCTGATTTAAAGCTTATCTTTATAACAGATCCTGTAAATACCACGTATCATTCCTACCCGTCTCCTGAGCTCGAAAAACTTAAATCTATCGGCGCGCAAGTGGTGGAAACGAATATGGAAAGCCTGCGTGATTCGAACCCACTGTATTCTGCTTTCTGGAGGATGTCGATGAAATGGTTCGGACACGGTAAGGATGGTCATCTTCCTAATCTTTTAGCTGATAGCGGACCAGATGTGACATTGAGGTCTTATTTAGATTTGCTGAATGTTAAGGCAAATCATCGCAAGGTGTTAATTACGGAAAAATCAGCCATCGTTTCATCAGGTAATATTCATGATGCGAGCGGATATCATTCTAATATTGCCTATACAGTTAAAGGAAATATTATTAACGATTTGTTAGAAACGGAGGAGAGTGTTTATCAATTAATGGATAAGACTACTTTTCCTGTCGCCAAAAAAACAGAGGAAAAAGGCGATATTAAACTACAGCTTTTGACAGAAGGAAAAATAGCCAAACATGTTATACAAGAGATTCACAATACAGCTGCCGGTGATACTATTTGGATTGGTATGCTTTATCTTGCCGACAGACCAGTAATGGAAGAGCTGATAGCTGCATCAGCAAGGGATGTTAATATCCGGCTGATTCTTGACCCTAATCAAAACTCCTTCGGAAATAAGAAGGCAGGCCTTCCCAATGTTCCAACTTCTGCTGAGTTGATGAAAAAAGGCAATGGTCATATTGCGATAAGATGGTATAACACTGGGATGGAGCAGTACCATTCTAAGCTGATGCTTATAGAAAGAGATAAGGAAAATGTCATAATAGCAGGATCTGCCAACTATACGAGAAGAAATCTTCATGATTTAAATTTAGAAACAAATATAAAAATAGCAGCTGCTCCAGACAAAGATATAATGAAAGAAACAAAAAGTTATTTTGATAAACTTTGGTCTAATAAAGACGGAGAATATACAAAAAATTACAGCACAGAAGCGGAACTTCCTGCATTTCGTTATTTGCTGTACCGCCTGCAGCGCCTGCTTTGGTTTACAACTTATTGAAAGGTTCTTCGGTCGGGCAGTTTCATATACAAGTAACAAAGAGTCCTTTATAATAAAAAGGAGAGAGTCAGACAGTATATAACAAGAACTTTTAGTGCGGGAGATGAAAAAAGGTGACTGCGAATTTTTCACAGATGAAGGAACTTGGCGAAAGACTGGTAGCAATGGAAAGGTTGGCAGTTAAGTTTTCAGAAAGAGCAAGGGAAGTGGATGAAAATGGAACTTTCCCATATGAAAATATTAGCGAACTTCAAAAGAGCGGTTATACATATTTAACAGTGCCAAGTGAATATGGCGGCAAGGAGATATCTGTTTATGAAATGGTACGGCTGCAGGAGGCAATTGCCATCGGTGATGGCTCAACAGCCTTATCCATTGGCTGGCATATGGGCGTTATCCGCAATATGTACGAAAATAACTGGGAGCCGTCGCTTCTTGAAGAAATGTATACAGCAATTAAGGGTGGAGCACTTATTAATAGTGCTGCTACCGAGCCTCAGACTGGGAGTCCAACTAGGGGAGGGAAACCTCAAACGACAGCAGAGCAAAACGGAGATACTTGGGTAATTAATGGACGCAAATCCTTTACATCCATGTCACCGATGCTTGATTACTTCATTGTCAGTGCATCTATTAAGGATTCAGACGAGGTAGCCAACTTTTTAATTGCAAAGGATAACCCAGGCTTAAAAATTGAAGAAACTTGGGACAGCATCGCTTTAAGAGGAACAGGCAGTCATGATGTGTACTTCGAAAATGCAATCATAGAGAAGCGTTTTTTAGTGGAGAAACTAGGGGGAGCAAGAAAGATTAATCCATGGCTGCTTCATATCCCTGCTTGTTATTTAGGGATTGCTGGGGCAGCTCAAAAAGAAGCGGTCAGATTTGCAAAAAGCCACTCGCCCAACAGCATAACAGGAACAATCAGCGACCTTCCGAATGTGCGCACGAAAATCGGCGAAATGGAGTTGAAAATGCAGACTGCCAAGCATTTCCTTTATTCCGTCAGCAAAAAATGGGATGCTGCACCAAAGGAGGAGCAACAAGCTTTAGTTCCTGAAATGAGCGCTGCCAAGCATTTTGTAACAAACACAGCGATTGAAGTAGTCGACTTGGCTATGCGTATTGCAGGAGCACGAAGTCTGTCAGCAAGCAGCTCGCTGCAACGATATTACCGCGATGTGCGGGCAGGACTTCATAATCCTCCGATGGATGATATGACAATTTCTCAGCTAGCAGAGAAATCATTAAGAGAGATTTAACATAAAAAAAGACCCAAGATTTTCTTGGGTTTATTTGTATTAGACTTAGGCTGCATGGTTCTCTGGCCGTTTTTTTCTGCGTAGAAGAGACATTCTCTGTTTCAGAAACAACTCCCATCTTGCTGGTCCATGTAAATAGCGCTTTACACTAAAAATAATGGTTTCCTCCAATAAAAAGAAAAAAAGCAATCCCCAAAGCAAATATTTAATGATAAGCCCTCCCTTGTTGGCTACATAAATCACCTAAGCTTAGTAAATATGTTATTTATTTAATTATCTGTAATATATATCCATTGTATCATGAAATGGTAAATTTATGTTTAAAAGAACCTAAACCTAAATTTACCATTTCAATTATTTTAGGAACGATTTATGCTAAATTAGATAAAATATAAAAAACTGATGCAAAACTATTGAAAACAGACAAAAAATGACGCATAATCTATTCTTGTAACTTTCAATGAAGTACCAAAAAATTTTTTTGTTAAAGGGAGATGGAAGATGAAAATAAGAGTTTCTGCCGTGCAGTATATGCTGAAAAACATTAAGTCATTTGAAGATTTTGCAAAGCAATGTGAACACTATGTCCGAACGGCACAAGAATTTGGCGCTGAGTTTGTTTTGTTTCCTGAATTTTTTACAACACAATTATTGTCAATGGGCGATGGTCAAAATCCGTTAACCATTAATGAGTTGCCTGGGTTTACAGAACAGTACCAAAATCTGTTCCGCACATTTGCTGTACAAACTGGCATGCATATTATCGGTGGAACTCATGTTATCCGCAGGGATGACAAATTATTTAACGTCGCCCATTTATTTTATCCAGATGGAAAAATAGAGGAGCAGGCTAAGCTTCATATTACTCCAACAGAAATTGATGAGTGGAATATGGAAAAAGGCGACAGCTTCCGTATTTTTGAAACAGATAAAGGGAAAATTGCAATTTTGACATGCTATGATATAGAATTTCCGGAAATTGTCCGGATGGCAAAAGCAAAAGGTGCTGATGTTATCTTTTGTCCTTCTTGTACAGATGACCGTCACGGTTTTCATCGTGTTCGTTACACTTGCCATGCAAGAGCAATTGAAAACCAAGTGTATGTAGTCGTAACAGGAACGGTCGGCTCCTTAACTAATGTTGACTTCATGCGTGCGAATTTTGGCCAGGCGGCTGTCATTACTCCAAATGATATCCCATTTCCTCCAAAAGGGATCATGGCAGAAGGCGAGCTTAATGATGATATGATCATCACAGCAGATCTTGATCTATCTCTATTATACGAGGTGCGTGCTAAAGGTTCTGTGACAACTTGGAGAGACAGACGTACTGATATGTATACAGATTGGGAAACAATAGAGGGCTGATATGTATTACAGCAGCAGCTTTTATATATATGAAGGAAATAAATTAAAAAAATGCAAGGTCCGTAATTATCAGGAAGCAGATTTTGCTGAATTGATCAAAATTCAGGAAGAATGCTTCCCACCTCCGTTTCCGTCAGAGCTTTGGTGGACGAAGGAGCAATTGGCGAGTCATATAGCTATTTTTTCTGATGGAGCCATTTGTGTGGAAGTTGACGGAATATTAGCTGGTTCCATTACCTCTTTATGTGTGGATTATGACGAAAAGCATCCGCATCATACTTGGAGTGAACTGACAGATGACGGAAATATTACTACACATAATCCAAATGGGAATGCTATTTATATTGTGGATATAAGTATCAGGCCAGCTTTTCGCTCTCTAGGATTAGGGAAAATTATGATGCAAAGCATGTACCAGATAGTTATTGAAAAAAATCTCGATCGACTTCTTGGCGGCGGCAGAATGCCAGGTTATCGAAAATGGGCAGATCAGCTTACTCCTGAAGCTTATATAAAGGATGTTATTGCAGGTGAAAAGAAGGACCCTGTCATTTCCTTTTTGCTGAGATGTGAAAGGACTCCTGTAGCTGTATTGCAGGACTATTTGGAAGATGAGGATTCTTTAAACTATGCTTTGCTGATGGAATGGAGAAATCCGTTTAAACATAATTAGCTAAACCTCTGTTAAGTATACAGAGGTTTTTTTTTGGCATGATAACAAAGGGAAAATGCACTTGTATTTCGCAAAGCAAAATACTTTATTCCCAGGACATATTATGAGAAAATAGCAGCGTACATATTAGGAGGGATTAGGGATGAATTTACAGTCAACGGTAAAGTTAAATAATGGTGTGGAAATGCCTAGATTCGGTTTAGGTGTTTTTAAAGTGGAAGAAGGTCAAGAGGTTATCGATTCTGTAAAATCAGCCATTAAAGCAGGTTACATAAGCATTGATACAGCGGCTGTATATAAGAACGAAGAAGGTGTTGGCCAAGGCATTAAAGAGTCTGGCGCCAACAGAGAAGATTTGTTTATTACGACAAAAGTATGGAATGCAGACCAAGGCTATGAGTCTACATTAGCAGCATTTGAAACGAGTATTCAAAAGCTTGGCCTTGATTATATTGATTTATATCTTGTGCACTGGCCAGTAAAGGGCAAGTACAAGGAAACGTGGAAAGCACTTGAGAAATTATATAAAGATGGAAAAGTGAAAGCAATCGGTGTCAGCAACTTCCATCAACATCATTTAGAGGATCTGTTGGAAGAGGCAGAAATCGTGCCAATGGTGAACCAAATTGAGCTTCATCCATTGTTAAGCCAAGTAGAGCTACGTGATTTCTGTAAGGAAAAAGGCATTGTTGTAGAAGCATGGTCTCCGCTTGCACAAGGAAAGCTGCTTGATAATCCTGTTCTTGCTGAAATTGCTGGGAAATACAATAAGTCTACAGCGCAAATTATCTTAAGATGGGATCTGCAAAATGATATTGTGACAATACCGAAATCCATTAAAGAACACAGAATCATTGAAAATGCTGACATTTTTGATTTTGAATTAACGAATGAGGACATCGACAAGATCAATGCCCTTAACAAGAATGAACGAGTAGGTCCAGATCCTGATAACTTCAACTTTTAATTTTTAAAACAGGGAGTATTGCTCCCTGTTTTTTGCTGTTTGAAAGGATAAATGCATCATTTTACTAAAATTAGGCGAATGCATTTAGCTCTTTTAGTTGTACTTGCTATAATAAATAGTATACTTTTTAAAATTTAACCGCATCAGCAGCAGTGATGGACAGAAAGCAGGGGTAATAAATGAAAATCATCTGTTTTGGGGACAGTCTGACTAGAGGCGTGACCTTTGTAAAAGGAAGACCGCGCATACTCAAGGATAATTATCCTTCCATCCTCAACAGTCTCTTACAGGCAAATGGTCATACTGCAGAGGAGCTGCTTGTTCTTAATAAAGGGGTCTTTAATGACGACTCCACTTCTCTGATGAACCGTCTCGATAAAGATGTTCTTTATGAAAAACCGGACATTTGTATAATTGGAGTAGGCGGAAATGATTGCAACTTTAAATGGGAAGAGGTTGCTGAGTTTCCTGAACTCGAACATATACCAATTGTACCACTTCACGATTACACGGAAAATGTAAAAGCAATTGTCCTTAAAGTGAAAGAATACAATATCATACCTGTAATCTTGACATTGCCGCCATTGGAACCAGTTAAATACTATAAGTTTCTTGCAAGCAAATATGGAAACTCCATTGGCCATTGGATAAGCCTGTGCGGCGGAATTGAACATTGGCATGGACTGTATAACAATCAGCTTCAGAAACTGGCGAAGAAACTTGACGTTTTTACAATTGATGTCCGGACTAATTTAGAAAAGGCAGGGGATGTTTCTGATTTTATGAGTGACGACGGTATCCATTTGAACGCAGATGGCTATAAGGAGATGGCAGCCACTGTGTTCTTAGAGTTGAACAAGCTAATAAACGGTGAGTAGGCAGAGATAAATAAATGTATGAATTTTAATGTTGGCAACTACCATACTTTTGTTATACTAGAAAGAGAGTTTTCCCAGAAGGAATATGTCATAAAAATCTAGCGAGGAATTAGTAATGGGCAATATGTATGAAAAAATCATTGAGGTTTTGGAAGAGAATGGTCCAATACCAATCAGCACCATTTATGAAAAGATGGTGTCATCAACTAATATTTCAGCTGATAACAATAAGGAAATTCAACTTTCTTCTGTTAAATCAGTGATCAGCCGCAAAAAAGACTTATTTTCCGTCCATAATAATATTGTTTCCATCCATCCTGAGAAAGAAATAAGCCAAATTACATTGGATGTAAAAAAAGGAAATCATTTTTATCGGCTGAAGGTAGACTTTCTTTTTGAAATTTATCATATTCAGTCATGGACGTTATTTTCTGATAATCAAGGCTTTACTCCTAAGGATGTCTTATTTCCGTATTTCTCTTATTCAGATTTGAAAAAGGATCTCTATAAATTAAAAATTTGGGATTGGGAAAGCGACGAGGGAGCGTATGGCAGAGAGAGCCTCTATACGATTCAGCTTAAAACAACGAACAAAAGCTATGTATACAGTTTTATTGATATAAAGGCAAAAGAATGGAAGCAAATGACGAAGACTTTATCGAAATACATGGATCTAAGTAACATCTTTCTAGACTAAAAAGACGATCTCCTTATGCTTTACTGGAGGTCGTCTTTATTTATTGAAGTTACCGATGCATCGCCCATAAACCTATCTCATTAAACCCGATTTTTGTATAAATTCTGCCTGCATCAGGATTATCATAAAAAAGACAGACACTCTGCTTTTCCTGAAGTAAAATGTTAATCATTTCCGACAGCAATCCAGTAGCATAACCTTTGCCCCGATAATCCTTATGTGTGCAAACAGCAACAATCATAGCAGAATCAGAGGTTTCTGCTGTGGTAGAAGCCGAGCAGACGATTTCTCCAAAATTATTCTCGAGATAAAAGCTGCGGCCAGTATTTGTTGCGATCGCTTTATAAAGCATGTCACGGCTGTTCTTATTTTGCTTAAATTCGGATATGCCGTAACGCAAGTCCATAATTCTGTCTACGTCTGCTGTTGTTGCTTGTTTAATCGGCAATGTGTTTGTCTTCATCTTAACTGAGTTCGTACATTCTGCAAAAAATTGTACGTTTTTGGATGCAAGTCTGCCTCCAAGCTTGTCTTCAAGCTTAGCGACAATATTCGCCTTGCCAGACAGCTTGATGATGCTATCAGTGGATGTTAACAAGCTAGCAAAAGCATCCGCATCATAAGCTTCATCTTGAGCGGTGATTATATAGCTGTCATAGAACTTCAGTAGAATAGCTTTAAGGCTTGAATTAGTAAATTCGCCCCATAAAGATTGAAAGGAAGTCTCATATCCGAACCCTTCTATATCACCAATAATGAAAAGGTTTAGAGAAGGGTCTTGGTTTAAAAACTTCATCACTTGTTGGTGGTCTTTAACCGTAAGCTGCCGAAGCATCAGCATACCCTCCTTTACAGGTTTGTAGATGGCAAAAAATTCAGGACATGTAAGTCCTGAATTTTTTTATTAAATATAATGAAGTTCTGCTGTTTTCTTTAATGCAGCTTCAAAGTCTGCAATTAAATCCTGTGGATTTTCTAAGCCTACTGACAGGCGAAGTAAGGCGTCGCTTATTCCTCTTTCTTGACGGGCTACTGGATCCATTGCCGCATGCGACATTTTAGCAGGGTAGGAGAGGATGGACTCGACAGCTCCTAAGCTTACTGCAAACACTGGAAGCTCTACATTTTTTACAAAAGTTCGCATCGCTTCTTCACTGTGAAGCTCAAACGAGAATACCGCGCCAGGGCTTGTAGCCTGCTCTTGTTGGATATCATATTGCGGATGATCTGCAAACCCTGGATAATAGACTTTTTTAATGGCCGGATGATTGTTAAGATAGGTAGCAATCGTTTCGGCAGCCTCACTAGAATGCTTCATGCGCACATGTAGCGTTTTAAGTCCTCTCATTAACAGCCAGCAATCTTGAACTCCAAGTACTGCTCCAAAGGAATTTTGGATGGAGCCGAGCAGTTTGCCAAGCTCTTCATCTTTGACAACTGCAAGACCGGCAATAACATCACTATGGCCAGACAAGAATTTAGTGGCGCTGTGCAGAACAATATCTGCACCAAGATTTAACGGTTTTTGCAAAGCAGGTGTTAAGAAGGTATTATCAACAAACGTCCAAGCATCGTTTTGTTTTGCCAATGTGCTGACTGCCTTGATATCCGTAACCTTCATAAGCGGATTAGATGGAGTCTCGATATAAAAAACCTTCGTATTAGGCTTCACGGCATTTTGAACTGCAGCAAGATCGGTCATATCGACAAAAGTATGTTCAATACCGAATCTATTGAGCACTGTTGTTACCATGCGATAAGTTCCGCCATAGACATCCTCAGAAATTAACACATGATCTCCTTGGGAAAGGAGGAGGAAGGCGCTAGAGATAGCGGCCATTCCTGATGCAAATGCAAAGCCTTTTGTACCATCCTCTAAATCTGCAATAATCTCTTCCAGTGCTTCTCTTGTAGGATTAAGACTTCTTGCATAATCATATTTTCCAAAACTATCAATCTCCTGTTGATGGAAAGTGGAAGCATGCTGAATCGGCACACTTACTGCACCTGTGGCAGGATCGAATTTATGTTTGTTGTGAAGCAGTTTCGTTTCAAAGGAATATCGTTCGCTCATTTTATTACCTCCTTGGCAATCGTAAAGGCTTTATCCAAATCTTTAATTAAGTCTTCAATGTTTTCAATGCCGACAGAGAAGCGAAGCAGACGGTTGCAGACACCTGTTTCCAGTCTGATTTTTTCTGGAATATCTGCATGTGTTTGAGTAGCAGGGTATGTAATAAAGCTCTCAACACCGCCTAAGCTTTCAGCAAATGAAATTAATGTAAGGTTTTGCAAGAATGGATTTACCCATGCTTCATCATGGACTCTAAATGAAATCATTCCACCTCTGCCTGGATACAGGACATCAAGCACTGCATCATGACCTTGCAGGAATGTTTGAAGTGCTTTCGCATTTTCTTCATGCTTTTCCATTCTAAGGGCTAATGTTTTCATTCCACGCATTAACAGCCAAGAATCAAATGGGCTCAAGACAGCTCCTGCAGCATTATGATGCAGAGCAAGCTCCTGGCAGATTTCCGCGCCTTTCGCTACGATCAGCCCTGCAAGCACATCATTATGACCACCAAGATACTTAGTGGCACTATGAATGACAATGTCTGCGCCAAGGCGTATCGGCTGCTGGATAAGAGGAGTATAGAAAGTGTTATCCACAATCAGCAAAATATTATGCTTTTTAGCAAGCTCTGCTGCTTTGGCAATATCTGCTGTTTCCATTAGAGGATTAGTAGGTGTTTCGATGAAAATAGCTTTTGTGTTTTCCGTAATGGCTGCTTCAATGTCCTCAATGTTTGAAGTATTTACATAACAACATCGAAGGCCCCATTTTTTAAACCCTTGTTCAAGCAAACGATAAGTTCCGCCGTACAAATCTTTCGATATAATCCATTCATCGCCGCTTTGGAATAAAGCTAAAATCGTTTGAATAGCAGCCATACCTGAGCTGCAGGCAAAACCGCGGTCGCCCTCTTCCAAGTCAGCAATTGCCTGCTCAAGGATTTCTCTAGTCGGGTTGCCTGTGCGTGTATAATCATATCCAGTAGATTCGCCGATTCCTGTATGTCTGAAAGCCGTTGAAAAATATACGGGCGGGTTGACTGTTCCTGTTGTTTTTTCACTTCTGTTGCCGATTTGGGCTAATTTAGTTTCTACATCATACATATTGATACACTCCTTCTTGTTTCACGGACAATTTGAAATATATAGTCTATTTTTAATAGTTTGATATTGTCCGAGAGTATTATCTTTCAAGGAATAGAAGGAAGGCGAAGTGAATTTTTGCAATAAAAAAGTCCTCTTCCTAAAAATAAGAAGAAGACGTAATGTGTTATCATTATGGCCATTCTTCTTATCTTTCAAGCATTCATTGCTTGATGGAATTAGCACCTTTTCAGTCTTGGTATACAAGCTGAAGGTTGCTGAGGTTTCTTCGGGCCATTCCCTCTACCTCTCTTGATAAGAAAATACTTATGTAATTTGAATTTAATTTACTATACCTTTCCATAAATTGCAACAATTTTTTTGGTTTTTCACTATTTTTTGAATAAAAAGGTATTTATTGCTCTTCAATAAGTTGCAGCACATCTACTTCTAATTCTTGGTCTGGATTGTTCTTCGTATAAATTCTTGCTGTTCTTGCATCCTCATCGACATTTTGAATGAAAATCTGTTCTCCTTTATAGCTTACATGCACTATTTCACCAGCATTCATAATTTCAATAGCTCTTCCAACATTCATCTTATATCCTCCTAATCCTTGCTAGCTTATCCTTTTTTAGCTCACCCCAATTGGTTCGATTAGTAGCTTTCGTAGTTTTAAAAAAAATATTCAGCTGAAAACGCGTTCTAATGTTTTTTTAATGTTTCTCTCATTGGATTTTTTGAATAGGGGTGTAATTTAACATTAAGAAAAACAAATGCAACTTGGAAATAGGGTTAATCATTAACCTACACTACGGATTAAAGGAGGAAAAGTGATGGTATTTCGATATGCGATGATTATTTTTTCATCCTTAACTGCTGCTTCATTGTTCGGAGTTCAAATTGTGGGCATAACACACGCTATAAAAGACACATTTATGTATAGAAAAAACAAATGATAATATAATGAATGAGGCGGGGTGGGACACATCCCGCTCCTTCTTTTTGTATACAATAGATCTGCACACTTTTTGTCTTTATACATTGCATGATAAACTAGAAGTATGCTTAATTTGGGATGTGAGTGGTGTAAATGAAGAGAATTCTTATTATTGAAGATGAAAAAAATCTTGCTCGGTTTATTGAGCTGGAATTAAATTATGAAGGCTATCATACAGAAGTTTGTGCAGATGGAAGAAGCGGCTTGAATAAAGCGATCGCAGAGCAATGGGATGTTATTCTTCTTGACCTAATGCTGCCAGAACTGAACGGGATGGAAGTTTGCAGAAGAATTAGGCAAGTGAAAAATACGCCGATTTTAATGATTACAGCAAGAGATAATGTTCTTGACAGAGTATCAGGTTTGGATAGCGGAGCAGATGATTATTTGGTTAAACCGTTTGCAATTGAAGAGCTTTTGGCAAGATTGCGAGCATTGTTCAGAAGAATAGATACTATATCGAGTGAACAAGCAGAGCCGGCACCAAAAATGACTGTTCTTACATATAAGGACATAGTACTTGAGCTAGAATCACATATAGCCAAAAAAGGAAATGAGGTTATTGCTTTAACAAAAAGAGAATATGATCTTCTCAGCATGTTTATGAGCAATATCAATATTGTACTGACTAGGGATGTGCTCTTAAATAAAATTTGGGGTTATGAGTCAGAAGTCGAAACGAATGTTATTGACGTTTATGTTCGCTATTTACGCAATAAATTGGATCCGACGGGGCAGGAGCAATATATTGAAACAGTAAGAGGAATAGGGTATGTGATGAGATGAATATCGTAAAAAGACTATCTCTCCTTCCTTGGAAATGGAAGCTAACACTCGGGTTGTCAACCAGCATTTTTTTGACTTACAGTATTTTTACCTTTTTTGAATTCCATACTGTCTCTACTTGGCTGATGAACCAGGAGGAAAATGACGTCAGACAAACGATGGATGAGTTTGTTGCCTATTTGGAATCAGAAGATAAGTCAATTACGGAAAAGGATGTTAAAAACAGTCTTTCGACATTAGAAAAGCTGAACACGAAGAATCAGCTCATTCGTGTCGTTGACGATAACGGAAATGTGATTATATCTCATCTTAACGGCGATTTTCCCATACTTGAACCTGACATAATCGACAGTAAACAAGAGCTGAAATACATTTCCATTGGCGAGGAGCAATCATTAGTATACAGTTACCCGATAAAGGGAAAGGCATTTTCGGGAGAAATAGAAATTATCAGGCTGCTTGATTCCTATAAACTCGTAATGAAGCATCTGGCCTTTGCGATGATGCTTTTTGCAATTGCGGCCATCTTAATCAGCGCGATTATCGGCTACTTATTATCAAGAGAACTGTTAAAGCCACTGAGCATTATGACAAACACAATGAAGAAAATAAAAAGTGCAGGCTTTAAAGAAAGAATGCCTGTGTACCCGCAAAAGGACGAAATTTCCGAACTGTCGACGATATTTAATCATATGATGGATCGGATAGAGCTATCCTTTCAAGCACAAAAGCAATTTGTAGAGGATGCTTCTCATGAACTGCGCACCCCGATTTCTATATTGGAAGGTCATCTTTCCATGCTGAACAGATGGGGTAAGCATAACCCGGAAATATTAGAAGAATCTTTAAAGGCATCCCTTGATGAAACAGAAAAACTAAAAAAACTTGTTCTCAATTTGCTGGATTTGACAAGATTGGATCAGCAGCGGCTTGAAAATGATATGTCACCAGACAAGGTGGAGGAGATTATTAGCGGGGCCGTTAAGGACTTCCAAATGCTTCACCGTGAGTTTAAGTTTCATGTTAATCTGCAGTCTAATGAGCTTTACGGTGTAGCTGAACAGCATTTCCAACAAATACTGACAATATTAATAGACAATGCTATTAAATACTCAGGAGCTGTTAAAGAAATTTCCATTTCCACAGCAAAAAAGGACAAGCATTTCTGCTTAGAAATAAGTGATAAAGGGATAGGAATTCCCCATGATGAGCTCGATAAAGTTTTTGACCGCTTTTACAGAGTAGATAAAGCACGCAGCAGAGAGCGGGGCGGCACAGGACTCGGTTTGGCCATCGCTAAAAAAATCGTTGATTATTATTCTGGAACAATCGAAATTAAAAGCAAGCTTGGCGAGGGTACAAAAGTAATAATTACATTGCCTGATCCAAAGACTTTAATAGAAAAATCTGCTGCCCCCTTTTAAAAAGAGGAGTGGCAATGAATTAAGGAAAACCCAAAATATCATATGCATGATTACATTCTAAACTGCTTTTATAAGGCAGTTTTTTTTTATAATTTAATCCATTTTTCAATAATAAAATTAATGTACATTATCCGAAAATCCCTGGCATATTTATTAATATAAAAGGTTTTTAGCCCAATTAAAAACAATGTGAAAAAAATTTACAATATTTTTACTATTAAAACGGGGAAATCTTTTGTAACGAAGACAATACCATGTTAAAATAGAAATGTAAACGTTTTATTTTTTATCAGACAAGCGCCTAGAAAAGTGTAAAAGGCGAGCATATGGGGAATATAGTTGTTACTAATTATGGTGGAGGGAAATTTTCATGGGAAAGCCAGCTAGTGGTAAAAGCTCCTATCAGCCAGCATTTTATGGACCAAATCTCGGGGTCGCAATGGAGCTGTACGACAAATACTTAGAAAATCCTGATTCTGTTGATGAGGAAATGCGAGATTTTTTCGCAACATGGGGTTCACCAATAGAGCAGGAAGTCACAGAACGAAAACCAGCAGTAACCTCAACTAACCAAATGGACATTGAAAAAGTCATTGCAGCAGTCACATTAGTGAATAAAATCAGAGCTTATGGCCATTTAGCTGCAGATATTTACCCTTTGGGAGATGTACATAGGCAAGAGGAATTGTTCGATTTGTCCCGCTATCAGCTAACAAAAGAAGATCTAGAAAAAATGGATGCATCATTGCTTTGTCAAGATGCACCAAGCACAGTTAAAAACGCCTATGAAGTTGTTAATTACTTAAAGGATGTTTACATGAAGAAAATCGCTTTTGAATTTTATCATGTAAACGATATTAACGAAAAAAATTGGCTCCAAAAAAAGGTAGAATCAGGAAGCCTCAAACCTGCTTGCAATAAAGAGCTGAAAAAGAAGCTGTTAAAGCGAGTGGTTGAGGTTGAAGAGTTTGAAAATTACTTACATAAAACTTTTGTCGGCCAAAAGCGTTTCTCGATTGAAGGACTAGATACAATGGTGCCATTGCTTGATGAGATTATTTCCCAGTCTGTTGTTAATGGTGCAAAAAATGTACATATCGGGATGGCGCATAGAGGAAGGCTGAACGTATTGGCGCATGTCCTTGAAAAGCCATATGAGATGATTTTTGCTGAATTTCAGCATGCTCCAAATAAGAATCTTGTTCCATCAGAAGGATCAATCGGAATCAGCTTCGGCTGGACTGGTGATGTGAAATATCATTTAGGCTTGAACAGGCAAATAAAGAAAAGCAGCACGTCAAATGTACGATTGACACTAGCCAATAATCCAAGTCATCTTGAGTTTGTCGGCTCGGTTGTCGAAGGATTTACACGTGCATCTCAAGATGATAGAACGGCACCAGGCTTTCCAGAAGAAAACCATCAATCAGCACAGGCCATTCTCATCCATGGCGATGCAGCATTCCCAGGCCAAGGAATTGTTGCAGAAACACTTAATCTGACTGGGCTGAAAGGCTACCGGACAGGTGGAACAATTCATATCATTGCCAATAATACAATTGGCTTTACGACTGAATCAAGCGATTCTAGATCAACAAGATATGCAAGTGACCTGGCTAAAGGCTTTGAAATACCGATTATACATGTAAATGCAGATGATCCAGAGTCTGTCATCCAGGCTGCTAAGCTAGCTTGTGAATACAGAGCAGCTTTTAACAAGGATTTCTTGATTGATTTAATCGGCTATAGAAGATACGGTCATAATGAAATGGATGAGCCGATGACAACCAATCCATTAATGTATAAGAATATTAAAGAGCATCCTACGATTACAGCAAGCTATTTCCGCCAATTACAAGCAGAAGGAGTATTGTCTGAAATAGAATTCCATGGGTTCAAAAACGAAGTAGTTGCCAAGTTGAAGCAGGCGTATGAAAAGGTGCCAACAAAAGAGGAAATGGACGAAGAAGCACTGCCGCCAAACTCTGTGGAAAGAGATTTGCCATTGATTGATACAACTATTTCAGCTGAAAGACTGAAAGAAATCAATCATGAACTTATTTCGTTCCCAGACAACTTTCAAATTTTCGATAAACTCGGGAAAATTTTAAAACGGCGTGAAGCTGCAATTGAAGATGGCAAAATTGACTGGGGAATGGCAGAAACCTTAGCATTTGCCAGCATAATTCAAGATGGAACGCCAATTCGCTTGTCAGGACAGGATTCAGAACGAGGCACGTTTGCTCACAGAAATATTGTCCTTCATGATAGTGAAACAGGAAGGGTTTATTCACCGCTTCATTTGCTGTCAACTGCCCAAGCATCATTCGCTGTCCATAACAGCCCCCTTTCTGAAGGTGCCGTTCTTGGCTTTGAATACGGATATAATGTGTTTGCACCAGAAACACTCGTTCTGTGGGAGGCACAGTTTGGTGATTTCGCGAATGCTGCACAAGTAATTTTTGACCAATTCATCTCTGCTGGTAGAGCAAAATGGGGTCAAAAATCCGGTTTGGTTATGCTGTTGCCTCATGCATATGAGGGGCAAGGTCCAGAGCATTCCAGCGGCCGAATGGAGCGTTTCTTGTCTTCTGCTGCCGAGAACAACTGGACGGTTGCAAATCTTACGACATCTGCACAATATTTCCATATTCTGCGCAGGCAGGCAGCTATCCTGAATAAGGAAGAAGTCAGACCGTTAGTAATCATGACACCTAAGAGTCTACTGCGAAATGCTGATGTGGCATCTAGCACTACTGCATTTAGCAATGAAACATTTCAATCAGTGGTAGAGGATGAACTTACTGGCAAAAATCCGCAAGCCGTTAAAAGGATTGTTTTATCTACAGGTAAAATAGCGATTGACCTTCATCAAGGAATTAAGCAGCTCGAGGATTCTGATTGGGTGCATAGTGTGCGCATAGAAGAACTTTATCCTTTCCCTGCGAATAAATTGAAGGAAATCATAATAAAATATCCTAATTTAGAAGAAATCAGATGGGTGCAAGAAGAACCGCAAAATATGGGAGCATGGAGCTTTATGGAACCACGTGTGAAAAAGCTGCTCCAAGATTCTGTGTCCTTCGATTATATCGGACGCCGAAGAAGATCGAGTCCTGCAGAAGGGGATCCAATTGTTCACCGCAAAAATCAAGCAAAAATTATTAATAAAGCATTGACATGGACTGAATAGAGGGGGATTTTTAAGATGGGTGAGATTAAAATACCAGAACTAGCAGAATCAATCACAGAAGGAACCGTGGCACAGTGGCTTAAGAAAACAGGTGAATATGTAGAAAAAGGCGACTACATAGTAGAATTGGAAACAGATAAAGTAAATGTTGAAATCATCTCTGAAGAAAGCGGCATCCTGCAGGAACTCAAGGCAAATGAAGGCGATACAGTTCAGGTAGGGGAAACAATCGCAATCGTTTCTGAAAATGCTGCACCAAGCAGCAAACCAGCTGAAGGTCCAGCAGCTGTAATCGAAACAGAAGCAACAAAGGAAGCACCGCCTGTTAAAGAACAGCCGCAAGTAAAACCAGAAGCAAAAGGCTATCCAATTGCTTCACCATCTGCCAGAAAGCTGGCTAGAGAAAAAGGCATTGATTTGAATCAAGTTTCTTCCATTGATCCTTTAGGAAGATTGCGTGCACATGATGTTATCGAGCATGACCGTAAGAAAGACCAGCCTGTCCAAAAGGCTCCAATTGAAAAAGAAGCACCGCAGCAGGCTAAACAAGCAGCAGACCCAGGAAAACCGACTGAGCGCGTTAGAATGACGCGCAGACGGCAAACAATTGCTTCAAGGCTTGTTGAGGTACAGCAAAATACGGCAATGCTTACAACCTTTAATGAAGTGGATATGACTAATATTATGAACCTTCGCAAAAAACGGAAGGATCAATTCCAAAAAGAAAATGATGTAAAGCTTGGATTTATGTCCTTTTTCACAAAAGCAGTTGTAGCATGCTTAAAGAAATCACCGCTTTTAAATGCTGAAATCCAAGGGGATGAAATTGTCCTTAAGAAGTTTTATGACATTGGTATTGCGGTGTCAACAGATGAAGGGCTAGTTGTACCAGTTCTTCGCGATGCAGATCGCAAAAATTTTGCAGAGATCGAAAGTGATATTTTAACGTTCGCTGATAAAGCACGTAATAATAAACTGTCGTTATCAGACCTGCAAGGAGGCACATTTACAATAACTAATGGCGGTGTGTTTGGTTCGCTACTGTCAACACCTATCTTAAATGGACCTCAAGTCGGGATATTGGGAATGCATAAAATCCAAATGCGCCCTGTTGCGATCGATAATGAAAGAATGGAAAACAGGCCGATGATGTATTTAGCACTTTCTTATGATCACCGTATCATTGACGGCAAAGAAGCAGTAACCTTCCTAGCAAGAGTTAAGCAATTGCTGGAAGATCCAGAATCCTTACTGTTTGAAGCATAATAATTAAGGGGATGCTTAAAAATAAGCATCCCCTTTTTGTTTATTCAGACATTATATTTGGCTTAAGTCCTCGTTTGTCCATTTCTTCCTTTAAAATAAGAATCCATTCCTCTTCATTTCCGGCCTTTAATGCATCTCGATAAGAAAAAATCAGCTGTTCATTGCTCATAATCTTCATTTTGCATCCTCCTTAAATAAATGGATTGAATATTCTTACAATGTTTATACTAACGCAATGCTTGGACAATGAAAAGCGATAAGGTGGAGCTGGATAAATTTAACGATATAGGAGTGGTATGGAATGAGACATGTTATAGTTATGGATAAAAAGGATATAAGTTATATAAAGAATTAGGAGAGGAGTAGCAGGCTATGATTCACAAAAGATTGGAAACAAAAGAGCACACGATGTTGTATGAAATAACAAATGATATTCAACAAGCAGTCACTGAATATGGAATGAAGGAAGGAATAGTCATTGTGTACTGTCCGCATACGACTGCTGGAATTACCATAAATGAAAATGCAGATCCAGATGTAGTACGTGATATGATTCGTCGTTTTGACGAAGTATATCCTTGGACTGTCAACGAAGACAGGCATATGGAAGGGAATACAGCAGCACATATGAAAGCAAGTACTGTCGGAGCATCTGAGCTTGTTATAGTAGAAAGTGGGCGTTTATGCTTAGGAACATGGCAGGGGATTTATTTTTGTGAATTTGACGGACCAAGACACAGAAGCTATTCACTTAAATTTATGCCGAGCTAAAAGCTTTAAGGAGAAGAGATAAAAATGAAGATTTATCTATTTGTTTACGGCACTTTAAGGAAGCAGCAAATCAATCACAATATGATGAGAAATTATCCTTGTATTGCTGAAAATATGTGGATTTATGGCAAGCTGTATGATGCAGGGGTAGGCTATCCTTTTTTAAGTTTAGATAAAGGTAACGAAAGGGTGCGTGGTGAAGTATTTGAAGTCCCAGCTGCAGATTTGCATCTATTAGACGAGTTTGAAGATTATACACCAGGAGACCAAAACAGCCTCTATATAAGAGTTGAGGTAGAGGTTTATGGACAAGAAAAACCTTTAATGGCTTTTACATATGCTTGCAATAAAGAGGAAATGCTTTTGGAGGAAATTGAAGGCCATGATTGGACTGCTTTTTCAAGATTCAGCCAATAAAAAATAGGCTTAATCATGTTTAACGGACAATTTGCCAGTGGTATATATATTCTATACGACATCATAGAAAGAAGGTCATATATGATGAATATACAGGCAAATAACATATTATATTCGATTAAACAGGAAAATCAGACATATGAAGCAATGGAATTTAAAAGGATGGACTGGATAAATAAACAATGCTATATCACTTTTCAACAAGCTTCGACAGGAAAATGGTATACGTTCAACCGAAGCAGCATTAATTTTCTTTTCGATAATGAAAAGAATTTAGTGTCTTAAGCTAAGGATTTGTTGCGTTGAAGGGCTTACTGGCTATATACTAAAGTAGTATATAAGTGAAAGGGGCTTTATCAATTGATACATGAAATTTGGAATGACAAAAACACTGTCAAAAAAGTAAAGTGCATACATACAGATGCAAGCAAGTATATTGTTAATAGAGTATTGACTGTCGGTCAAACATATGAAGTTAAAAATGAAACAGAAGAGTTTTACTTCATTGTTGATAACTCAGGAAAAGTCGGCGGTTTTTATAAGGATTATTTTCAAGATTTATAAAAGCGGGAACGGGAGAAAGCAGCTGATGTTTTCTCCTTTTTGAATGGAAAGAAGGGATTACTTCATGATTTATTTGTATGTAGGAATAGGCGGCATAATTGGCAGTGTCGCCAGATTTTTATGCAGCATAGGGCAGGGAAGCTTTCCGTTACATACATTATGTATTAATATAGCAGGCTCTTTTCTTCTCGGTGCTTTAACAAAATATGCTGCTGGCCGAGTCAGCTTTCCGCCAGAACTTGCAACAGCGGTCGGCACAGGCATTCTCGGTTCATTCACGACCCTTTCGACCTTCAGTCTCGACACACTGAACCTTTTGCAATCAGGTAAAATACTGCAGGCATTTATGTATATGGCAGCAAGTGCATCTCTCGGCCTAGCAGCTGCCTATATCGGAATGAAGACAGGATCAAAGCTTGCAGAAAGAGGGCAGAACGATGGTTAACATGATTGGTGCAGTCGCCATCGGCGGATTTATCGGCGCAATCAGCCGATTTTGGTTAATACAATACATAAAGTCAAAAATCACTACTGTTTTGCCAGTTGCCACTCTGATAGTTAATTTAGTTGGTTCTTTTTTATTAGGATTACTTTCAGGACTGCATGTGAGTGAAATGGTACATTTGTTGTTTGCAGTCGGGTTTTTAGGGGCATTTACGACCTTTTCTACATTGGCTGTTGAGGCAGTTCAGTTGTGGAAGGAAAACAACAAAATAACCTTTTATAGGTATATAGTGCTCTCGTTTGGCGGAGGACTTGCTTTTGTGTGGTTTGGTTATTTAACTGCGAATATTGGGTAAATAAAAAAGCAGACGGACTAAGGTCCGTTCTGCTTTTTTCCTTATTGTTTAACTTCTTTCGTGCTTTCAGCCACTTTGGCAGGCGGATACAGCTTTCTTCCAAGCATAGACTGGAAGATAAGGAAGATTCCGCCGACTGTCCAATATAACGGCAGGGCAGCTGGAGCATTAAGAGAAACCATAACAATCATGATTGGGGAAATTAATCCCATAAATTTCATTTGTTTTTGTTGTTCAGCAGTCATCGTGTTTTGAGTAACACGGAATTGTAAATAATAAACAATACCAGCGATAGCTGTTAAAATAAGGTCTGAATGGCCAAGATTAAACCATAGGAATGAATGGCTGGCAATTTCCTGTGAGCCTCTTATCGCGTAATAGAAGCCCATGAGAATCGGCATCTGAATAAGCATAGGCAGACAGCCCATTGATAATGGATTGACACCGTGTGTCTTATAAAGATCCATCATTTCCCGTTGTAGGTTTTGCTGTTCTTTCTGGTCTTTCGTCGCTTTTATTTTCTTTTGGATTCTGTCCATTTCCGGCTTGATAATTTCCATCTTTTCTTTCATCTGCTGCTGCTTTTTGTATTGTCTTAACATAAGCGGCATCAATAGAAGGCGAATAATAAGGGTAATCAAGATGATGGCAAGACCGAAGTTGCCGTTAAACATCATTGCCATTCCATGTATTAAAGAAGCGAAAGGCTCTACGACCGTGTTATGGAACCAGCCACCGCTGTTCCCGCTTCCGTTTCCTGCTGTTGAACATGCGCTAAGCATAACGGCAGTTAATATTGTCATAAATACTAATAAAAGTTTTTTTGCTGATTTTGTCATTTCGACTCCTCCTAGTTCGTTGAAAAAATTTTGTTTAATTCAGGAGGAGAAGCGGTTTTTCCGGATCATCAGCGGAACTTTCCATTCTTTTGCGGATATTCTTGCATATCCATTGCAAAATAGGAGTATTGTATTTTTGAACATTAAAATTTACCGTCGTGACGACTCTTTGCAAGTAAAGGCCGTCTGATGCGATAAAATCATCATTAACAGTGATTTGCAGGTTGATATCCCAAAAATATTTAACCATTAATCCAATCATTACGGTAATGTAGATGGTTTGATAGCTTGGAATGTTTGTCAAATCTATTAAGAATTCGAACATTTATACACCTCAGGTTCGTTATCAACAAATAAATTATATCGAAAATAAGCCTAAATGGCAATCGTGTTCTATTACCAGTCATACTTTGTACATAATTTACTCAAATGATTGAAACGGTGATTGACAGGGGGAAATACCTAATTTTTATTAAAAATTTGTCTCAATCTAAAAACTTTCCTTAATAATTGTCATAATTAGGTGTATGATAGAGTTAAAAATACATCACTTACAAAATGGAACAAGTTTAGTTTATGGTAAAATGAAACGAAGTTCGGTATAATGTGTTCACATATTTTGGCGTAACCTTAGGAGGCTGCTCATAAGTGAAAGCACTAATAAATATAGATTATACTTTCGATTTTATTGAGGGAGCTCTGCCTTGCGGAGAATCTGGAATGAAAATAGAAAGCACTATTTCTGCTATTACCAAACAATTTATTGAAGAAGGTCATTTTACTGTTTTTGCTATTGATTTACATACGGAAAAGGATCAATATCATCCTGAGACAAAGCTGTTTCCGCCTCATAACATTAAAGGAACAAAAGGCAGAAACCTTTATGGTTCATTAAAGGAAGTGTATGAGAAAAACAAGGAACTGGAGCATGTATACTGGATGGACAAAACTAGATATAGTGCCTTTGCCGGTACTGATCTTGAATTAAAGCTGAATGAAAGAAACATAAAGGACGTGCATTTAGTAGGTGTCTGTACAGATATTTGTGTACTTCATACAGCTGTAGATTGTTACAATAAAGGATTCAACCTTTTCATTCATGAGAATGCGACCGCATCCTTTAATGAACCAGGTCATATTTGGGCCATTGATCATTTTAAAAGCACATTAGGTGCAGTCATTTTGTAAGGCGAATTGGTTAAACCGCAGGAGGAAAAGCATGAGTTTTAATTTTCGTGATGACAGCTTAATGCTGCATACAGATTTATATCAAATTAATATGGCAGAAACATACTGGGAGGATGGCGTTTCGGAAAGAAATGCTGTATTTGAGGTGTACTTTCGCAAGCTTCCTTTCAATAATGGATACGCTGTTTTTGCAGGATTAGAAAGAATAATTCAGTACATAAAAGAATTGCATTTCACAAGCAGTGATATTGAATATTTGAGAGAGAGCGGCTTTAAAGAGGACTTTCTGGAGTATTTAAAGGATTTTCGTTTTACCGGGAACTTGCGTTCAGTAGAGGAAGGAGAAATCGTTTTTGCTAATGAACCATTGTTAAGAGTGGAGGCTCCGCTTGCTCAAGCCCAAATAATTGAGACGGCATTGCTAAATATTGTGAATTACCAAACATTGATTGCGACAAAAGCATCTCGCATCAAGCATGCTATCGGTGAGGGAGTCGTAATGGAATTCGGCAGCAGACGCGCCCATGAACTGGATGCGGCACTTTGGGGTACAAGAGCAGCGTTTATCGGCGGATTTAGCTCCACGTCCAATGTTAGAGCAGGCAAGCTGTTTGGCATCCCTGTATCTGGAACGCATGCTCATAGTATGATTCAGGCTTACAGAGATGAATATACGGCATTTCATAAGTATGCACGACGTCATAAAGACTGTGTCTTTTTGGTTGATACGTATGATACTTTGCGTTCAGGAGTTCCCAATGCCATTAAAGTGGCAAAGGAACTTGGTGATGCTATTAATTTTGTCGGCATCAGATTAGACAGCGGCGACCTTGCTTATCTTTCCAAAGCTGCGCGAAAAATGCTTGATGAAGCAGGTTTTACAGATACGAAAATTGTAGCAAGCAATGATTTGGATGAATATACGATTATCAACTTGAAGGCTCAAGGAGCTCAGATTGATGTATGGGGCATTGGCACGAAGCTGATTACTGCTTTTGACCAGCCTGCTTTAGGCGGAGTATACAAGCTTGTTTCAATTGAGGATGAAGAGGGTAATATGCAAGATACAATCAAAATCAGCGGAAACCCAGAAAAGGTGACAACACCTGGCATTAAAAGGGTATACCGCATCATCAACAGCATCAACCATAAATCCGAAGGTGACTATATTTGTTTGGAAACGGAGCATCCAGAAGAAGAGGAGCGCTTAAAGATGTTTCATCCAACACATACTTATATCAGTAAATTTGTTACTAATTTCCATGCGAAGGATATTCATAAGGATATTTTCCAAAATGGAGAGCTTATCTATAAGTCACCGACAATTTTTGAATCACAAAAATATGCGGAGGATAACTTGGATGTGCTGTGGGATGAATACAAGCGTTCACTCAATCCGGAGGAATATCCAGTTGATTTAAGCCCGCTTTGTTGGGAAAACAAGATGAATCATTTAGAAAAAGTAAAAAGCAACATTAAAAATAAGGAATAACAGGAGGAATGCTGACATGAGCATACAAAATCAAATTATCGCTGAACTAAACGTGAAACCTGAAATTGATGCTAAAGAAGAAATAAGACTGCGCATTAACTTTCTGAAAGAATACTTGAAAAAGACAAAAGCAAAAGGATTTGTATTAGGAATAAGCGGGGGCCAGGATTCATCTCTTGCAGGCAGATTGGCTCAGCTTTCTGTGGAAGAGCTTCGCAGTGAAGGTTATGATGCTACATTTGTTGCAGTAAGATTGCCATATGGTGTGCAAGCAGATGAAGACGACGCTAACAAAGCACTGAAGTTTATTGCAGCAGATAAAGAGCTTGAATTCAATGTTCGTGGTCCTGTTGACGAATTTAAGAGAGTTTATGATGAAATGGCCGATACTCCACTAGCTGATTATCATAAAGGAAATATCAAGGCTAGAGCGAGAATGATTGCGCAGTATGCAATTGGCGGTCAGTTAAATTTACTAGTAATTGGTACAGATCATGCTGCAGAGGCAGTTACAGGCTTCTTCACAAAATATGGAGATGGCGGAGCAGATGTACTGCCGTTAACTGGTCTTACAAAGCGCCAAGGGAAACAGCTGTTAAAGGAACTTGGAGCAGAAGAAAGAATTTACTTAAAAGTACCGACTGCTGACTTGCTTGATGAGAAACCAGGTCAAGCAGATGAAACAGAGCTTGGAATTTCTTATGATCAGTTGGATGACTACTTAGAAGGTAAGGAAGTCCCACAAGAAGCAGCTGAAAAAATTGAAGCTCGTTACTTAATTACAGAACATAAACGACAAGTGCCTGCATCTATGTTTGATGATTGGTGGAAGAAATAAATGGATTAACCTCTCGTTATAAAACGGGAGGTTTTTTGGTGAGAATAACCAAAACTGGTTATTCACACAGGCATGTCCTAGATGTTTTACATAAGTTAGCAGTGTAAGTAAAAAAGATGCTCACTTTTTAAGTGAAGAAATAGGCAGGAAAAATAGTAAGAGGGAGGGAAAACTATGACACTATTTGGTGTGAACTTAAGCATGCTGCTGCTGAACGTACCAGTTAACTTTACATGGGGATTATCAGTAGGAAAAGGTAAAGTTGAAGATTCTAAAGAAGACGAAGAATATGGAGAAGACGAAGAATAATCACATTAGCTGTCTTTTGGCAGCTGTCATAAATATAAAGCCTCGAGCTAATGATTCTTTTTTGCTTGAGGCTTTTCTCTGTCAAAAAATCATCTTAATTATTTATTTGAGAGCCTGTAAGCATGTTATATGCGAACTGGACAGAGGCTTCACTTGGAGGTTCAATTCCTTTTAATGGGTATTCTAGACCAAGCGATTCCCATTTATAAACACCTAGTTTATGGTAAGGAAGGATTTCAACTTTTTCGATATTAGACAATGTCGCAATAAAATCTCCAAGCATACTCAAGTCTTCTCGACTGTCATTAATAGTTGGTACGAGAACATGCCGTATCCAAACAGGTATCTGTTTTTCAGACAGAAAGGTAGCAAAGGCAAGGATATGGTCATTTCCCATTCCTGTTAATTTAATATGTTTTTTACGGTTGATATGCTTTAAATCTAGTAAAATTAAATCTGTAAAGGAAAATAGCTCTAGTAGCTGTTCTTGAAAATGAGGTGCTGTTGAATAGCAGCCTCCTGATGTGTCAATTGCTGTATGAATACCTATTTTTTTACATTCTTTAAACAGTTCGATTAGAAAGGGGAGCTGCAGCAGCGGTTCACCTCCGCTTACTGTTATTCCTCCTCCTGATGCATGAATAAAAGGGAGGTA
The DNA here is from genome assembly GCF_022049065.2 of Niallia sp. Man26. NCBI lineage: Bacteria > Bacillati > Bacillota > Bacilli > Caryophanales > Bacillaceae > Niallia > Niallia sp. Man26. The sequence continues at coordinate 1,815,768 of NZ_CP095743.1, forward strand.
GGCTGTTAAATCGTCGATGATTTCCTTTACTTCAACTTCTTTGCCAACATTCATTTCCCAAGTATCTGCATTGTGGCAAAATTGGCAGCGCAACAAACAGCCTTGCATAAATAATACATATCGTATGCCTGGTCCATCAACGGTTCCAAATGTTTCAATGGAATGGATATTGCCTTGCATGATTATGCTCCTTTCTGTGTGTGGGGCAATTTATTAGGCATACAAGGGAAAGAAGGGGTCTCACTTTTCCTTGTATGCCGGTTTTTTATAAAAGCAATCTTCTCAGGCTAGCAGCAATTCTTACTGCAAGCCTGAGAGGGGATAAATTACATAGATTCGTGGAATGTTCTGTTAATGACATCCAATTGCTGTTCACGTGTCAGTTTAATAAAGTTGACGGCATAACCTGAGACACGAATAGTCAACTGCGGATATGATTCTGGATGCTTCATTGCATCTAGAAGTGTTTCTCTGTTAAATACGTTTACATTTAAATGATGACCGGCCTTTACTCCGTAACCGTCTAATATAGATACAAGATTGGATGCACGGTCTTCTTCCTCTTTGCCGAGTGCTTTAGGAACAATAGAGAAAGTATTAGATATACCGTCCAAAGATGAATCATAAGGAAGTTTAGCAACAGATGACAGAGAGGCTAATGTGCCTTTTGTATCCCGGCCATGCATTGGATTTGCTCCAGGTGCGAACGGTTCGCCGGCACGGCGCCCATCCGGTGTGTTTCCTGTCTTTTTACCATACACAACATTCGAAGTAATCGTCAGGATGGACATTGTGTGCATAGAGTTGCGGTAAGTCACATGTTTCCGCAGCTTTTTCATAAAACTTTCGACAATAGAAACGGCAATGCTGTCAACTTTATCATCGTTGTTTCCGTATTTCGGATAATCTCCTTCTGTGGCAAAATCAACGGCAATGCCGTTTTCATCCCTGATTGCTTTCACTTTTGCATATTTGATAGCGCTCAATGAGTCTGCCACTACGCTTAGTCCAGCAATTCCAGTTGCCATCGTCCGTAATATTTCTGTATCATGCAAGGCCATTTCTATTCTTTCATAGCTGTATTTGTCATGCATATAATGGATGACGTTTAATGTATTGATATAAAGACCTGCCAGCCATTCCATCATTTGATCGAATTTCTCCATCACTTCGTCATAATCCAAATACTCAGAAGCAACAGGGCTGTAGTCAGGGCCGACCTGTACTTTCAATTTTTCATCTTTGCCTCCGTTAATTGCATATAGAAGACATTTTGCAAGATTCGCACGAGCGCCGAAGAACTGCATTTGCTTGCCTATTTCCATCGCAGAAACACAGCAGGCAATTCCGTAATCATCACCCCAGTGAGGTTTCATAATGTCATCATTCTCATATTGAATCGAGCTTGTTTGAATGGACATTTGAGCACAGTACTTTTTAAAATTCTCCGGTAACTGGGTGGACCAAAGAACTGTTAAGTTCGGTTCAGGCGCAGGTCCGAGATTATCAAGTGTATGGAGAAAGCGGAATGAGTTCTTTGTCACAAGCGGCCGTCCGTCATTAGCCATACCCCCAATTGACTCAGTTACCCATGTAGGATCGCCGCTGAACAGTTCGTTATAGTCTGGCGTTCTGGCGAACTTAACAAGGCGCAGCTTCATGATGAAATGATCGACAATCTCTTGGACTTGTTTCTCTGTTAGTAATCCCAGCTCTAAATCTCGTTCAATATAAATATCAAGAAAAGTGGAAACACGTCCAAGACTCATTGCTGCCCCGTTTTGCTCTTTAATTGCTGCCAGATAAGCTAAATACAGCCATTGAAACGCTTCTTGTGTATTAGCAGCTGGTCTGGACAAATCGAAGCCGTAGCTTTCTCCCAGCTCCTTCAGTTCAGCTAAAGCACGGATTTGCTCTGAAACTTCCTCTCTAAGACGCATAACATCTTCTGTCATAATTGAGCTTGTTGCTTTTTTGTCTTTTTGTTTTTCTTTTATTAAGAAGTCAATACCGTATAAAGCTACACGGCGATAATCGCCGATAATCCGGCCCCGTCCATATGCATCAGGGAGCCCTGTGATAATTGCTGCTTTTCGTGCAAGGCGCATTTCATCTGTGTATGCATCAAAGACGCCGGCATTATGTGTTTTTCGGTGTTTAGTAAAGAACTCTTCTAATTTTTCGTCTGCTTTATAACCGTAAGACTCACACGCTTGCACTGCCATTCTGATGCCGCCGTTAGGCTGGAAGGATCTTTTGAATGGCTCATCTGTTTGAACACCGACAATCTTTTCCTTTGTTTTGTCCAAATAACCAGGACCATGCGATGTAATTGTAGAAGGGATGTCAGTGTCGAGATCATAAACACCGCCTCTGTCTCTTTCTTTCTTAGAAAGCTCAAGAACTTGTTCCCACAGCTGCGTTGTCCCCACAGTCGGACCGCTTAAAAAAGAAGAGTCGCCGTGATACGGTTTGAAATTCTTTAAGATAAAGTCGCGCACATTCACTTCCTTTTCCCAACCGCCGCTTTTAAATCCATTCCAATAATTTGTTTCCAGCTTTTCCATTACTAGTCACCTCTTTTTTTGTATAACAGATATTAAAAATATTTCTAAATTAAATATAACAGATAATAATGTGATGTATTTCACAAAATTATGTATAAGTTAAGGCAATTCTGTGACTAATCTGTGAACTGTTGATATGACAAGACTTGGGGAGGGGGGAGAAAAGTGAAATAGCATAAAATCTTTGTATTTTAAAGTGTATAACAAAATTGCTTTTTGTTAACTGTTATATAATAGAAAAGCAAAATAGTAAATCTGTTTTAATGGGATTTTAAATTACCAGTGAACTATAGGATTAGCAGTAATGTGACTTGTGCATAATTTTACTAATGGAAAATGCATGTAAAAAAGTTAATTTTTATTTTCCGCACAGCCGATTTAAGATATGATAGGGGAGTATGTATTTTTTTCTCCTGGTTTGTATTCTTATTTTTATCTGCCATTCATTGGTCTTTCATGTAAGTCAAAGGCAATGATGGACATGCTTTAATGATTACTAAATATCAATTGAAGCGCAAAAAATTTTTTGAGGTGTTTTAATGTCGTTTATAACAAAAGACCGAATAATGCTGCTGCTGAAAATACTATTTCCAGTAACCTTGCTGCTGCTTGTTTCATTGGAATTCAGGGATATGTTCCTTACCATCGATTTCGGGCTGTTAATGAAATATATTGATAAATTGGACTTTTTGGAGCTAGTCCTCATCGTTGTTTTTGGATTTATAGCGTTATCGCCAATGTATTTTTATGATCATTTTTTAAGCAAATATTTAAATGCACAAATATCAGTGAAACAGCTGACCAAGTATTCTCTTATCAGCAATTCCTTTTCTAATCTGCTTGGATTTGGCGGATTAATTGGTATCGCCTTAAGAACTTATTTTTATAAAGAATATGAGCAAGACAAGAAGAGGCTGATGAAGGGTATTGCTTTTATCACGATGTTTTACTTAACTGGAGTTAGTTTTTTAACTTGGGTGATTTTATTTGACAGCTGGAAGATGCCGCTCATACAGAATCATCATTGGCTGATGGTGACAACCTTAGTCGTTTCGGCCATACTGCCAATCCTTATCATCAGCTATTTCATAAAGAAAACCAATTTACATAAGATTATTAAATCCCGTACAATGGCAGCTTCGCTGCTCGGTGCATCTATTTTAGAGTGGAGCTTCATTTATTTCTACTTATATTGGCTCGCATGCCTTGTTGACCTCCCTGTAGGAGGCTGGGACTTTCTGAAGATTTTCCTTATTGCTGTCGGTGCTGGGATTGTCAGCATGATTCCTGGTGGAATCGGAGCATTTGACCTTGTATTTCTATGGGGCCTTGAATATATAGGTGTCTCTACAGAAAAACTGCTTGTTGTGCTTCTCCTGTACAGAATAGGCTATTATTTTATACCGTTCTTCACTGGTTTGATTTTGCTTATTCGCGATTTATGGAAAAAGTGGAATAAATATTGGAACAATATCCCGCGTGCAGTTGTGCAGAATATCAGTCATTTCTTTCTGACAATTCTTGTGTTTCTTTCAGGAATTTTGCTGTTAATCTCAGGTGCAGTACCAGGGATTTTAGAAAGACTGCGCCTTACAGAGCAATTTATCAGTTTGCCTGTCATGAACATTTCCCATCACGTATCCGTCGGAGCAGGTCTTGTCCTTTTAGGTCTTGCTAGAGGGATAGAATACAGGGAAAAGAGGACCTATCATCTCACTTTATTCGTTTTGGCAATTGCGGCTGTTACGACATTTTTAAAAGGGCTTGATTATGAAGAAGCAACAATCATCGTTGTTGTGTTAATCCTTCTGCTGCTCTCAAGGGGCAAGTTCTACCGGGAGAGCTTTGTCCTAACCTGGGGGAAAATTTGCTTTGACATAATTGTTATATCCTTTTTTTCATTTGGTTATTTGACGCTTGGTTATTTAAATTTGCCAACAAGCATTGCAAGTGTCCCTAAATTTGTGAAGCCCTATATTATTTCAGATGCAAAAAGTCTGTTTTGGAGTGCATTTGTTTCTTTATTTATTGCTCTTATCATCATCCTTGTAGGCTATTGGATTAAGAAGCCGAAGAGCTTAACAAAATTGCCATCTAGAGAAATGGAAGCAGAGATAATGGAACATTTGGAAAAGTATAATGGCACCACTTTAGCACATCTTATCTTTTTGCATGATAAATATATCTTTTGGAATAAAGAGCGGAATGTGCTGTTTGCATATGAAACATATGCAGACAAACTGATTGTTTTAGGAGACCCTATCGGTGAAGAGAAAGACTTTGTAAAAGCCGTGGAGGAGCTTTATGAAAAAGCTGATATTTATGGATTTACGCCCGTCTTTTACCAAACGAGCCGAAATATGCTGCCGATTCTACATGCTAACGGATATGATTTTTTTAAGCTTGGTGAAGAAGGGCATGTAGACTTGAACAGCTTTTCACTGACAGGTAAAAAAATGAAAAATTATCGAGCGATAAAAAATAAATTTGAAAGAGAAGGCTATACTGTGCAAGTTTCTTTGCCAGAACATGATCTAAAACTTTTAAATGAACTGGAGAATATAAGCTACAGATGGCTTGGAGGAAGAAGAGAAAAAGGCTTTTCATTAGGTTTTTTTGAAAGGGATTATATAAATACATGTAAAATAATCTACGTAAAAGATCCTGATGGTAAAATAATTTCATTTTTAACACTGATTCCTTCCTATCAACAAAAACAAATGTGGTCGATAGATTTAATGAGAAGTTTGCCTGGCGCTCCATCTGGATCGATGGATTTTCTGTATTTGCATACCTTTGAGTATTTGAAGGAAGCAGGGACGGAAAGCTGTAATTTAGGAATGGCTCCATTATCCAATCTTGGGATTTCTCGCTTTTCCTTCTTAAGTGAAAAGGTGGCCGCGCAAATCTTTAAGCACGGACATGTTTTTTATCATTTTCAAGGATTGCGGAATTTTAAAAACAAATATTGTGACATATGGGAGCCAAAGTATTTAGGGTATAGAAGGAAGTCATCCCTGCCGTTTACATCAGCACAAGTAACAATGCTTGTTGCTAAGGGTAAAAGGAGCTGAAATATTATTCAGCTCTTTTTTCTATTGTAAATTAAATAATTCTACGCATTCAAATAAGATATTAAAAAACAAATTTGGTAATAAATTGGATTTTAAGTTAAAATAAAGTATATTCAAATGCTAGAATAGGAGGAAATTATGTTTTATGTTTTTATAATCGTAATAGTAAGCGGAATAGCTGTACTTGTTAATATGTATTATTCGCGGAAAAGGAAAAAGCTTATTTTAAGTTTATGGGACAAGAATGAGAAATTAGATCATACAGAAAATTTCCATGAAACATTTACATATCTCTATGAAAATGTGAACTTAAATAAAGAAAAGAATGCTGTCGTCGATCATATTACCTGGCATGATCTAAATTTGACTAAAATTTTTAAGACGATTAATTTCACCTTTACATCAATCGGTGAGGAATTGCTGTACTATCGATTAAAAGCACCACATGAAACGCATTTGTTTGAAGAAAAAAAGATAGAAAAAATAAGTTTAAACAAAGAATACCGCACGAAGTTATCACTGATTTTATCAGCATTAGGAAAAGCACCGTATGCTAACTCTTCCAAATATATTTATGCAAAACCTGATAGTAGTTTCAATAAAATATATATATTGCTAGGTTTGCTTCCGATTATAGGATTAGCAATCATTGGATTATCCCTTCAAATTGGTTTAGGGTTATTTTTTATTAGCATATTAGTGAACAGTTTTTTATTCTACATAAACCGTTCTAAAAACGAAGCTGAATATGAAAGCTTGTTTTATTGCCTAACTATCCTGCTTACCTCCAGAAATATCGCGAAGCTAAATCAGGACACTGACTTTTTAAAAAAGACAAGTAAACTAAAAAGTGCTCCTTTTATCAGTGTTTTTTTATTGAAAGATGATCCGACGGGTACAAATTTAATACTGCAACTATTTACGATATTGAAATCAATTTTTCTTATAGATTATTTTGTTTTTCATTACATCGTATATCTTATAAACAATAACAGTCAAACATACGAGTTGGCATGGAGAAAAACAGCGGAAATTGATTTGTATTATTCGATTGCTTTGTGGAGAAAAACATTGCCATATTATTGTTTGCCAGAATACACTGATAATGATTCTTTGACAATTGTTAATGGCTATCATCCCTTAGTAAGCAACCCTGTTGGCAATGACTTTGAATTCACGCAAAATAGTTTGCTGACAGGTTCGAATGCTTCAGGAAAATCAACCTTCATCAAAACTATTGCTGTAAATATTATATTTTCACAAGCATTAAATACAAGTACTAGCCATAAAATCAGACTTACAAGAGGGGAGGTTTACTCCTCCATGGCAATGTCTGATGATATCGAAAAGGGACAAAGCTATTTTTTAAGTGAAATTAAGGCATTGAAAAGAATCTTTGACAGAAGAAACAATAGCAGTGATATGTTATTGTATGTATTTATGGATGAGATTTTTAAAGGCACTAATACAATGGAGAGGGTTGCTGCCGCCGAATCAGTACTGGAATATTTAAATCATTGCAGCAATACAAAAATCATGGCGGCAACTCATGATATAGAATTAACAGAGATGCTTAATGATAAATACAAAAATTATCATTTCAGAGAACAGATAGTAGACGATGAAATCATCTTTGATTTTTTAATAAAAGAAGGTGCGTCCAACACAAGAAACGCAATCGAACTGCTGAGGATTACGGGTTTTCCAGAGAAAGTGTATCTTCATGCCGTTAATAAAGCAAAGGAATTAAATAACAGCTTAATCTAATGACAGGAAACACCGCTGACTTGGTCAACGGTGTTTGCTGTCATTTAAACGTTAGTTTGAAAAAATTTTCTAATAAATTATCCAAATATAGAAAATGATAATGAATTGAAACATATGATCGCTGTGCAATCAAGAGTAAAATCTGGTAAAATAGTCATGGTAATTGAAAAGAGACGAAAAATTAGGTGATTTACAGATGAAGATTAGTATTGCCGCACTTGTTCTTTTGAGCTTTCTTTTTGCGTCAACTGCATCAGCTGCAGGAAAAGAGGAGAAAGAACTCGAGTTAAAGAGCGAGTCGGCACTTTTGCTTGATGAAAAAACAGGTGCAGTACTATTCCAAAAAAACGGCTATAAAAAAATGTATCCAGCGAGCTTGACGAAAATCGCTACGGCCATATACGCATTAGAAAAAGGTTCTATAGACGATATGGTAATGGTAAGCAAACATGCAGCAGAAGAAGAGGGAACCAGTGTTTATTTAGAGACTGGTGAAAAAGTCAGTCTGGAAAAACTGCTGAATGGTATGCTTGTCAATTCAGGCAATGATGCTGCAGATGCAGTTGCAGAATATCTAGATGGAAGTCCTGCGCAATTTGAACAAAACTTTAATGACTATTTGAAAACAGAAATAAAAGTAAAGTCGACTCATTTTACGAATCCAAGTGGTTTGTTCAATGAAAACCATTATACGACTGCTTATGATATGGCGCTTATCACAAAGTATGCGTTAAGAAATGAAGCCTTCCGAGCTATTTTCGGTACGAAAGAGTTGAACTGGGATGGATTATCTTGGGATACGACGCTTGTTACCCACCATCTTATGTTAAAGGGAGAACTGCCGTATGAAGGTGTCAACGGTGGGAAAACCGGCTATGTAGATCAATCCAAACAAACATTAGCAACGTCTGCTGCCAATGACGGGCTAAACTTAATTGCAATTGTCCTGAAAGGTGATTGGAAAGAGGATGTTTATGAAGATACAGAAGCAATGTTTGATTATGGCTTCAAAAATTTTATAAATGACACGTTTCCGCCAGGTATGCAATATCCAGTTGCAGGTAAAGTCTTTCAAACAGAAAAGACCGAGCTTGTCACTGTTCCGAAGGATAACAGCACACCAGTTATCACACCGACTGGAGAGCTGTTGATGCAGACAAAAGCTGGCGATACTATTCAATCACTTCAGCTGAAGGAAAAGGTGCCTCTCGATGTGCTTCAAGCTGGTGACACTTTAAGTAATAAGGAAGAAAGCGATAGTTCTTATCTTTCTATTAAGGTCATAGCTGGTGTCCTTGTTATTGGTATCATAGCAGCTGCTGTTATATACAAAAAGAAAAGATGGCAAAAGAAGACTGTTTGATAATAAGCTTGATAAATTTATTGGTAAACTAGGGATGTTGATTAGCACTGCTGTGGTTCGCTTTCCAGTGGGAGAAGGCTGGTTCGCTATTTTTGTAGGAGTCTCACCACTTCCGTTCATTTTTTGAATAAAGACTTCTATTACTCCTATAAACGTATTTTGGATATTTTGTATCACTTTAACAAATAAGTTAAAAATACCTACTACCCCATTATCAATATTATAGTGCAATAAAAAATGGGCCCTGCAACAAGCAGGGCCCATTTTTTTGTACTTATTTATACATTTCAGCTACTTGCTTTTGCAGCTGTGCATCTTCCAAGTACTCATCATAAGTTACTTGTTTGTCTACTAGGCCGCTTGGTGTAATCTCAAAGATTCTGTTTGCGATTGTAGAAACAAACTGATGGTCATGTGATGCGAACAGCAAGGAGCCTTTAAAGTTAATAAGGCCGTTGTTTAATGCTGTAATGGATTCAAGATCCAAGTGGTTTGTTGGTTCATCCATAAGCAGCACGTTGGAACCGCTAAGCATCATTTTGGAAAGCATGCAGCGGACTTTTTCTCCTCCGGAAAGAACGCTAGGTTTTTTCATTACTTCTTCACCAGAGAACAGCATTCTGCCAAGGAAACCTCTCAAGAAGCTTTCTGTCTGATCATTTGGTGAGTATTGGCGCAGCCAATCAACTAGGCTTTGCTCGTCACGTGCGAAGTATTCAGAGTTATCTGCAGGGAAGTAGCTTTGTGTTGTCGTAATTCCCCATTTGAAGGAACCGCTGTCTGGCTCAATTTCTCCCATTAAAATGCGGAATAGAGTAGTTTTTGCCAGTTCATTTTTTCCAACAAGAGCAATTTTGTCATCTTTGTTCATGATAAAGTTGATGTTATCTAGAACTTTAACGCCATCAATTGTTTTTGACAGATTCTCTACACGCAATAGGTCATTTCCTATTTCTCTTTCAGGTGTAAATGCAACATATGGATATTTTCTAGAAGATGGTTTAATATCGTCCAGAGAAATTTTATCAAGCAATTTTTTTCTTGATGTTGCCTGCTTGGATTTTGATGCATTTGCACTGAATCGTGCGATAAAGTTTTGCAGCTCTTTAATTTTTTCTTCTTTTTTCTTGTTTGCATCATTTGCCATTTTAGAAGCTAATTGGCTTGACTCATACCAGAAATCGTAGTTACCAACATAAATCTGAATTTTGCTGTAATCCAAATCAGCAATATGAGTACATACTTTGTTCAAGAAATGTCTGTCATGGGAAACAACAATAACAGTATTCTCGAAGTTGATTAAGAATTCTTCTAGCCACTGGATTGCGCCGATGTCAAGATGGTTTGTAGGCTCATCAAGCAAAAGAACGTCTGGCTGACCAAATAGTGCTTGTGCAAGAAGTACCTTAACTTTTTCTGATCCGCTGATGTCTGCCATTTTTTTATTGTGCAGATCTTCATTGATTCCTAATCCTTTTAATAGGATTGCCGCCTCTGATTCAGCTTCCCAACCATTTAATTCAGCAAATTCACCTTCAAGTTCAGCAGCTTTCATACCGTCCTCGTCAGAGAAGTTTTCTTTCATATAAATAGCATCTTTTTCCTTCATTACTTCATACAGTCTTGTATGACCCATGATGACTACTTGCAGCACTTCATGCTCCTCGTACTCAAAATGGTTCTGTTTCAGGATAGCAAGCCTTTCTCCAGGGCCTAATGAAACATGACCGGATTGAGCTTCCAGTTCACCGGAAAGAATTTTAAGGAAAGTTGATTTACCGGCACCATTTGCCCCGATTAAACCATAACAATTCCCAGGTGTGAATTTAATATTAACATCTTCAAATAATTTACGATCACCATATCGAAGACCAACATTGCTAACTGTTATCATTTATATTTTTTCCTCCAAAATACAATATCCATAAAATTATACCATCATTAACAGGGAAGAGCGAATTTTTCTTAGAAAAACTTACTCAATCTCCGCGTTTTCCTTATGTAAGATTTGAGATTTTTTATAAAAAAAGGAGGAATTGTTTAATCTTAAGCGAATATGATTTGTAAGCGTTAAAATGACTAAAACGAGTTTTAGGTGCTTGGATTGGGGAATACGTAAAATATCAATAAAATTTTATTAAATGTTCATATTTTTTTCATATATTTTCTGTACACTACATATAACAGGACATAAAGGAGTAGATATAAATGGCTAGAAAACAGCTTGTTGATTTAGTAAATAAGATGAAAAAATCAGGGATCAAAATAAGCTTCACTAAACCTAGATCACATTTAATCGTTCCCATCCGCCAACCTAATAAATTGACTTCCTCTACAACACATTAAATTACACTGCTAAAAACATGTTCCGTTGTACATTATATGCTGTTTCCATCGTATGAATAGGAAAAAAGGCAATAAATGCTACAATTTTGTGAAACATGTTTTTTCTTTGTCATTCTCTCAAAAAAATAAGATATAATGTCATTGATTGTTCAATAGTGAGCAAACTGTTGATTGAGAGAGGGTGAACACAAAATGGAACAGGAACCAATTAAGAAGGCGGTTGCCTATGCTTTAAAAAAGAAAGAGCTGATTGATTGCTCCTTTCTCCGGTATTTTACAAAAGCAATTTTAGCAGGTATGTATATTGGCTTTGCCCTTGTGATTTGTTATAAGCTGGCACAGCCTTTTTATGATGTACATTCGCCCGGAACTTATATGATGACAGCTATGTTTTTCGGCCTGGCACTAGTGCTTATCATGTTTGGGGGTGGGGAGCTTTTTACCGGAAATACAATGGCCTTTACAATGAGCACAATTGCCGGCAGAACAACCTGGAGTGATACGTTTTATAACTGGGTTACCGTATATTTAGGCAATTTTGCCGGCGCTGTACTTTTTGCGGTTCTTATTTACTATTCCGGGTTGTTTCATTTGGAGGAAAAAACAACTTGGCTGATGGAGGTCGCAAACAGCAAAATGAGCGCAACAACATTAGAGCTGTTTATACGGGCTATACTGTGTAACTGGCTTGTTTGTTTGGCAATTTGGATTCCAATGAATATGAAAGAAGATGTGGGAAAAGTATTAGCTACCATGCTTATTGTTTTCGGCTTTATGGTCTCAGGCTATGAACACAGTATTGCCAATATGGGACTGTTTTCCATTGCATTAATTGTTCCCCATCCTGAATTTATTACAATAGGAAACGCGCTTCATAATCTTATTCCGGTGACTATTGGCAATATTATTGGCGGAGGCTTGTTTGTCGGAGCAGTAAATATGTACATCCTTTCCGGAAAAAAAGGGAAGCTAAAAGACGTAAATGTAACTAGCAGTCAAAAGAAGATCGCTAAATAAGATAGCAGAATCTTAGGTCAGTCCAAGAGCAATCATTAAGCCGATACAGCTGATAAACCCAACAACCGGACCAGCCTTTTGGTAAGCTTCAGGCAGCATAGTGGAACAAACCATTGCAATTAGTCCTCCAGCACCAAAAGCTTCAATACTCGCAATAACTATTTCGGAGGCATTTGCCATAAATGAGTAGCCGATTAAGCTGCTTAGTGCGGATATACCTACAACACTTGCCCATAGAAATAAAATCTTTCTTTTTTTGTAGCCATCTTTTTTTAAGCCGACAGTAGAAGAAAGGGCCTCCGGAAAATTGCTGATTAAGATGGCGACAATAAACAGAATGTCGACATGGTTGGTTGCGATCAAGCTTAAACCGATAATTAACGATTCGGGAATAGCATCCATTAAAGTTCCGATGAATATGGCTATGCCGGAATGGGAAGCAATATTTCCGGTTGACCGTTTTCTGTTTGTACCGCCTTTCATATACAAGAAAACTTCAATTAAAGTAAACAGAAGGGCCCCTCCAAGAAAAGAGACAGAAGTCATCAAAAGCCCGCTCTTTTCCATTGATTCGACAAGCAGGTCAAAGGCAGAAGCACCGATAAGCACTCCTGTCCCCAGTGCCATCAAATAGGCATTCACTTTTGCAGGTACCTCAAAACAAAGGCCGATTATACTTCCGATAAACAAAGACAGACTAGCGATAGCTCCCCATATTGCAGCCTCCAGCATAAATATAAGCTCCTTATTGGTTTTTTTCTGTAAATTTATTTCATGTATTCAGATGCTGATATATAATGGTAAAAGCAAAGGAGACCGGACTTAAATGAAAACACAAAAACAACTTTTTATCCTGCAATGCTTTTATTTTTTTGCCTTTTTTGGCAGCGGCAGCATAGCTCCGCTGCTTAGTGTCTATTTAAACAATTCGATTGGTTTATCTGGTTTTGAAATTGGCATTATTATGTCGATTGGCCCTGTTGTCACCATATTTTTTCAACCCTTTTGGGGAATTCTTTCTGATAAGACAAATGCGCCCACATCTATCCTTAAATTATGCGCATTTTTTGCTGGATTATGTGGTCTAGGGTATTTGTTTATGGACCAGTTTATCTGGATTTTTGTGATTGCGACATTGATTGCCGTATTCCAAAGTGCAATCGTCCCGATTTCTGACAGCATCACGATAAAATACACGAGTGAACATAATCTTGATTACGGAAATGTGCGGATGTACGGAGCTTTAGGTTTTGGGATTGCTGTCTTTGTAATGGGCAGGATTTCAGAAGTTTCCCCGAGCATTATTTTTATTTCCTTTTTCGCTGCATTGCTGATTTGCTCGCTTACAACAGTTAAGATGCCCCGTGAAAAAGCTGCTGCAAACAGCAATCCCCTTAAAGGAGCAAGCAAGCTGTTAGCCCATAAAAAGTACATGCTGTTTTTAATCATCACGTTTATGATTTTTAGTCCGAATCTGGCTAACAACACTTTTTTTGGTTTGTTTGTGGAAGGAAGCGGAGGTACATATACCGGAATAGGGATAGCCTTTTTAATAGCGGTCCTGTCAGAAGTCCCTTTTATGCGAATTGCAGGGGCATGGATAAAAAAATTCGGCCTGTTAGAAATTACATTATTTTCGGGAATACTCTCCTTAATCAGATGGATTTTTTATTTTACAGAACCGAATTTAACACTCGTTTATGCCACTGCTTTTCTGCAAGGATTTGGTGTGGGGCTGTTCATTCCGGCAGGTCTACAATATATTAGAAGAATAGCGCCAGTCCATTTAATTGCAACATCAATCACCTTCTATTCGGCGATTGGCAATGGGCTTGGCAACTGGTTCAATACTTTTATCGGCGGCATTATTTTTGATCATTACAGCATCTTTCATGTGTATTTATTTTTCAGTGTCTTAACAGTGATTGGTCTAGGGCTGAATATATTCTTGCTTCGTCTGGAAAAACAGGAGGCTGTTTAAAAAAAACAATGGAATGAAAGTCCGTCATAACTCTATAAAGTCAGCACTTGCTAAAAATAAATTAACTTATAAGCAGGGCTGACTTTTTGCTGTTTTTAAGGGAGCTTTTTATTTTCCGCTAATGTCATAGGAAGGCTGTCCATACTTTTTTATAGCTTGGACATAAGATATAAGGAAATAAGTGGAGGTGGAAAGCGCGATGAACAATTATTATAATCAATGTTCGAAAGGTGTTGGAAAATGTGTCCGTATTCGTACACATAACGGCACAGTTCATACAGGAATCATTGATCGAGTTACTCCTAACAAAGTTTACATTAGGCCATTAGGCGGCGGCAGAAGAGGTTATGGCGGATTTGGATTTGGTTATTACCGCGGCTATGGTGGCTATGGCGGCTGGGGCTGGGGTGCAGCAGCAGTTGGTTTTTCTTTTGGCTTGATTGCAGCACTTGCATTCATTCCTTTTTTCTAGTTCGGACGATAGGCAATTTTCCTTTTCAAAGGAAGATTGCCTATTTTTATGATAATTAATAAAAATGGACAAAAATAAAAAAAAAATAAAAATGTGCCCATTCGAGACAACCTGTATCTACATATGATGCTTATGTGCATGAGGGAGGTGGATTAAATGGGTGGTGAACAAACAGCAGGATTCGGCGGAGGCTTTGCTCTGCTTGTAGTGCTATTCATTTTATTAATCATTGTAGGATCTAGCTACGTTGGTTATGGTTATTAATTAAATTAATATAAAAAGAGGGAGTGTTTTATAAATGGCATACGGTTATGGTGGTTACGGTTCTTGTGGTTGTGGAGGATACAGCTATGCAGCTCCAGTATCTGGTGGATATGGTAGTGGCGGATTCGTATTGATTGTTGTTCTATTCATTCTATTGATCATTGTTGGAGCAGCTTGGCTGTAAAAACAGCATCAAAGGCATAAGCGATATCGCTTATGCCTTTTTGTTATTGTTTTAGATTAGATGAAATGAAGCTAATGTGTCGGTAATTTGTGCACGTGCTGATGATTTATCATATAGAGAATTGTTTAGCATGTACTTCTTGATTGTCAGCTGTTCATAAATTTCCAATTCTAGTTCTTTCCTTCTTTTTAGAACTTCCACTGTACCATTTAGACCAGTATGATGATGTTTTTTTCCGTAGCCTTGCTTTGTATAATACTCAATAAATCCGTTTCTCCATTCCTCTTGTCTTTCGTTGTATGCTTTACGGAATGACTTTGGAAGATTATCTTGGTCTACATAAAGTAACACTGGGTTGAGCTTGCGAATTATTTTTTCTAAAGAAAGTACATGCTCTACCACGATTTCCTGCGGGATTCCCCATTTTATCATGCCGATTGTTAATGGATTTTGGAGGAAGCAGCATTCGAATATATAAAGCTTATCATCTTGCAGCGCTTTTTCTGTAAATTCAGCCCATTTTTCAGCAGCTAGCATAGCATGCTGTTCAAATGGCAATTCATAAATGTCATGCTTATAAATATCGTTCAGCTGTTCTTTAGAAAAAAACATGCTGTCTTGATTGATTATTTTTCTGTAAGGCAAAAGGATATTGTCTCCTTTTTGCTGACCATACGAAACTAATGCATCCCATTGTTGATTGGTGTTCAAAAGCTGTTCCCATTCAGAAAGAGAAAAGCTGGCGACACCGTCATAATCAGCTGGATGGTCAAGGTTACCCTCAAGATATAGCTCGCTATTTATGTTGTTATTTCTTACTATTTCGTGTAATGCAGAAGCGGTTGTCGTTTTGCCGCTTCCAGGCAAGCCTTCTACTATAACAAGTTTTGTTCGCATATCATCAAGCCTTTCCATAATAGGCTAAAATCTAAACCTTCTAGTTTACATTAATAGACTACTCCATCGTACTCACCCTAATATGTTGATAATAGGAAGTTCTCTAAAAGAATAGGTAATTCCTTCATAAGTTTTGGTTAGTGCAAAAAAAGAATCTCTGAAGGCTTGAAGTCCTATAAAATTGTCGACTTTTTACATGCAAAAAAAATGTTACAATGGAAAGGACTAAGTTTCGGTTTATTAGGAGGATTAATATAAATGTTTGACAAAGCTTTATCTATTTTAAAAGAATATTTTGGCTATGATACTTTCAGAAATGGTCAGGAGGAGGTAATCCGCCAAATCCTCCAAGGCGAAAACGTTGCGTGCATTATGCCAACAGGAGGAGGAAAATCAATTTGTTATCAAGTTCCGGCGATGATTTTTCCTGGTGTAACGCTTGTTGTCTCACCGCTGATTTCCTTAATGAAGGATCAGGTCGATGCTTTGACAGAAGCGGGCATACCGGCAACTTTTCTAAACAGCACGCTTGACTCTTATGAAGCTTCTAAAAGAATGGAAGACTTAAAATCAGGCAAATACAAGATTTTATATGTTGCACCTGAAAGACTTGATGGAGAGTTCTTTATTGACATGCTTAATGACTTGGAAATTCCGTTTATCGCAATCGACGAGGCTCATTGTATTTCCCAATGGGGACATGATTTCCGTCCGAGTTATTCGAGATTAGGCCAATTAATTAGACGGCTGGAGAAAAAGCCGATTGTTGCTGCCCTTACGGCTACAGCAACCCCAGTAGTTAAGGAGGATATTTGCGCTCAATTGGATATCTCTGTAGATAACACGGTTATTACCGGGTTTGAAAGAAGTAATCTGTCCTTTTCTGTCGTCAAAGGAGAGGACAGGCATCGGTATATTGAGAGATTTCTTAACAAAAATAAAGAAGAATCAGGAATTATCTATGCTGCCACAAGACAAGATGTGGAACGGCTATATGAACGATTAACAAACAGAGGCTATTCATTGGCAAAATATCACGGCGGCATGACAGACAAGGCAAGAGAAGAGGAGCAGCAGAAATTTATCACCGATGATTGTCAGCTTATGGTGGCAACAACTGCCTTTGGGATGGGTATTGATAAAAGCAATATAAGATTTGTGATTCATTACCAGCTCCCGAAAAACATGGAAGGTTATTATCAGGAAGCCGGCCGTGCTGGGAGAGATGGCCTGCCGAGTGAGTGCATCCTCTTATATTCTGCACAAGATATTCGGATTCAACGGTTTTTGATTGATCAGACTACACATGATCCTGATAAACAAGCACAGGATATATCAAAGCTGCAAGCAATGATTAATTATTGTCATACAGAGGATTGCCTTCAGAAATACATCCTTCATTACTTCGGGGAGGAAACAACGGAAACTTGTGAACGCTGCGGAAATTGTAAGGATGAAAGGCATGTTGTAGATGTAACGGTTGAAGCACAAAAGGTGCTTTCCTGCATGATGCGCATGGGAGAGCGGTTTGGAAAAACAATGGTTGCCCAAGTGTTGACTGGCTCTAAAAATAAGAAAATAATTGATTTTTCATTAGATAAGGTAAAAACATACGGAATTATGAAGGAGCAGTCAGCGAAGGCTGTAAGTGACTTCATTGAATTTCTAATCTCAGAAAATTATATAGCTGTCAGCAGCGGTTCCCTGCCTGTTTTGAAGGTCACAGCAACAGGAAAAGAAGTGTTGCTTCAGCGCAAACAGGTGCTGAGAAAAGAGCAGGTGCAAACAAAGGCACTTACAGAAGATAACGGATTGTTCCAGCGTTTAAGAGCAATGCGAAAAAGTCTGGCTGATAGTGAAGGTGTCCCTCCGTTTGTTATCTTCTCCGATCAAACGCTCAAATTAATTTCCAGTCATAAACCGGAAAACGTAGATGAGCTGTCGGCGATAAAAGGGATAGGAGAGCATAAGCTCAACAAATACGGCGGCATTATCCTGGAGACACTGATTTCTTATAAACAAGAAAATCCGCAGGACTGGGAAATAGAGCAAGAGGTAGGAGGAACAGAATCTAGTTCATTGCCAAAGAAAAAAGGCAAAACAGAAAACTCTCACTTAATTACACTCGAAATGTTGAATACTGGCTTAAATCTTAAAGAAATCGCAGAGAAAAGAGACATGACAACTATAACCATCGAAAACCATTTGCTTAAATGTGAGGAAGAGGGGCACTCCATTGATTGGAGCCAATTTTTATCACAGGAAGAGCAGCAAAAAATTGAGGCAGTAATCGAAAAGGTTGGGGGAGAGAAGCTAAAGCCAATTAAAGAAGAACTGGACCCCCATATCAGCTATTTTCAAATAAAGATTGCTCTTGCCCTGTATGTAAGAAAGCAGACAATATAACAAAGGAGAAGCTGTTTAGGCTTCTCCTTTCTTTTTTTATATTGAGCTGATTAAGCTGTCCATTGCTTTTTTCAGGTCTTGTTCACTGTCAAAGGTTGCTTGGGCTTGAGTGTTATTGCCGCCCCCTTTGCCGTTTATTTCGGCAAGCACTTCCTTCAGCAGTGCTCCACAGGAAATAGACTGACTGCCATTATGCTGAATTAATAATTTCTTATCTGATTCAGAAGCCAGGATTGCTATATAATCCTTTTCTTTAATAATGGTCTTAGCAAGAAGCTGTAAGTCCTTTAGTGGTTTATGTGCAAATGAAGCAGAAATGACAATGCTGTCCGTATTGCTTGTCAGCTTTTCAGCTAAAAAAGCGGCATTTTCTAATTTGGCTGCTTCCAGCTCACTATTTAATATTTTCTTTTCCTTCTCCAGCTTGTCAATTCTGTCTGCCAGCATTTCCTTATTAGTTCGGAATTTGTCGCTGAGCGCCGTTAAGATTGTTTGGGAAACTTGGTAATCCTTCATTGCCCTGTGACCGCATAAGAAGAACAGCCTGGTTTGATTGCGATGCTTTTCTGTTTTAAGCAGTTTAATAAAACCTAATTCACCAGTCCTGAAAACATGTGTGCCTGCACATGCTGAATAATCAATTTGATCAATTTCCACTATTCTAAGCTTGCCTGTAACACTTGGAAGCTTCCGCAAAGGCAATGCTGCAGCCTCTGCTTCTGTTACAAAATATGTTTTTATTTCTTTATTTGCAAATATGTATTTACTGCATAATGCTTCAATTTCCAGTAAATCTGATGCTGTAAGCTCTTCTATGTCTATATCTATTGTTGTGTAATCTGTTCCAAGGTGGAAGCTTACTGTTGCAATATCTTTCCACTCATGCAATACAGCTGACAGCAAATGCTGGCCAGTATGCTGCTGCATATGGTCATATCGTTTCTCCCAGTCAACTATGCACTCTGCAGTTTGCCCGGTTATCTCTTGCTCGACTAAGTGTAAAATGGTGCCGTCATCTTCCTTTTGAACATCCAATACAGTAATGCCGTTGATGGTACCTGTATCGCTTGGCTGTCCGCCTCCTTCAGGATAAAAAGCTGTTTCTGCTAATACAACATATTCTTTACCATCTTTATGAAGTGTTTTTACGATATTTGTTGTCCAAGAAGACATGTAGGGGGACGAGTAATACAATTGGTTTGTCATGTTTGATTTCTCCTAAGGATACGTATTTGTTAGACAATCATCATAGCATAATTTCAACCCTTATCGCGATTCAGTGAACTATAGAATAAGCATTTCATTTTATGTGACGGAAAGAAAATTCTAAAAAATCGTCAAAATACCTATAAAAACGAGTCTTTATGTTCATAATAAACAAAAAAGGGGGCTAACAGCATGTTTTTTAACAGAAAAGGAATGGATGATAAGCCTGAGGAAGTTTTATTGAATTTGGAAGTGTATGCTTGCAATTCCTGCAACGGTTGGATGAGGAAGGATTTTGCAACTGATGATTTGAAATGTCCGTTATGTGGAAATGAGACAACGATGGAAATGAGAGAATTGCCACAAATAAATAACTAATAAAACAAGACCCCATATTCGGGGTCTTGTTTTATTAAAAATAATTGTCTATTTCATCTTGATACATTTGGTTATAGGCATTTTCAGCATCTGATTCCGAGTGAAAGAGGGCATCATCATCTTCAATTGTATGGAATGTGTCGTTCAAAAAAAGTGCTAATGCATTTGGATCTTTTGGATGCTGAACGATTTCTGCCGGTTTTACATTAGATACAGATGGTGTATGGGGATTATGGTAAATGACATATACTTCATCACCTAATTGCAGATCTTTTGGATCAAGTGTGTCCATTGGGTTGTTCTCCTTTCTATTATAAATTTTCGTTCTGCTGACCAATTTCCTTTTCCGCTATCATGCTGTTGGCAGCTTCTAATTTTTGAAGCTGGTCGATAGAGTCTCCTCGGTCATCTGCTGAACGCTGCTTGTTGTTCATTTTAGTGTCTTTTGAGTTCTTCATCATACTCTCTCCTTTAAAAACAGTGTTTGCTTGTGCGCAAAAAAATATGATGGAAAATAAAGCAAAAAAGGCATCTATCAAAGGATAGATACCTTCTTTATTTAAGCAAAGCTGTCTGTTAATTCATCGACAAGTGTGCCGACATATGCGACGGCCTGTTTTATTGCATTTGGATTAGACATATCCACTCCTGCGTACTTCAATAACTCAAGCGGAGTTTTTGTTCCGCCAGCGCGAAGGACATCAAGCCATTTATCGACTGTTTCTTGACCATTTTCACGAATACTAGCCGCAACGGCTGTCGAAGCTGTTAACCCTGCTGAATAGGTGTAAGGATATAATCCCATATAGTAATGAGGCTGACGCATCCATGTCAGATAATCCTGTTCTGTAATCTCGACAGAATCTCCCCAAAATTCCTTCAATACGTTTCCTTTTACTTCATTAAAAACCCTGGCTGTTAAAGGTGTTCCTTCTTCAGCCAGCTTATAAACACGGCGTTGAAATTCTCCTTCAAGCAAATGTGTAACAAAATTATGATAGTAAGTGCCAAGGAGCTGAAGGATAGTCCAGCGTCTCATTCGGTTGTCATTTGTTTTGGCCAGCAAATAGTCAGCAAGCAGCATTTCATTCATTGTAGAAGGTGCCTCAATAAAATAGGTTGACGGTCTTGTATTGACAATACGTTGATTTTTATTTGCCAAATAGAAGTGACCGGCATGTCCTAGCTCATGTGCTAACATAAAGGCGCTTCGCATCGTATTACCCCAAGTAATTAAGATAAATGGATGAGAGCCATACGGACTAGAACAGAAAGCACCAGTTGATTTTCCAACATTATCAGCTATATCAACCCATCTTTCTGTTAAAGCTTTTTTCATGATTTCAGAGTATTCAGGTCCCATCACCTTTAATGCCTCTAAAATAATATCGCTTGCTTCTTCAAATGTTGTTTCAGGATTGAATTCATGATCAAGAGGTGCCTTTAAATCACAGAAAAGCATCTTTTCTAAACCTAACTGTTCTTTTTTCAAGCTTGCAAACTTTCTCATATGTGGGGCTAGTTCATTGAAAATAACGCTTAGCTGGTTATGATACATTTCGGTAGTTACTTCTTGTGACTCTAACAGCATGTCTGTAACAGAAGCATATCCGCGAATATTAGCTAAAGTTACTTGTTTTTTTACTTCGGTGCTGTAAGCTGCAGCAATTGTATTGTTGTAACTTGCTAAAGTGTCTGTAAACGATTTATAAGCATTTCTTCTTATTTCCGGATCTGGTGAAAACTCATAAACATCTTCAAATAATGCAAAAGATACAGGAAGTTCTGCTCCGTTATTATCTTCAATGGAAGCAAAGCTCATATCAGCCAGTTTGCTGCTTTGGTACACTAAATAAGGAGAAGCATGAATTTGGCCTAATGATGCCAGTACTTTTTCTGTTTCACTCGATAATGCATATTTTTTTGCAGCTAAGATTTTCTGAATGTTGCGGCTGTAAACGGCAAGCTTCTGTTCTTCTTTCAAGAACTGAGCAATCAGCTCCTCTGGCATTTCTAAAATTTCTGATTGAATAAAGGACATTGTGCCGGCTGCCTTAGCATTAAAAGCTGCAAACAGGGAAGAGTTTGCTTGGTTTTCAGGATTAGTGCCATCTTCAGACTGCTTTAAGGAGGCATATGTACTGATAAGTACGATACTCTCAAGCAACGCTTCCTGTGCTTGCAAGCATTCCAATAATACAGAACTGCTTGTAGCAAGTTTTCCTTTATATTGATCAAAAGCTGCCAAGCTGTTTTCTGCTTGTACTAATGCAGCTTTCCACGCATTGCTATCTGCAA
The DNA here is from genome assembly GCF_022049065.2 of Niallia sp. Man26. Classification (NCBI taxonomy): domain Bacteria; kingdom Bacillati; phylum Bacillota; class Bacilli; order Caryophanales; family Bacillaceae; genus Niallia; species Niallia sp. Man26. Next base: position 1,837,988 of record NZ_CP095743.1, read on the forward strand.
ACAGGTCTTCCACCTTCCATTTTAATTCTTCTGGCACCTCATGGCGGTAGGGCCTTGTTTGTTTAGTTATTTGCAATCTGATTCCTCCCCTTATTAAAGGTATTTAGTGATACGAAATGATTATATCATATTATTTTGAATAGTAAGTATATTTTTGCTTCAAAAATATATGACTAATAGAGGATAGCTTATTAATGAGAAAGAATCATTTCCATGACATAAATAAGAAAAATACTTTCATCTATATTACATTTCCATTACAATCATAAGTGTTGTTATTTTGTCATAAAATTTTCATTTTTGTTTTTTAAAATGGTATGGGAGGATCTATTTTGTATAACTCCATTCTAGTCATTATCAGTATTATTTTAATTTATATGGCCAGCTACACTTCTTTTGATTTATTTCAGCTTGTTAAAGCCTCTGAAAAGAACAGCCGCTTTTTATTTTTAGCTAGCACCTTCTCTCTTGGCTTTGGGTTTTGGGTAATGAGTTTTGTTGCATTAATGGCCGATAATATATACGCAACTTCGAGCTACGATATTCCCATTGCGACATTATCCATGCTGATCGGAATTTGCTTTGCCGGAATGGCGTTTTATTCTATGCTGGATAAGGAGAATAATAAGCATCGGATATATGTAAGCAGCTTGTTTTTCAGTTTTTCCATGCTGGCAGTATTCATATTAGGGCTTTATTCAATCGGTAATTCGGTGCAAGCTGAGAATATGCCTGCTCTATTTTTCAGCTTTCTGTTGCTGTTCAGCGGTTTTTCCTTTTCCGTGAAGCTGTCTTTTTATCCTGCTAAAAAGACAAGAATAGCTAAAGGCATCGTTAGACCGTTATGCAGCTTCATCATTACAGGTGTATGTTTTTTAAGTCATTTCATTCTTTTGCACAGCATGACACCGATTGAATATGAACCGAGCCACTATGATGACAGCTTTATTGTTTATGTCGTTTTATTCATTACTATATTAATCTTGGGCGGCCTTATTGGGACTAGTACATTGATAAGGGAGAAGCTTGCTGTCAATGATATAAATGTTCGCGATATGCAGTATGCGCTGGATGAGTCCTCGATTGTCGCCTTTACAGACAAAAATGGGATGATTACATATGTGAATGATAAATTTGTGGAAATATCGAAATACAGCCGTTCTGAATTAATTGGCCAAAATCACCGCATAATTAATTCCGGCTATCATTCGTCAGAGTTTTTTAAACAATTGTGGAAGACTATCAGTTCAGGGAATATATGGAAAGGTGAAATCCGCAATAAAGCAAAGGATGGTAGCTTCTACTGGGTGGATACGGTTATTGTTCCTTTCGTTAACAAAAAAGGAGAACCATATCAGTATGTTTCCATAAGAAGAGACATTACAGATCAGAAGCAAGACCAAATAAAGATGCAGGAAATGGTGCAAGAGGTGAGCGATATAAAGTTTGCCCTCGACCAGTCAAGCATTATTGCGTTTACAGATAAGCAAGGAGTCATCACCAATGTAAATGATAAGTTTTGCCGGATTTCAGGTTATTCGGAAGAAGAGTTAATCGGTCAGACACATCGAATCGTTAATTCCGGCTATCATTCGGCCGCCTTTTTTCAAGAATTATGGCATTCTATTGCCAACGGAGAGGTGTGGAAGGGAGAGATTCGCAACAAAGCGAAGAACGGATCGTACTATTGGGTAGATACCACTATTATTCCTTTCTTGGACAGTCAGAACAAACCATATAAATATTTAGCCATTAGAAATGATATAACGGAAAGAAAACGAACAGAAGAAATACTGCACAGACAGGACAAACTAGCGGCAGTTGGTCAGCTTGCTGCAGGTATAGCCCATGAAATTCGCAATCCGCTCACCTCTATAAAAGGATATACAGAATTCTTGAGTATGGATGAAACAGAAACAGACAGGCAGGAATTGTTTTCCATTGTATTAGAAGAGATTGAACGGGTTAATTCCATTGTCGAAGAGTTTATGCTATTGTCCAAGCCGACTTCTGCCAGCCTGGAGAAGAAGGAAATCATACCAATCATCGCAAATGTTCTTTCCATATTAGACTACCAGTTAAGAAAGAGCAAAGTGCAAGTAGACTTTACTTTTGATGACAGTGAGGCTCGTCTAGAATGTGATGAAAACAAGCTAAAGCAAGTCTTTCTTAATTTTATTAAAAATGCAGTAGAAGCAATGCCGAGTGGAGGCAGCTTAAAAATAGCAGTGAAAACTACTGCCAAGAGTATTGATGTGCTGCTTCAAGATACGGGGATTGGGATGGACAAGGACCAGCTTCAAAAACTGGGAGAGCCGTTTTTCACTACAAAAAAAGAAGGAACAGGGTTAGGATTATTGGTGAGTTTTAAGATTATTGAGAACTTTAAAGGGAAAGTATATATAGAAAGTGAAAAAAACAAAGGAACATCTTTCCATATAACTTTTCCGAAAGCAGGAAATGATTTAGGTTAAAAGACTTAGTTATTTCCAATATAGTCCTAAAATACTAAGAGCAAGGATATAACAATACGTACTATTCTGACAATTAGACTTTTAACTGTTAAAGGTTTGTCATATTAGTAACGGAATTGCTATCTCCTTGTTCTTTTTATTTGCGCTTTTCATGTTAAGATAATACCCGTTAGCTTGTTTAAGCTAGTTAGGAGGTAAAGATAAATGAAAAAACTATTATCATTTATTGCATGCGCAACAATTGCCACTTCCATAGGGACAGAAGCGAAGGCGGCAGAAGTCACTGTAAAAAAAGGAGACACACTTTGGAGCATTTCCCAAGACTATAATGTTTCCACAGGTGACATTAAAGATTGGAATGACCTTGATTCTGACATAATTAAAGTTAACGATACATTAGATCTCCAAGTGGAGAAAAAATATAAAGTCAAATCTGGCGACACTCTTTGGAGCATCGCAAGGGAAAATGACAATTCAGTAGAGGATTTAATGGAGTGGAATGATCTATCTTCAGAAAAAATCTATGCTGGTGAAAAAATAATCGTCGATAACGGAATCGACAAAAAAGATTCCGGTAAGAAGGAAAAAACAAAAGAGTCAGCTGCAAAAACAGTTAATAAGGATGATTCAGGAAATGCCGAGACATTGACTGTTTCTGCAACTGCCTACACAGCAGATTGTAAAGGCTGCTCTGGTGTTACTGCGACAGGGATTGATTTGAATGAAAATCCAAATCAAAAGGTCATCGCAGTTGATCCGAAAGTTATTCCGCTAGGCTCTACCGTTTATGTGGAAGGTTACGGTAAGGCTATTGCTGGAGATACAGGCGGAGCTATTAAAGGGAATAAAATAGACTTGTTTATGTCTTCAGAGAAGCAAGCACTGAAATGGGGAAGACAGCAAGTCGAGGTTAAAATCATTGATTAATCATGTCAGAGATGGAAGGATAGCATTTTGCTATCCTTTTTTTTGCTTTCTTATTTATTTTCCTTATCATTCGCCTTCACAAAAAATTGGTGTACAGGCATAACAAGTGATTTCATATTGTCCTCTAGCTTAGTTGCTAGAAATTGAATTCTTTCAAAAACGATGCCTTTAAGCTGATCCATTTGTCTTGTTAGTTTACCGACTTTCGCATCTGTATCTTCCATTTTCTCTAGGATTGTTTGCTGGAAAACCTCTTGAAGGTCTAATTTTTCTTCGATTTTTTGCTGCGTTTCTTCATTCGCACTTATTTTTGCTGTTAAGGAGTCAGAGCTCTGCTTAAATGTTTCTAATGTTTTAGTAAGTGTATGAAGCGCAGTTTCTTGGATGGTGAACTGATCGAGTATGGCTGTATGAACGAGCTGCTCTTCAATGAGCTTTTGTTCGGTGTCTGCAGCCAATCTTTCTGTTTGCTGGGTGGTCTGGAGAATCGTTTTTATGTCATCTTGGTTTCGTTTTGCTTCTTCAAGAATATCTTTAGACAAAGCTTCCTGCACAAAAAGTAATTCCTCCAAATGCTGTATTTTTTCTCCTTGCGCATTGCTGTTTCTATTTCCTTGAAGTAAAAGCTCCTCTAATTGCAATGCAAGCTGCTCGTTTTTTATCTGCTGGTTTGCTAAAACAGATTGCAGATAGTTATGATGATATACCGATTGGCACGTATCTGCGGTTATATTTGTCTCTGGCAAATACACAGATGTATTTCGATTATCATATTCAGGCAATTTACTTCCTCCTTTTTTATCTATTCCTTACAGCTTATGTGCTTCTTTGCAAAAAGGTTGCTATTGCTAAACAGCATTCTATCCGAGATAAAATTTAACATTTCTCGAGATTGTCCGATAAAAATATGTATTAATATTTTTGGAGGTTACTTATGTCATTAAAAAACAAAATGATTGGCATTACGAGCTTAATCATTATTGTGCTCATAGCAGCATCAAGTCTTGTGCAATTTGTGGAAACAAATCGCATGAAAAAGGATACAAAGGCAGTAATGGAAGAATTGGATGCCAACTCAACAAAAGATGTGGAAGAAAAGCTAACAGAATTATCAACGCAAATTTCACAGCATGTAGTAGTTTTAGAGGAGCAGTTAGACCAAGCAATGGCAAATGCTGCTTATACGCTTCAACAAATAGATGCGCAAAAAAATATCTCTAATCAAGATTTAAAGGAGATAGCAGAACAAACAGGGATGAATGATTTCTTAATTACGGATGAAAAAGGGGTTTTTACTCATTCAACAGATAAAGCATCCATTGGCTTTGATTTGCTTGCCATAGATCCAACCGTTAAGGGACTTCTGTCAGGTGAACTTAAAATCATGGAAGGTCCGCTGACAATAAAAAAAGAAAGTGGTGAGATCTTTAAATTTACCTCTATTCCAAGACTAGATGGAAAGGGGATAGTAGAGGTCGGTCAAAATGCCGAAGTTTTTGAAGAGTCTCTTTCTAAATTTATTCAAGATGGAAACGGTGTTCAGTCACTGTACTTAATTAGCAGCAGTGGTATTGTTTTGACGGAAACCTTGAGAGAAGGACAAGAGCAAGTGTTTGAAAAGGGTTCAACGATTAAGGATGAAACAATTCAATCAGTTATAGATTCAAAAAAACCGGCCTTATCCATAAAAGATGGAAAAGCTGAAACATATTATCCAGTTATCGTTAATGATGAAGCGAGATATGTGCTAATGGCGCAAGTGGATACAGCCTCTTATTTTGAGAATGCAAATATCGCAAGTGCGGCTTTGACGGATGTTCAAGACAGCTTGACAAAAACGAATATGACTTCCCTTATTTTGTCACTAATCCTGTCAATTGGCTTGATTGCCGCATTGGTTTATATTATTAGAAAAAGCTTACAGCCATTGGATCATATTAGATTGCATGCTCAAAAAATAGCAGAAGGCGACCTGCAAAGTGATGATGTGATTACGAACTCTAAGGACGAAATTGGCGAACTTGCCGCTTCCTTTCGTGTAATGACCGACAACCTTAGGGAGGTTATCCAAAAGGTGAGAATCAGCTCAGAACAAGTCGCAGCCTCAGCTGAAGAGCTGACAGCAGGCACAGAAGAAATGAATGCCGCATCAGAGCATATTTCAACAACTGTCCATGAAGTGAGTGCAGCAATGGATAACCAAGTTGTTGAATTGACAAAAACAGATCAGTCTGTAGCTAATATGCTTAATTATGTACAGAAAATTTCAGTCAGCTCTGATGGAGTTGCAAAACGGTCTGTGGATGCATCTGCAAAGGCAGCAGACGGAAACAAAGCAATTGATACTGTTGAAGCCCAGATGGATACGATTAACACTAGTGTTAGAGAGACATCAAAGGTTATTAAAGAGCTTGGCAGCTATTCAAGTGAAATTGGAGAGATATCGAAAGTTATTACTGGCATTGCTGACCAAACGAATCTTCTTGCCTTAAATGCAGCGATTGAAGCAGCAAGAGCTGGCGAACAGGGTAAAGGCTTTGCGGTTGTGGCAGAAGAAGTCCGCCAATTGGCAGAGCAATCCTCTGAATCAGCAGGCAAGATAAGTAATCTTATCGGCAGAATCCAAACAGAAACAATAAAAGCAGTTGAATCGATGAATAATGCGACTGCAGAGGTGGATGGCGGTATTAAAGTAGTCCATCAAACAGGAGAAATATTTGGTGAAATAAAATCTGCGGTAGATGAAGTCAGTGGTCAAATTACGCATGTTTCTCATTCTGTTAAAGAATTGAACAATGGCATGGAACAAATGGTTCTAGCAATCAATCTTGTCAAACAAATGGCAGAGCAAACAGATCAAGGAACACAGAATGTTTCGGCAGCTACAGAAGAACAAATTGCATCCATGCAGGAAATTTCTGCATCTGCACTCTCTTTAAGTAAAATGGCGGAAGAATTAATGACATTAATTAGCAGATTTAAGCTGTAAATAACAACAAAGCCCTCGAGCGTACTCGAGGGCTTTGTTTAGGAAATAATCAGATTTTTCGTAAGAAAATGAGAGAAAAGAGGGAGATATAAGATTTATTTTCACTAAAAAAACTTATGTAAATAATAAATAAGCATTTTGTTAACTGGAAATTAATAAAAGAATGGAGAAGGCATTTTTAATTAGCAATAGAAGGAAAAAAGAAGGGGAGAGCAAAGTTGATAAGAAGAGCAAATTATTTGCCCCTCTTGTTTTGCTCGTTTTACATGAATGGAGGGATGCCTTTACTAAATTCAGAGATAATAGTAGTGATGGACTGTATGTCTTGATCATCTATGTTAAATGCCGTCTTCACCTTGTTCTCAAGCTCCTTGCTGACATTTCTTTTACCTACTTCCACAAGTGCAATTAACGCAAAGCTGCAATTGACAACCTTAGCAAAGTCTCTCTGTGTCATCTCATAGTTTTTTCGAATAAATTTAATAATTTCTTTGTTCATTTCGTTCACCTCGGTTTTACAAGCAAATACATCTGAACCTGGACATAAATATCCCCAGATTCTAAACATTTCTTCTCAACTATCTATATATCGGATAGATTGCTACATTCATAATAAAAAAACTAAAGAAATTATTCAACAGGTATTTCGCATCTGTAAATAAAATATCTTCATTTTGGTCTTATCTTAAAGAAAAATTAATAATAATTGTGTAAATTTATTCTAATCATGTATAATTTACTTGGTTGAAAATTACAGTTAAATAGTAAAAACAGACAGAGGGTGTAAATTTGCTAGTTTTGTATTTCATTTCCGCTTATCTACTCGGAAATCTTTTATTTGGTGTCATCATTGGGAGAATTCTTTCAGGGACAGATATACGTTCAGAAGGCAGCCAAAATGCTGGGGCAAGGAATGCTGGCAGGCTGTATGGTAAAAAAGCTTTTGTACTTACGTTTTTAGGAGATGCCTTAAAAGGTGCGGCTGTTATTATAACAGGAAGATTACTTGGTTGCTCGACTGCAGTGTTGCTTGCCGGCTTGCTGTTTGTTTGTATCGGGCATATTAAGCCGCTTGTTTTTCGGTTTAAAGGCGGAAAAGGAATCTCCACATTAATCGGCGGACTAATCGCGATTCATTGGCTGTTTGTCCCGATCATCATTGTCAGCTTCTTTGTTTTTTATCTTCTATACCGAGGTTTTACTGTACCAGGTTTGCTGAGTTTAACTGTTTGTGCCTTCGCTTTTTTCTTAATGGAAAAGGACGTTTGGTCAGGCTGCCTTGCTCTGCTGCTGGTAGCTGTGATTATACTCGCCCATCGTGTCAGCTGGAGGGAGTTTCTAGTTAGAAAAACTAAATAATAAGCTTATATTTCTTGGAGAGGGGTATTTTAATGGCGAAAAAAACTTCCTATTTATTCAAAATTGCTTCACATCCACAGGAATTCGAACAGATTTTTCGGTTAAATCATGAAACCTTTGCTGAGGAAATTCCCCAGCATGACAGAAATGAGCAAGGAGTGCTAATTGATTCTTTTCATGACCAAAATACATATATCATTGCCTTAAAGGATCATCAAGTAATTGGCATGATTTCTCTGGCAGATAAGCGGCCTTTTTCCTTAGATAAAAAGCTGGGAGATATTGGTTTTTACTTGTCTGACATAGTGAATGTAAATAAGCTTTGCGAAATCAGGCTGCTCTCTATTAGGAAGGAGTACCGGAAAACAAAGGTTTTCGTTGGCTTATTGCGCATGCTTCACCATGTCTTTATCGAGAAAGGCTACGATGGAGCTGTTATTAGCGGCATTCTCCGTGAGGAAAAACTGTATAAGCATATCGGGTTTATTCCGTTTGCCCATCAAGTTGGCAGTCATGGAGCAATCTATCAGCCTATGTATCTGTTAAAGGATAGAATTTTGCTTTCAGAAAAAGTATTGCCGGCAACGGTTTCTTTTTTGCCAGGCCCTGTTTTAGTAACAGACAATGTCCTTGATGCGTTTTGTCGCCAAGGTTTCTCCCATCGTGACAACTTATTTATGGAGATGATGGAACGAGTGCAGACAAGGCTGACAGATCTTACGAAAGCTAAATATGTTCAAGTAATGCTCGGAACAGGAACGCTCGCAAACGACGCTGTCGCCGCCCAGCTGTCTCTATTAAACGGTAAAGGGCTAATCTTAAGCAACGGAGAATTTGGAGAGCGTTTGGCGCAAAGGGCAGCAAGATTCCAGCTTCATTGCCAAGTTTTAAAGAAAGAGTGGGGCGAGCCGTTCTCAGAGGAGGAATTGAGAACAGCACTCAATGGAGGAGTGGAATGGATATGGTATGTTCATTGTGAAACCTCTACGGGCACTGTCATTCCGATTGAACATATAACCAAGTTAATAGGTGACAAGCCGATTAAACAGGCAGTAGACTGTATCAGCACGATAGGAGCACTGCCAGTCAGCCTTAAAAATGTATATTTAGCAACAGCTGTGAGTGGAAAAGGAATTGAATCAGTCTCAGGATTAGCTCTCGTATTTCATAATCATGCTGTTAAGCCGAATGAACAGCTTCCACCGTATTTAGATTTAGGACTGTACCATTCCCATAACAGTGTCCCATATACCCATTCTTCCCCATTGCTTGCTGCATTAGAGCAAGCGCTCACAAAAGATTTTACAAAAAAGTTTAGCGATGTTGCCGACTGGTTTGCATACACATATAAAAGACTGACAGATGCTAAGTTTTATGTGTTGCCGGCAGCAAATTTGCACTGTTCCCCAATCCTGACAGTATGTCTTGATCCCGCTCTTTCCTCTGTTATGATTGGTGATTGGATGAAAAAGCAAGGTTTTCATCTCCATTATCAAAGCAGCTACTTGCAAGAGAGAAACTGGATTCAAATATCAATGTTAGCAAATGTGTCAATTGAAAATACCGAGGCAATGCTGCAAATATTTTTTAGCATTTGTTCTTATCTGCAACAATTACTAGACGACAACAGAGAAGCGCTGGCAAACTGATTTTTTACAATATATTAGCAGGTTAAATAGTTGTGCAATTTAGCTAATTCTAAATATTTTTATTATATAAATTCAACAATGACATTTTTTATGGAGAAAGATAATATTTTTTAATAACAAATGATGTTATATTTATTAACATGAGGGCGGTTATAAGCCCTCTTTCTTTAAATAGTTAGAGTTGTTTCTATCCCAGAATAGCCACCCATTTAGGAGGTTAACATGATGTCTTCAGATGAGTATGCTGTTATACACGCTGTTGCAGCTAGTTGCTCTGGCGGTTTTTTAACGACAATCATTGATGTAACAGGTTCTGCATACCGCAGAGAAGGAACGATGATGTTCTTTTCAGAGGATAACTGGGAAATGGGTTTGTTGAGCGGCGGCTGCGTCGAGCAAGATATTTTAGCAAGAATGGAAATCGAGGAGCATGATAGAAGATCATCCTTTTCCCTTATATATGATTTGCGTTCAGAGGATGATTTATCTTGGGGACAGGGCGCAGGATGCGACGGCAGCATAACTGTATTGATGGAATATGTGAGCAGTGAGCTTAAGAATAATCTCACCTTGGTGAGGCAATGGCTCGAAAATGGCGATACAGTAGAGCATATTAAGGTGCTTGATGATGATTTAAACGTCATTTCAAGTGTGTTTATCAGTGAAACAGGAGAGAATGCTGGCAATTTTGACACTCATTTTGTGCACTCTGTTCCAGTGAATAAGCTGTATGCTGACGAAAAGACAGGCAGATATTATTTTCGCCAAACCTTCTTACCACAGCCAAGATTGATTATATATGGTGCAGGAGCTGATGCACGGCCAGTTTGTGAAATAGCCAAACAGGCAGGTTTCCAAGTAATTGTTGCTGATTGGCGCCAAAGCTATTGCACAAAAGAGCATTTCCCCCATGCTGACCTGCTTGTTAATGGCAATCCTTTGTCTGTGCTGGAGGAAGTTCATGTTAGAAGCAGCGATTTTATTGTTATCATGACACATAACTTTACGAAGGATAAAGAGCTGATGAACTATTTACTTCGTGGAGAGTATGCTTTTGTCGGTATGCTCGGCTCGAAAAAACGAGCAGATCGGCTGTTGGGCAATAAAGGCAAACCAGACTGGTTTTATTCTCCTGTGGGCCTGAGCATAAATGCAGACGGTCCTGAACAAATAGCAATCAGCATTGCAGCACAATTAATTGCAGTCAAAAACAGCAATACGGAAAGCTCGAAAGTGGTGAAAAGTTGAAGGTAATTTACCTCGCTGCTGGGCAAAGCAAAAGGATGGGCTGTAAAAAAATGGCACTTCACTTTGGAGGAGAAGCGCTGGGAATGAGGGCGTTAAAAACAATCCTTCATAATCCAAAAACCTATGTGTATGTTGTCGTGCATCCACAAGATAACTTAGATTGGATTTCTGCAGATGTGCAGCAACAGCTATCAGCTGGAAGAGGGGAATTAGTTGTCTCTGAAAAAGCCCATTTAGGGCAATCCTGCTCCTTAATTGCAGGCGTAAAAAAAGCAGAAGAGCATAAGGTAGACAAAGTGCTGATTTGCTTGGCAGATCAGCCTTTCATCCCTAAATCTATGCTGCAAACCTTGCTGTGCCAGTCATTGGAGAAAGACGAAAAATATATTGCTTGCTTAAATAACGGAGTCATTAAACCGCCAGTAGTGTTATCCTCTTTATTGTTTGATCGAATTTATGAATTGACTGGAGACACAGGAGCAAGAACTATTCTAAAAGACTCAAGTTTAAAAGGGAAGTTGCTTGAATTTATTGATGATGACTTTTTCGCAGATATCGATACAATGGCTGACTATCGAAATTATTGCCGTGTTTTAGAAGATAGGGGGGCAGATGATGAAAAGTTCACTACAAAATGATGATACAGCTGTTGATGCACCTGCGGGCTTAGGAGAGGTTTTTTCATTAAGACAGGAAGGTTCTATGTTTATTGCCGGAGGCACTCTTTTACAATTGAACTGGGAAGCTGGTCAGCAAAAACCACATCATTTGATCAGCTCCCACCGGTTAGAAAGCTTACAAGGTATAGAAGAAGAAGCAAATTTTTTGCGAATCGGTGCATCAGCTTTATTGTCTGATTGTATCCTCGACTCAAATATTCAGAAAAGAGCGAAAATTTTAGCGGAGGCCTGTACAAAAATTGCTGCACCTGCTGTTCGGAACAGGGGTACATTAGGCGGAAATATTTGCAGCAGAGTAGGAGATTCTATCCCTGCTTTACTTGTTTTAGATGCACAGCTGCATTTTTTTAATGGCGTTTCAACGTATGTTGTTCCATTATCACAATGGATTAAAGCTGGTCCGCTAACAGAGCCTGATTTGCTGGTTTCGGTAAATATCCCGCTATCCACCGAAAGCCGGAGCATATCCTTTTTTCAGAAGATAGGACGCAGAGAAAGCTTCACTGCTGCCATTATTTCTTCAGCAGGCAGGATAGAGATGGAAAATGGCGTCATTACAGATGCAAAAATGGCCATCGGCGGCGGTGCTCACCAGCCGCAAAGACTGTCAGACGCGGAAAGCTATGTACTGCAGAAAAGCTTAAAAACGATGGAGTGGCAAGTGTTACGCTCTATGATTGAACATGGCTTCCATTCTTATTCTGACCCTTTTGTTACAGACAGCTACAGAAGAAAAGCGGCTGCCAATATTATTGTTGCCAATCTTTATAACCTGCTAAATTCGGAGTATGTAAAGGAGGATGAAGGATGCGATTGACTAGAGCAGGCTCTCGAAACAGGTGGAAGGCAAGAAGAGATGGGATTCAAAAAGTAACGGGTGAATTGAAGTATCTTTCGGATATGTCCTTCCCGAACATGCTTTATGGAACTGTGCTCCGCAGTGAATATGCCTTTGCAAAAATAAACAGTATTGATACTTCAGAAGCTGAAAAACTTCCAGGTGTTAGTGCGGTTCTGACATCAAAAGATATTCCTGGCTTAAATGGCTTTGGCATTGTTATTCAAGACCAGCCTGTTTTTTGTGAGGATACAGTCAGATATGTGGGAGATGCCATTGCTGCAGTTGCTGCAGAAACACAGGAAATTGCCGAAAAGGCGGCAGCGCTTATTAAGGTCGAATACACTCCTTTGCAGCCCATTACAGATCCGGAAGTCAGCCTGTTAGCAAAAACGCCTAAGCTCCATGAAAATGGCAATCTTCTGCATAATGCCTTTTACAAACAAGGAGCTGATGTAGAAGAAGCGTTTGCAAACTGTGCTTGTATCGTGGAAGAGGTCTACTATACACCAAGGCAAATGCATGCATATATGGAAACAGAAGGTGGAGTTGCTGTTCCTCATGAAGATGGCTTAACGTTATATGCTCCAACCCAGCATGGCTTTAAAGATCAGCTGCAGCTATCCAGAATACTAAATATGCCAGAGAGCGATATAAGAGTCATTTCAAGTCCGATTGGCGGATCTTTTGGCGGAAAAGATGAATTAAATATCCAGCCCTTTATTTGTTTGCTTGCAAGAGCAACTGGAAAACCAGTTAAAATCCATCAATCGAGAAGAACGTCTGTTAAAGCAGGCCTAAAAAGACATCCGATGAAAATAACCATGAAAACTGGCGCAGATAAGGATGGCAACCTGCTTGCACATAAGGTGAGGATATTGGCTGATACAGGTGCATATGCCACATTGGGACCTGCTGTACTTGACTTTGCTGTTGAGCATAGTACCGGACCTTATAGGATAAAGCATGTTGAGGTAGAAGGCTATTCTGTGTACACAAATAACGGTGTTGCTGGAGAATTTAGAGGTTTTGGCGGTAATCAAGTCACCTTTGCACTAGAAAGCCAAATCGAAAAGCTGGCTGAGATGTTAAACATAAGCAGCACAGCACTGCGCCGTAAGAACTTGCGGAAAACAGCAGATCCTGGGCCAGTGAATCAGCAAATCGTTCCAACCGCCGGAGCGGAGCAAGTATTAGATGAAATACTGAAATCACCGATTCTTCAAGACAAACCTCCTAACAATGAAAGTCAGCCATTTATTTTAAAAGGGAAAGGCTACAGCATAACCATGCATGGTGGAGGGCTTGGTTATGGCCGCTCCGATCCTTCAGGAGCTAGATTGTCCTTAAATGAAAAAGGTAAATTAGAGATTTCGTTTGGTTTTGAAGAATGTGGTCAAGGTCTGCTGTCAACGATTGAAATGATTATGACAGAGTCTTTTGCTTGTTCTGCAGATGATGTTGAAATAACAATCGGCGATACTGCAAAAGTACCTCACTCCGGTTCTTCGACTGCCTCTAGGGCTACAAATATGGTTTGGACCGGTATCAACAAAATGAAAGGTTCGTGGTGTGATAAGGTTTATTCTTTTGTTTCCCAACAGTCAGGAGTGCCCCTTGAAGTCTTAAAGACGGGACATGGAGGGATTTGGGAATATCAAGAAAATGGTAACTCAGCCCTCGTTATGACTTATAAAGAAGTAGCAGACAAAATTTCCGAGCTCCCAGTTGTTACGGCAAGCTATCACTTTCCGACAACTCCAGAAAGCATCGATGGCGGACATTTTTTATATTCCTTTGCTGGAGCAGCTGCAGAAGTAGAAATAGATGCACTGACAGGAAGAGTATATGTCAGTAAACTCGATCATGCCATTGCTGCCGGACCTGTCGTCAACCCGATGGGCTACTTAGGGCAGATTGAAGGTGGCGGGAGTATGGCACTCGGCTTTACATTGATGGAAGATGCCGTTATGGATAATGGCAAGTATATGACGGAAAACTTTGATTCTTACTTAATTCCAACCATTCTGGATATCCCCAAATCCACGAATGTGTCAGCTATCGAAGAGTTAGAGGACGGCGACGAGTATGGACCGCGCGGCGTTGGGGAAATTGGGACAGTAGCAGTAGCTCCTGCTATTGTTGCTGCCATTCATGATGCTACAGGCCACTGGGTTAACAAGCTGCCTATCTGTCCAGAAGAGATTATGGAGTTTGCCTTTACAAAAATCAGCAAAGAAAATCAAAACGGATGGTTAGGAGGGGACAAAGGATGAAGGAGCAGCTGCAAGCTGGAAAGACAATCCGCTTTAATGTGAATGGCAGCTCAGTAGATTTATCTGTCCCTGCCACTTATAGATTAGTAGATATCCTTCGCAAGGAATTAAACCTGACAGGCACAAAAATATCTTGTGAAGTCGGCAGATGCGGAGCATGTTCCGTTATCTTGAACGGAAAGCTTGTCAATTCCTGTTTAGTCATGGCCTACCAGCTGGAAGATGCAGTGGTGCAGACAATTGAGAGTGTTAGTGCAGATGCATTACATCCGATCCAGGAAGCCTTTTTGCAAGGAGGCGCCTTGCAATGCGGATATTGCACACCAGGGATGATTATGGCACTAAAAAGCTTATTGGAACGTGAAAGCCAGCCGACGAAAGAAGAAGTTCTGCAAGGACTTTCAGGGAACTTGTGCAGATGCACAGGATACGAAGGGATTTTACGGGCGGTGGACATCTTGGCAAATAAAGCAGAGTAACTAGCATAGTAAGGAAGGGTCGATGAAATGTATACAATAGCAGCAATAAATGCGATGTCAAAAAATGAGTTTATTGAAAAAATAGGCTGGGTTTTTGAACACAGTCCGTGGGTCGCAGACAGAACTTGGGAAAGACAGTCAACTTTTGAGTCCCTGCAAACATTGCACCACGAAATGGTCAAGGTCGTTAGAGAAGCGGCAAGAGAAGAGCAGCTAGATTTAATTCGGGCCCATCCTGATTTAGGAGGAAAAATAAAGATGACACAGTCCTCGGTGAATGAACAAAAGGGGGCAGGACTAGATACGTTATCGAAAGTGGAATATGAAAGCTTTCTCCAATTAAATAACGAATATCGCACTAAATTTCATTTCCCATTCATTCTGGCAGTGAAAGGACATACGAAGGATTCTATTTACGAGGCGATGAAAGGGCGTATCCATCATACAATGGAGGAAGAGTTCGAAACAGCATTATCTGAAATATTCACTATCACTTTTTTTAGACTGGAAGGAGTCGTCCAAAAAGTGCTCGAAGCATAATTGATAGAAAGGAGATTGTGAAATGAAGACAGGAATAACGACACATGTATTGGACCTGGTAAAGGGAGTGCCAGCAAGTAATATCCTTGTAGAACTGTGGAAATACAGCGGAGCGAATCAATCTGAGCTCATATCCAGCGGTTATACAAACGATGATGGCAGAGTTGAAACGCCGCTTTTGACGGAGCTTGTGCATGGAGAATATGAACTAGTTTTTTATGTAGAGGATTATTTTAAAAACGGAGAGATGCAAAACTTTTTTTTTCGAAGAATACCGATACGGTTTTTAGTGGCTGAAGGAGAGTCCCATTACCATGTGCCACTTCTTTTATCGGCATGGGGTTATCAGACATACCGAGGCAGTTAACGGTTTTTAATAAAGGAGGCAAGCGAATGGGTCAATATGATGTCGTCATAAAGGGTGGAATGATCGTATTAGAGACAGGTGAGATTCAAGCGGATATTGCCATTAAGGATGGTAAAATCGCAAATATCGCCACTGATATTGATATCGACAACGATGCTCAAATAATTTCCGCTTCTGGTTTGCATGTGTTTCCAGGTCTGATAGACACACATGTTCATTTCAATGAACCAGGACGAACAGAGTGGGAGGGGTTTGCAACAGGCAGTAAAAGCTTGGCAGCAGGAGGAGTGACGACATTTTTTGATATGCCATTAAACAGTCATCCACCTACTGTCAATAAATATGGATTCGAAGCAAAGGACATGTTGGCAAACGAAAAATCATTAGTTGATTATAAACTTTGGGGCGGACTTGTTCCGCAAAATCTTAGCGAGCTAGAAGAGCTGCATGCTTGCGGTGTCATTGGCTTTAAGGCATTTATGTCAAACAGCGGCATTGAAGATTTCGAAGCAGCAGATGACAAGACCTTATTTGCTGGTATGAAAAAGATAGCAGCCCTTGACAGTATTCTTGCTGTTCATGCTGAAAGTGATGTTATTACAGAAGAGCTAAGCAAGGTGCTCGGAGCAGAGGATGGCGGGGCATTTTCTGCATCAAGACCAATCTATTCTGAATTAGAAGCAGTAAATCGCATTCTTTCTTATGCTGAAGCTACAAATTGCAAAGTTCATATTGTACATATTAGCAGCAGTGAGGTGCTGCAGCCGATATTAGCTGCCAGAAGAAAAGGGATTAACGTATCTGTTGAGACATGCCCTCATTATTTATCATTGACTGTCGATGATTTGAATCAGCTAGGCGCTGTTGCCAAATGTGCGCCGCCATTACGAAATAACCAAGAAATAGAGGGGCTGTGGAAGGCGATTGAGGAAGGAGCAATTGATATAATCGGCTCCGACCATTCCCCATCTTTAGTGGAGATGAAGCAAGGAAGTCTTAAAGAGGCATGGGGAGGCATTTCTGGCTGTCAGTCGACATTGTCTATTCTGCTGGAGGAAGGTTATTGGAAACGAGGTATACCGCTCTCCGTGATTGCGAGGATAACAAGCACCAACCCTGCAAAGCGGTTTGGATTATATCCTAATAAAGGGAATATAACAGTTGGCAGTGCTGCAGACCTTTGTTTAGTTAATATAAGTGAGAAATATACATTAACAAAAGAAGATCTTTATTATCGAAATACTCAAAGTCCTTATATTGGAAAAACATTTCGTGGAAAGGTGAAGCAGACAATGCTAAGAGGAAGAACTGTTTTTCAAGATAAGTGAATGGTTAAGAAACACTTTTGAAGACTTCTATTTGATTGATTTGAAAGCAACTAAACTAATTAAATCGCTATCCTCCAAAGAGTGCCGATAAGCACTCTTTTTTATTTTTCTTCTAATCGGAAAAACCGAACTATATTTATATAACTTTATAAAATGTTCGTTATTTTTATAAAAAAACCTTGAAATTGATAGGTGAAGTACGTTATTATGCTCAATAAAGGAACGAACAATAGAGGGGGTTGTTTATATGTTCGGTGCAATAAATTCCAAACATACGAAAAAGATAATGCTTCTAGGAGCAGGAGAGTTAGGAAAAGAAGTGATTATTGAGGCACAGAGACTAGGAATTAACACGATTGCTGTTGACCGCTATGCAAATGCACCAGCAACGCAGGTAGCACATAAATCGTATGTGGTCGATATGCTTGATGGCCAAGCACTTAAAGAAATCATTATCAGAGAAAGGCCTGATTTCATTGTGCCTGAGATTGAAGCCATTGCAACTGAAATGCTCGTTGAATTAGAAGGAGAAGGCTTTAATATTATTCCGACTGCAAATGCTGTCCATTTGACGATGGACCGGGAAGGAATTAGACGACTTGCAAGTGAGAAACTGAATTTGCCTACAGCGAAGTATGAATGTGCAGACAGTTTAGCAGAATTGCAGAATGCCGTTGTTACTATCGGTGTACCGTGTGTAATTAAGCCAATAATGAGTTCTTCTGGTAAAGGGCAAAGCATCTGCCGCAGTCTTGATGATGTAAAGAAATCATGGGAAGAAGCGGTAGGGGGAGGCAGAGGGAAAAAAACACGAGTAATTGTAGAGGAATTCATCTCCTTTAATTCAGAAATAACATTGTTAACGGTCCGCTCTATCAGTGGCACGCACTTTTGTCCGCCGATTGGTCATATCCAAAAGGATGGGGATTATATCGAGTCATGGCAGCCTCATCAGATGACCGCCGAACAGCTTGAACAGTCAGAGCAAATTGCCGCACAAATAACAGACGCTTTAGGAGGCTACGGACTTTTTGGTGTAGAGCTTTTCCTAACAGATAATGGTGTGTATTTCAGTGAAGTGTCGCCAAGACCTCATGACACTGGAATGGTAACATTAGCAACACAGGATTTATCAGAATTTGCCTTGCACATCCGTGCTGTATTGGGCTTGCCTATACCGCAAATCAGGCTGAACTCGCCTGGTGCAAGTAAGACTTTAAAGGCATCACGAGAAAGTGCGGATTATGAAATCCATGGCGTTCAAGAAGCATTAGCATCTAAAGACAGCCAGATCCGAATTTTTGGAAAACCGAATGCAGTTGTCGGCAGACGCTTAGCTGTTCTTTTGCAAAGAGGAGAAACAGCAGAAGCAGCACTTGCTGATGCAAGAGAGGCTCACGCTAAGCTGTCGATTACTTATGGGAAGTCCGAACAATAGATTTTATTTAAGCCCAGAAAAACTAGACTAAGAAGCAAGGGAGACTGTTATGAAAACAAAAAATCGCTGGTTAATTGCCCTTTCAGCAGTTGGCATTCATATTTCTATTGGCTCTGTTTATGCGTGGAGTGTTTTTACAAAACCATTGGAAGAAACGTACAATTGGAGTTTAACAAGCATTTCCTGGAC
This sequence comes from Niallia sp. Man26, assembly GCF_022049065.2. Classification (NCBI taxonomy): domain Bacteria; kingdom Bacillati; phylum Bacillota; class Bacilli; order Caryophanales; family Bacillaceae; genus Niallia; species Niallia sp. Man26. Next base: position 1,856,769 of record NZ_CP095743.1, read on the forward strand.
ATTCAGTATCGCTATATTATTTTTAGGTCTCTCTGCAGCCTTTTTAGGACATTTCGTGGAGAAATTCGGTCCCCGTGCTGCTGGAACACTCTGCGCCACTCTATTTGGATTAGGAATGGCAGGGTCAGGGTTTGCGGTAAGTATTGAATCCTTGCCTCTTTTGTATATCACTTATGGAGTATTTGGCGGAATTGGTCTTGGAGTAGGCTATATTACGCCAGTATCAACATTGGTGAAATGGTTCCCTGATAAACGAGGGCTGGCAACAGGGCTGGCTATAATGGGGTTCGGCTTTGCTTCCATGATCAGCAGTCCGATTATGAATAAGTTGATTAGCTCTGTTGGTATACCTTCTACATTTTATATTTTGGCAATCATCTATTTTATAATAATACTAGCTTCAGCTCAATATTTGGCTCCGCCTCCAAAAGGCTATGTACCTGCTGGCTACAAGAAGGCATTGGAGACAGGGGCTGCTGCTCCGAAAGCTGATTTAGCTCAATCGACAGCCAATGAAGCAATAAAAACAAAAAGATTCTGGGCTTTATGGACAATGCTTTTCATTAATATTACGTGTGGAATTGCCATATTGGCTGTTGCATCTCCAATGGGACAAGAGCTTGCTGGAATGTCCGTTACAGGAGCCGCCGTATTAGTCGGTATTATGGGTGTATTTAACGGATTAGGAAGAATTGCATGGGCATCTGTTTCCGATTATATTGGTCGTCCTAATGTATACACATTGTTTTTTGCGATTCAAATTGCTGCCTTTTTTGTATTGCCTCATTTACAAGACGCTATTACTTTCTCTATAATAGTATGTATCATAATGTCTTGTTACGGGGGAGGATTTGCATCGATCCCTGCGTATATTGGAGATATGTTCGGAACGAAACAGCTTGGTGCCATTCATGGCTATATACTGACAGCGTGGTCTGCAGCAGGGATTGCTGGTCCTAGGTTTGTCTCATGGATCAGAGACACGACAGGAAGCTATCAGGAGACGTTGATTGTCTTTTCCTGTATGTTCATCGTTTCACTGACAATTTCCTTATTAATCCGTTTGGATATTAAAAAGATTAAGTTGATGAATAAAGAAATTAGTAGAGGCAACAGCATTTAATAGGTTGGGGGTAAACCCCTGACCTTTTTTTGAGTTTTCCTCTTATGATTGGAGATTAGCAATATGGAAAACTTTAATAATCAGTTTATCATTTCCTTCATTATAATTGCCCTAGGCTATTGTTTGAAGAAGTGGCAGATCCTCAAGGAAAAAGACGGGGAAGCGATGGCACGCCTTATTTTTAATGTTACGTTGCCAAGTTTAATCATCGTAACATTTCATCGTATAACAATCGATTCCTCCCTGATGATGCTGATGGTCCTAGGCTTTGTATATGGTATCATTGTCGCAATATTAGGCTTGTTTTTATTCAGGAAGGAAGAGCGGAGAGATAAAGGGATGCTTGGCATGCTGATCCCTGGGTTTAACATAGGCTTGTTTGCTTATCCTTTAGTTCAAGGTATCTGGGGAGAAGCAGGATTAAAGTATTTCGGCATGTTCGATATTGGTAATGCTATTATTACATTTGGAGTCAGTTATTTAATTGGAAGCTATTATGCAAAGGAAGGCGTTGTGCTGAACTTCAAGCATGTTGCCGGCAAAATGGGCAAATCAATCCCGTTAATGACATATGTGGTCATATTTATCATTAATATTACCGGCTTGCCACTGCCGACTGCTGTTATAGACATCAGTTCTGTCATCTCTCAGGCTAATATGCCTCTGTCTTTACTGCTTCTAGGAATCTATTTGAATTTTTCATTTGAAAAAAGCCACTGGAAGGGCATTGGAAGGGTATTGGGGTTGCGCTATGGTGTCGGTTTACTTGTTGGAACATTAGGGTTCTTCCTTCTGCCAGTCGATGATATGTTCCGCTATACAGTCCTGATTGGACTTATTCTGCCGATGGCCTCCTCTGTATTACCTTACAGTGTAGAGTTTAAGTATAATCAGAGATTTGTCGGCACAGCAGCAAACCTGTCTATCCTTATCAGCTTTGTCTTGTTATGGGTAATAGGAAATATGATTGTGTAAACAAACAAGGCTATTCCTTTTGCAGGATAGCCTTGTTTTTATTTTGTAATAAAGTTTTCCGTATAATACGGCTGTGATTTTTCATTGAAAGCAACACCGACACCTAGGTAAGTAAAGCCTTCCTGCAGAATATTCTCCCGATGTCCTAAAGAGTTCATTAAACCTTCATGTGCAAAAATACTGCTGTATTGCCCGTAAGCAAGATTTTCACCAGCCATTGTATACTTAATGCCGTCAGAGAGCATCCGGTCAAATGGGGACTCACCATCGAGGTTTGTATGGTCGAAATAGTTGTTTTTCGCCATATCCTCACTGTGCTTCCTTGCGGTTACCTTTACATTATCTTCCCATGTCAATACGCCAAGACCGTTGTTAACCCTGCTGGCGTTCGTTAAATCAAACAGCTGGAATTCAAAGCCCTCTTCCAGTTGGGCGCTTCCGTCTGTATAGAAATCACTTCTGTCCTCTTCAAGCTCAGTTGTCACAATCTGCATTGCCGTTACTGTATTGTTTTCATGCTTATCAAAAAATACGGTGACATAACTGCCGTCCATCTCAAAAACTTCATAATCTCTGTCTTCTGGAAATTTATAACGGACAAAGCCTTTTGTCAGTTCATCGAGGGGATTTCCTAACGTCTTCAAGACACTGTCTTTACTGCTGCCTTTTTTCACTCCGTTTGTAGAGGAAATCAAATCTTGATTTGTATACAGCGCTGCTACCTTTTTATTGGAATCAAATCCTACCATAACAAAATTTTGATAGTTTTCGTGGTACGTATTCCATGATATGCCGTACTCATTCATAGATGTACGCTGCGGTTTACCTAATTCCTGCTCAACTGCTTCCTCCGAATCACCCATTTGAATATTATAAATGGAAAAGGTCTGATGAGCTGGTGTCTCTAATTCCGGTTTTTCTGCCTGCTTCGTCTGTTCCGTTTCCGCACCAGTATCCCAGTCTGGAAGGATATCTTGTGTATCTTGGAAAATCTGTTTACTTTGCTCAATAAATTTTTCAATAAAATTAGCAGCTTCCTGCTCGTTCACTTCGGCTTTTGCATAATCAATCGCATTCGGTATCGTTTCCGTGCCAAATTTATGCTGTATATATTGCACTCCGACGTAGACAATTAAAATGAGCAACGCCAGTTTTATAAGCCTTCTCAAAATTAAATCCCTCCATTTCCTCTCCATGATTGCCTGAATCAGGAAAAAACATAAGCAAATGATAAATTTTTGCTAGAAATTAACGAATATAGACAGACGTTTGAAGGGAATATATAGTTTCAAGTATACCATCTTCCAATAAGTGAAACATCTTTTGAGTAAGAGGAAAAACTTGCTAATCTATTGGCGAAAGACAGTATTACAGGCTGTAATGTTCATGTAATTTGGGCGTAATGGGCTAATTGATAAAAACATGCTATAATGAGCATGTAAAACAACAGCATGGATATAGTTTCCAAGCTATAAAGTGCTACATACTTGTAATGCAGCAATTGTAATAACTAGAGAAATAGTCGTTTAAGAATTGTTTCAAGGGGGCATTACTAAGCATGATTAGGCACTAAAGGAGGCTACAAAATGCAATTAATTAGAGCCGATATAGACCAGCTTCTGCAAGACACGCTGGATCTGGCTAGCTGTGTCAGTGAATGGAACATCAAAACTATTGAGATTGATGATCTGCTCGAAGATACGAAAAACTGGAATTAAACTTATCTAATAAAGTCTAAATCACTTTTGAAAAGACGATCTTTCTTTTCCGAACTGATTTAGATTTTTTTTGTGACTAAAATTATTTTTTTAATTTATAAAATATTTTGAAAAATAGCAGGTTTTTTTCTTCGGTTGGCGAAACAATAGAGTATCTAAATATAAAGGAGCTGGCAATATGGAAAAAATGGATTTACAAGCAATTGAAACGAAGACAAAGGAAAATTTAGAACAATCCTTTGCTATTTTAGAACAATATTTACAGTTAGAAACAGTATCTGCGCAAAACAAGTTCATTCCAGAAACAGTGGAGTATATTTCTGGTGTGATAAAGGATTTCGGCGGTGACGTTCAGGTGCTAGATGATCTTGGTGGAAACCCAGTTGTTTATGGATTTTTCCCAGCAGGAGAGAAGGGGGATTCGACTAGTACGCTTCTTTATTATAACCATTATGATGTGCAGCCTGCCGATCCTCTTGATGAATGGGTGACTGAACCGTTTGTACCTACCGTGCGCGACGGAAAACTGTTTGCAAGGGGAGTTTCTGATAATAAAGGGGACACAATCGCGAGACTTACAGCCATTAAAGTGCTACAGGAAACAGAAGGCGGTCTTCCCTGTAATATTAAGTTCCTTATTGAAGGAGAAGAAGAGATAGGAAGCCCTAACTTGACTCCTTATTTAGAAAAGTATGCTGAATTGTTTCAAGCTGATGCCTGTATTTGGGAATTTGGCGGAAAGGATGAACAAGAGCGGATCAGCATGGTAGCAGGCATTAAAGGGATGGCTTATATGGAGCTAACAGCAGTAGGTGCTGACATCGATATGCACTCCTCGGTAGGAGCGTATGTCGACAATGCAGCGTGGAGACTTGTTCATGCCTTAGCCTCTATGCGCAATGAACACAATGAAATTATTGTCGAAGGTTTTTATGATGGAATAACACCACCAACTCCTGCAGAGGAGGAGGTCGTTCAGTCATTGCCGTTCAATGAAGAAGCAGTTCAGGAGCTGTATGGGTTAAAAAGGCCTTTAATAACAGAGGCTTTAGGAAAGGACCCTCGTTATGCAATGGTTTTTGAACCGACAATGACAATTTGCGGGATCGAAAGCGGCTATACAGGGGAAGGAGCAAAAACAGTTCTGCCAAAAAGCGCAAAAATGAAGCTGGATTGCCGCCTTGTGCCTGGTCAAGATCCGAACCATATTTTTGAATGTGTTGTGAATCATTTGAAAAAGCATGGTTTCGATGATGTGTCTGTAAAGTTGATTAACGGTCAGAAAGCGTACCGCTCGGATTTCAGTCATCCGTTTATCAGTCATGTACAGCAGTCAGCTAAAGAGGTTTACAATAGTGATGTTGTGCTCGCACCAAACTCGGCAGGAACAGGACCGATGTTTGATTTTGGCAGAATTTTGAATTTGCCGATTGTCAGCACAGGAGTTGGCTGGGTCGGCAGCAAGGCTCACGCACCGAATGAGAGCATCCGCACATCAGATTATGAACAAGGAATTGTTTATATGGCCCATATGCTTAAAGGTTTTCCGGCAGCACTAAAGCAAGAGAAAATAGAACTGTAAGCAAATATTTTTTGGAAAGAAATATAGCGCCAGTCCATTTTGTGGCGCGTATTTCTTTTTATTTGTGCTATAACAATAAGATGGTTAAGCAAAAAAAGTTTTTAAAAAAATATATATTCCTCTTTTCCTCCAGAAAAGTTACGTTATAATAGATAGAAATAATAATTTACATATGAAGGAGTTTTTCAACGTGAGTGAACAAACAATCACAGTAACATTAGCTGCAGAAAAGAAACCGAAGCCAGATCCGTCTAAATTGGAATTCGGTAAAGTATTTACGGATCATATGTTCATGATGGACTATACAGTAGAGAACGGCTGGCATAATGCTCAAATTCTACCATATCAGCCAATCACGTTAGATCCTGCTTCAGTTATTTTCCACTACGGGCAAGCAGTTTTTGAAGGTATGAAAGCATATTTGACAAAAGAAGAAAAAGTATTGCTTTTCAGACCGGAAAAAAATATGGAACGTCTGAACAAATCAAATGAGCGTCTTTGCATTCCAGAAATTGATGAGGATTTCGCTCTTGATGCTTTAAAGCAGCTGATTAATATTGATAAAGATTGGATTCCATCAGGAGAAGGAACTTCCCTGTATATCCGTCCTTTCGTTATTTCTACACAACCATTTTTAGGTGTTGCGGCTTCTATCAGCTATAAATTCATGATCATCTTGTCACCGGTTGGTTCATACTACAAAGAAGGTGTTAAACCTGTAAAAATCTTTGTTGAAAATGAGTATGTCCGTGCCGTTGCTGGCGGAACTGGCTCTGCAAAAACAGCTGGTAACTACGCAGCAAGCTTAAAAGCGCAGCAAATCGCTACACAAAAAGGCTATTCTCAAGTATTATGGCTTGATGGAGTCGAAAAGAAATATGTAGAAGAAGTAGGCGCGATGAACGTATTCTTCAAGATTGGTGATGAAGTTATTACACCAGCATTAAACGGAAGCATCCTTGAAGGTGTGACAAGAAGAAGCGTCATGGATCTTCTTAAACATTGGGACATCCCTGTAGTTGAACGCAGAATTTCTGTTGAAGAGATTTTTGAAGCTCATAAAAATGGTGAGTTGAAAGAAGCATTCGGTACAGGAACAGCAGCGGTTATTTCTCCAATTGGTGAGTTCTTATGGAATGAAACATCCATTACTCTTAATAACGGAGAAACTGGCGAGCTTGCGAAAAAAGTCTATGATACATTGACAGACATCCAAAACGGAAGAGCAGAAGATCCGTTTGGCTGGACAGTCGAAGTATAAAATAAAAGAGCCGCTGTCAATCATGGCAGCGGCTCTTTTAATTATGTTGTCTGTGTTTCCCTGTACAAAGGAAGTGTGCAGCAGCGGAAGGCTCCGCCTGACTTAATGATTTCCGTTATATCAACCTCAATCACTGTAAAACCGCGTTTGCGCAGCTCACTATTTACACCTTTATTAATGGGAAGACTGATGACTTTTTTATGACCGATAGATAGTACATTTGTTCCGAGTGTTGCTTGCTCTTCCTTTGTCACCTCAATGAGAGAATACCGCTTCTTTAACAATTCCAATTTATCTTTATCAATTTCCCCAGGATAAATCAGCGCATCATGCGGCGAAAGAATATTGAATACACAATCAAGATGTAAAAAGCTGTCTGTGAATGGAACAGCAATCACTTCATAGTTAGGCAGCAAGCTTTGAAGATGATTAATGGCTTGTTCATTTGTGCGATTGCTGACACCGACATAAATGGTCGAGCCGTCAATCAGCACATCACCGCCTTCAATCTTGTCACTGTTTAATTTCGTAAAAGAAATTTCCTGCTCGTTCAGCCAGTTTAACAGAACATGCTCTTCTCCTTTACGGACATCATGCCCCATTTTCGCAACGAACATTTGATCACCAAGTGTAAAGCCGATATCCCTAGTAAATACCTGTTCAGGGAATTGCTTCTCAGCAGGAAGGAGCACAACTTCAATGCCTTCAGCTTTCAAAGCTTCAACAAAGCCTTGATGCTGTTTAACAGCTAATTCTGTATCAATATTTTCTTTCATATACTGCTTTTGGATCGCATTTATTGGTTCTTTAATAGTCATATATAATGGAGATGTTAAAATCACTTTTTTTAATGGGGCATATTCGCTGTGGCTCCCAATCAACAATTGATCATTCTTCATATTAATCCTCCATTTTTTAAGTTTTGGGCAATCCATTCACAAGCTGACAAAATAAGCTTTTAAGCGTTTAAAATAAATTTTTCGACCGCTTTGGCAACTCCGTCATTATTGTTTGTATCTGTTACATAATCGGCTATAAGCTTAATGTCGTCAGGAGCGTTGCCCATTGCAATGCCAAGACCTGCAAATTCAATCATTGCGGCATCATTATAGCTGTCTCCCATTGCGATAACTTCTTCTCTTGTGATGCCAAGGCGATCAATCAATAATGATAGGCTTGTGCCTTTAGTAACACCTTTCTCCGTGAATTCAAGGAAAAACGGTTTGGAGCGCATAACACTCAGTTGCTCTGAAAGTTCTGTCTGTAATACTTTCTCCACATTTTTCAGAATATCCTCTTCTTTAACCATTAATACCTTTACAACAGGGTCTTTTATGTAATCAACAAAGTTAGGCACAGCTTTGATTGGCAGCCCAGTTATTTGTGCTTCAATCTCCGTAAATGGATTGTTTTCTTCTGTCACAATAGTATCGCCAACATATGTATGAAGCCAAACCTTTTCTCTTTTACTCAATTCAAACAGCTGGTGTACAACCTCTGGTAAAAGCGTACTGCTGAAAATCTCTTCATTTGTTCGGCAATTGGTGATTTTTGCGCCGTTAAATGAAAGGATATAGCTGCCATAATCAGACAGATGTAGTTCTCTTGCAGTATCCCACATCGCAAACGTAGGTCTGCCTGAAGCAAGAACTACCTTAACCCCTTGTTCCTGTGCTTTAATCAATGCTGCCTTTGTCGCTTCTGAGACCGTATGGTCATCCTGAAGCAATGTGTCATCCATGTCTAGTACAATCATTTTATATTTCATTTGTATCTCCTTAAAAAAATTTATTCTACATCTTAAGAATACATGAATATCAGTTGAGATTATAGCGGAAAGGGAGATTTTTTTCTTATTAGAAAAAGGGAGAAATTACCTCGAAAAAGTATTTGAATTATCAGAAAATTGTTGCTATAATATAAAAAAGCAAAGGGGTTGATTCAAATGGAAAAGTATTTATTAAATGCACCACAACAGTCTGAAGGAAATGTAGTTGATTCTTTATTAGCTGAAATGGTCTTGGAGAAAGCCCTTTATAATTTCAAGAAACAGAGTCTAAAAAAGCAGATTGATGCAACATTAATCGCTGGTGATAAGCCTGAGTTTCTTCGTTTAACAGAAGAACTAAACAAGTTGATCTCCTAAATAGTTTTTAATAATAGTCGTTATATATCAAAGCATGGAGATGCAAATCTTCATGCTTTTTGTTGTTCGTTTGAAAAAAATGAAAAAGGACACCAAAAATGGTGTCCTTACGTTATTGAGGCAATAAACTGTGCTCCACATAGCACATTAGCGTTTATTGACTTATTCAATAGAGCTCATCGCAGAAATAAATATACCATATCTATTAATTTGTTGCAAGCTATTATTTTTTTATAGTCAAATTAGCTGCAATAAAGACGGAATATTTCTCCCAAAACCGCCCTTTTTTGCGTTATAATCTAGTTATACTATTGGGGTAAAGGGTGGGAATGATATATGACAACAATGTGTAAAGTGGCTGAGTACATAGAGGAAAATACAGAAGTCCTTGCTCATAGAATAGTAGAGGGAGTTCTCAGCAGTTTAGATTTAAGCATCCCTGATGACGAGAGAAATAACGCATTTCTCATGTATAAAGAGTTTTTAGGGTTTTTAGGCAAGTCACTTAATACAGGAGTGTCAGGAGTGCCAGCGGATTTAATTGCTTGGAGTAAGCACAATGCTGAACAGCAATTGAACGCAGGTGGAAGAATTTCAGAAATCGTTATCCGCTACCAGCCGACAAGGAAGATTTTTAATGAGCTGCTGACAGAGTTAAGCATTAAGTTTGGACTAGCTCTTAGTGAGAATGCTTTTTTAATAAAAATGGTTGACGATATACTCGACACTAGCTTAAGTGAAACAGTCTCCACTTATGAATGTTTATCAGAAAGTTACCGAAAGAAAGCCCAGCAGGAATTGGCGGAGCTGTCTGCCCCAGTTGTGCTTGTAAAAGAAGGTGTAGCTGTTCTGCCGCTTGTTGGCTTAATCGATGCCTACAGAGCTTCGTATATAATGGAAAAAGTTGTCCCCCATATAGCTGGGCTTCAGCTTGAATATCTTATTACAGATTACTCTGGCATTAAAAATATAGATTCGGAAATCGCTTCTTATCTGTACCAATTAGGCGAGGTGCTTCAGCTCCTTGGCATCAAGGTCATTGTAACCGGCTTGCGCCCGCAGCTTGCTCAAACAGTTGTGGAAACAAGATTAAATATGGCGGCAATCAAGGTTTATGCTAATCTTAAGCAGGCACTGGAGTCTTTGAAGTAACCGATTTAAAGTTATTTTTATATAAGTACAGCACCGCTTGGTAACACCAAGGGTGCTTTTTTGTTTTTTGCCGAGTTCAATCGTTTGACTATTTAAGTGCGAGAATATTAAGATGACATTACTTCAATAATTCACCCTGATAAAGGCATACTACAGGAGTGAAGCAGAAGTTCATTTAATCAAGAAACATTATGTAAATATAATTTAAAAGGAGTGTTAATTTTGAGCAATCAATCCGAAAAGCTTTTCCAACCATTGAACTTGGCAAATAAGCTGGAACTGAGAAATCGTTTAGTAATGGCGCCAATGACTAATTTCTCATCAAACGAGGACGGCACAGTTACCAAAGCTGAGGTTGACTATTATGCTAGACGTTCTAAAGGTGTCAGCATGGTTATTACTGCATGTACATATGTAACAGAAAACGGCAAAGGCTTCCCGGGAGAATTTGCTGCATATTCTGATGAATTCATTCCGTCTTTAAGAGAACTTGCATCTGCAATAAAAAAAGAAGGGGCGAAAGCAATTCTGCAAATCTTCCATGGCGGCAGATCTTGTCCTCCAAATCTAGTGCCTAATGGTGAGCTTGTAAGTGCCAGCGATGTTGCACAAGACAATAATCCAGCTCCTAGACCTTTAAAAGAAGAAGAGATTCTTGAGATTATCACAGCATTCGGTGAAACAACAAGACGTGCTGTGGAAGCAGGGTTTGATGGTGTTGAAATCCATGGCGCAAACGGATATTTGCTTCAGCAGTTTTATTCACCGCACACAAATAGACGCAACGACAAATGGGGCGGTACTCTAGAGAATAGAATGGCATTCCCGCTTGCTGTTGTTGATGCTGTGAAAAAAGAAGCAGAAAAAGCAACAGAGCCATTTATTGTTGGTTATCGTTTCTCTCCAGAAGAACCGGAAACTCCAGGTTTAACGATGGAGGAAACATTTGCCTTGATTGATGCACTTGCAGACAAAAACCTAGATTATTTGCATGCTTCCTTACAAGAGTTCTGGTCAGCACCAAGACGTGGCGCTGATGATAGCAAATCCAGAATTGAATGGATTATCGAGCGTGTCAATGGACGTGTGCCAGTGATTGGTGTCGGCAGCGTGTATACAGCAGATGATGCAAAAAAAGCCTTTGAAACAGATATTGATCTTTTAGCTATTGGCCGTGAGCTCATTATCGATCCTGATTTTGTTCAAAAAATCGAGGAAGGCAGAGAAAGTGAAATTGTTTCTGTATTAGATAAAAGCAAGCAGAAGGAACTGGTAGTGCCAGATCCGCTTTGGAATGCAATTATCAACTCTCCTGGCTGGTTCCCGGGAGTATAAGCAATTCTTGCCCCCCGGCGATTATCTCCGGGGGCCTTTCTTTAACAGCGCAAAAGATTCATGACATATTAGTTTCCTGCATAAACTAATCATCTAAAGCAGAAAATTTTTCTGCTAAAACAATAGTGTTAATTTTTGGACAGGAGTAAATGCTATCCATTATGATGGAATAAACTTAATCAAATGAGGAGGCTGCAGATGATTTCTTATAAAGACAGAAATGAAGTAAAAGACATAGAGAAATGGAATCTTAGTGATCTGTACGAAACAGAGCAAGCTTGGAAAGCAGATTTGGACATAGTCAGTGAAAAGGTTGGCGAGATTGCTACCTACAATGATAATATAAACGATGCCAAAAGCTTGCTTGCCTATCTAAAGCTATCTGAAGAAATCGGTTACATATATAGGAAGGTTTTCGCTTACAGCATGCTGCTGCTTGATACAGATACCAGAAATAACAGCGCTCAAAGCCTTGTAGACCAAGCGAGAAGTGCAGGACAAAAATGGAGCAGCGCAAGCTCGTTTTTTATGCCGTATCTTTTAAGCCTGGAAGAGAGCCAATTAAAAGCATATATTGCGCAAGAAGAAGGCTTGAAATATTTTGAAAAGGATTTGCTGGAGTCGTTTGCCTATAAAAAGCATGTTTTAAGCAAAGAAAAGGAAGAAATCTTATCAGAATTAGGGGAGTCCCTGTCTGTTCCAAGCCAAGTGTTCGGGATGATTAATAATGCAGATATTAAGTTTGGTGAGGTGACAGATGAGAACGGAAACAAAGTAGAGCTGACAAGAGGTATGTATTCAAAGCTGATGGAAAGCGATGATAGAGAAAAAAGAATCGAGGCCTACAAGGCATACTATCAACCTTATCTCGGACTCAAGAATACAATTGCAGCAACTTTTTCATCTGCAGTCAAAAATAATGTTAAAACATCCAAACTGCGCAATTATCCTTCAGCCCTTGAAAAAAGTTTGTTTGGTGATCGGGTTCCAAAGAAAGTTTACGAGAACCTGATAGAATCAACTAGAAATAATTTAAAATATATGGATGAATATATGCAATATCGCAAGCAAAAATTAGGTGTCGATGAGCTGCGTGCATATGACTTAAGTGTTCCCCTTGCAGGCGAGGCAGCGAAGCAGGAAATCTCATTTGATGAAGCCTATGATATTATGCTGAAAAGCTTAGAGCCGCTTGGGTCTGAGTATATTGATGTTTTGAAAAGCTTTAAGGAAAAACGTTATTTTGATGTGAGAGAGACACCGGGGAAAAGGTCGGGAGCTTATAATCTAGGAGTATACGGGGTACACCCATTCATCCTGTTGAATCACCGAGATGACCTTGACAGTCTTTTTACATTGGCGCATGAGTGCGGCCATGGGATGCATTCTTATCTCAGCAATAAGCATCAGCCGGCAATCAGTGCAGGATACAGCATCTTTGTAGCTGAAGTTGCATCAACAGTCAATGAAGTCTTGCTGATTCGGTATCTGTTAAAAACAGAAACAGATCCGAAAAAACGGGAGCATTTATTGAACCACTTTATCGACAGCTTTAAAGGGACTTTCTTCACGCAAGTAATGTTTAGCGAGTTCGAAAAAGAGGTACATGAGAAAGCAGAAAAGGGAGAACCGCTAACACTTGATTTTTTCAATGAGACTTATGAGACTCTTTTTAAAGCTTACAATGGCAGCGAGCTAGTCCTTGATGATGAAGTGAAGCACGGGTGGTCAAGAATTCCGCATTTTTATCGTCCGTTCTATGTTTATAAGTATGCAACAGGCTTTGCTTCTGCTATTACAATTGCTGATAAGCTTTTGGAAGGCAAACAGGAAGACTTGGATAGCTATTTAGAATTCTTAAAGAGCGGCAGCTCAGATTTCCCATTAGAATTGCTGAAAAAAACTGGTGTTGACTTAACTACTCCAGAACCAATAGAACATGCAATGTCTATTTTCCACTCTCTTGTAGAAGAGATGACAAAAAAGGGTTAAAAATTGGTTAAAGCCGTATACTTTGTATACGGCTTTCTTGAACCGTTAGGAACAAGTTGCATAAAAATTAATTATTTTGCATAAAATTTTTATTGGTATTTTTCTAGAATGGAGAAAAACTCAATCACGTAATGATAGAAAGTTTGTACAGACGGCGGCAGCTCTCGGTTTTTGGGAATGATAATACCGACCGTACGGCTGATTGCAGGATTCTCAATTGGCACCCTTGCTGTGAATTTTGGAACATTATCATAAAAGGTGCTTTCAGGAAGCAATGTCACTCCCATTCCAGCTGAAACTAACCCTTTAATAGCATCTAAATCCTCTCCCTCAGAACTTATATTCGGCAAAAAACCTTCTTGTTTACAAGCATCATAAGCTATTTTTTGCAAAATATAACCTTTCGGAAACAATACAAATGATTCATTTCGTAAATCCCTTAGCCGAAGTGTACGTCTTTCGGACAACGGATGATTGCTTGGGAGAAGGGCAAAGATTTTTTCTGTAAATAATATATTCCCTTTTAAATCAAAATCATCTGTCGGTACAGGGCCTAATAACGCTAAATCCAGATCTCGATTTTTTACCGCATCGATTAAGAAACTGTATGAGCCTTGTCGCAATTGAAAGGCTATGTTTGGATGCCTTTCTTTAAATGCGGAAATTATCGTCGGCAGCAAATGACTGGCAAGGCTTGTCGGAAACCCGATTTTAATGGAGCCTCTTTCTGGATCTAAATAAGCATCAATTTGTTCTTTAGCACGATCTACTGCTTTCATAATCGCAAGGGAATGAGTTAAAAATATTTTACCAATTGATGTCAATTTGACATTTCGTCCTTCTCTTTCAAATAGAGGGACACCTAGCTCATCTTCCAAATTAGCAATTTGTCTGCTTATAGCGGATTGCGCAACATGTAGGCGTTCAGCAGCTTCTGATACATGTTCTCTTTCTGCAACTTCGATGAAATATTTCAGTTGTCTTAATTCCATTTTTTAGGTTAATCCTCCTATTCATCTCAATATTAGATTACTTCTATCCAAATAATATATTGTATATATGAATTTGCATAGTATAATTGGGTTATCTGAACAAAAAAAAGTGTTAGAAAATCTGACAGGGGTGGTTGAAATGACGTACAACCAATTAGCTAAAGCACAAGGTCTATACCGACCTGAATTTGAACATGATGCGTGTGGAATCGGGTTATTTGCTCATATTAAGGGGATGGCAACTCACGACATCGTTTCAAAGGGACTAAGCATGCTATGTAAATTGGATCATCGCGGTGGTCAAGGCAGCGATCCGTTGACAGGAGATGGATCCGGATTAATGGTTCAAATTCCAGATGCATTTTTCCGCAAGGAGATTACGGATTTTGAATTGCCAGAGCGCGGACAATATGGTGTCGGAATGGTTTTCTTTTCAAAGGACGATCCAAACAGACATGAAATCGAAAATAAGATAAATGAATATATCGAGCTTGAGGGCCAAGAGCTACTCGGCTGGCGTACTGTACCTACAGATGTCAGAAAAATCGGAAAAGTCGCTCAAAAGAGCTGTCCTGTAATTCGACAAGTGTTTATTAAAAATAATAATGGTTTAGAGAAGCTTGGTTTCGAACGCAAGCTTTATATTATCCGTAAATTATCTGAAAATTGGGGCAAGGCAGAAGAAAGAGAATTTTACTTTGCGAGTCTGTCTACGAGCACCATTGTATATAAAGGGCTGTTAACTTCCGATCAAGTAGAAACATTCTATCTTGATGTGCAAGACCCAGAATTCGTGTCCGCATTTTCTATTGTGCATTCACGTTTCAGCACAAATACTTTTCCAAGCTGGGAAAGAGCCCATCCAAACCGTTATTTGATCCATAACGGAGAAATTAACACATTGCGCGGAAACTTCAATTGGATGAAGGCAAGAGAACAGCAATTTGTGTCAGAAGCTTTCGGTGATGACCTGCAAAAGGTTCTGCCAATTCTTGATGCAAATGGAAGTGATTCATCTGTTTTCGATAACGCCTTGGAATTCTTCATTCTTGCAGGCCGTAAGCCGGCTCATGCAGCAATGATGCTTATCCCGGAGCCTTGGACAGAGAACCCTCACGTGACTGGCGAGAAAAGAGCATTTTATGAGTTTCATAGTGCAATGATGGAGCCATGGGATGGTCCGATGGCCATCACATTTACAGATGGTAAGCAAATCGGGGCAATATTAGACCGAAACGGTTTACGTCCTGCTCGTTATTATGTGACAAAAGATGATTATATTGTGTTCTCCTCCGAAGTAGGTGTTGTACCGGTAGAAGAAGAAAACATTCTATATAAAGACCGTTTAAGCCCAGGAAAAATGCTGTTAATAGACTTAGAGGAAGGCAGAATCGTTTCTGACGATGAGCTGAAAAGCGAAATTTCATCACAAGAGCCGTATGCAGAATGGCTGGAGGAAGTTGTTAAGCTAGAGCAATCGGAAAACGATGAAGCAGAGTCTTTCCAAGATTTACTGACACGCCAGCGTGCTTTTGGATACACGTATGAAGATATCCAAAAAAACTTGCTGCCTGTTGTAACAGAAGGCAAGGATCCAATCGGTTCAATGGGGAATGACACGCCGCTTGCTGTATTGTCTGAAAAGTCCCAATCATTATTCAACTACTTCAAGCAGCTGTTCGCCCAAGTAACCAATCCTCCTATTGATGCAATCAGGGAGCATGTGGTCACATCAACATTGACTTGGTTAGGAGCTGAAAGCAACCTGCTTCACCCGACAGCTGAGAATTGTCGCCGCATTCAGTTGGAAGGTCCAATCCTTTCTAATGCTGAAATCAATCAGCTGAAAGCAAATGAGCTGTACGGATTTACAGCACAAAGCTTTGCAGCGACTTTCACAGATAACTTGGAGATGAGTCTTCAAAGCCTGTTGAAGCAAGCAGAAAATGCCATTGCTGAAGGTGTTAGCCTGTTAATTGTAACGGATAGAGGAATGAATCAAGAACAAAAAGCTATACCTGTCCTGTTAGCAGTCAGCGCACTGCACCAGCATTTAATTGAAAAAGGACTTCGATCAAAGGTTAGTATCATCGTAGAATCAGGTGAAACAAGAGAGGTTCATCATTTCGCGAGCTTAATCGGTTTTGGTGCAGATGCTATCAACCCGTATTTAGTGTATGCGACTTATCAGAAGACAATTGAAGATGAATTGCTGAACATTTCCTATGAGGAAGCTGTAGCACGCTATAATCTTGTAATTACTGAAGGTGTCGTTAAAGTAATGTCCAAAATGGGTATCTCTACCGTGCAAAGTTACCGCGGAGCCCAAATCTTTGAAGCAGTCGGCATTGGCCAAGAGGTTATCGATAAATACTTCGCTGGAACTGTATCACAATTAGGCGGAATAGGTATAGAAACGATTGCAAAAGAAGCTGCTGACAGACATGATGCAGCATATGCAAATATTCTGGATGAGACTTTAGATTCTGGAAGTGAGTTCCAATGGAGAAAAGGCGGAGAACATCACGCGTTCAATCCAAAGACAATTCATACATTGCAATGGGCATGCCGAAAAGCTGATTACAGCTTATTTAAGCAATATTCAGATGCAGCCAATGAAGAGAGATTAAACTTCTTGAGAAATTTGTTTGCCTTTAATGCTAACCAGAATCCAATTGATCTAGAAGAAGTCGAATCAGTTGAATCCATTGTAAAAAGGTTTAAAACAGGAGCTATGTCCTTTGGATCGCTTAGTAAGGAAGCGCATGAAACATTGGCAATTGCAATGAACCGTCTAGGCGGCAGCTCAAACAGCGGGGAAGGCGGAGAGGATCCAGCCCGTTACGAGCTTGATGTGAATGGCGACAATCGAATCAGCGCCATTAAACAGATTGCATCAGGACGTTTTGGTGTAAAAAGTCATTATTTAATAAATGCCCGCGAATTGCAAATCAAGATGGCGCAGGGTGCAAAGCCTGGGGAAGGTGGACAGCTGCCAGGAAACAAAGTATATCCTTGGGTTGCAGACGTAAGGGGCTCTACTCCGGGAGTTGGCTTAATTTCACCTCCGCCGCATCATGATATTTATTCTATTGAAGATTTGGCACAGCTTATTCACGATTTGAAAAATGCGAACCGTGATGCTCGAATCAGTGTGAAGCTTGTTTCAAAAGGCGGAATCGGCACGATTGCTGCAGGTGTGGCAAAAGGTGCGGCAGATGTTATTGTTGTTAGCGGCTATGATGGCGGTACGGGTGCATCACCAAAAACAAGTATTAAACATACTGGTCTTCCGTGGGAGCTTGGATTAGCTGAAGCACATCAAACATTAATGCTTAACGGTTTGAGAAGCAGAGTTGTCCTAGAAACAGACGGAAAGCTGATGACAGGTAAAGATGTTGTGCTGGCAGCATTGCTTGGCGCAGAAGAATTTGGCTTCGCAACAGCACCGCTCATCGTCTTAGGATGTGTAATGATGCGTGCTTGCCACTTGGACACATGTCCAGTCGGGATTGCCACACAAAATCCAGATCTTCGTTATAAATTTGCTGGAGATCCAGATCATGTTGTCAACTTCATGCGTTTTGTCGCAGAAGAAGTAAGAGAGATTATGGCACAATTAGGCTTCCGCACTGTTGATGAGATGATTGGAAGAACAGATGTATTAA
The DNA here is from genome assembly GCF_022049065.2 of Niallia sp. Man26. Classification (NCBI taxonomy): domain Bacteria; kingdom Bacillati; phylum Bacillota; class Bacilli; order Caryophanales; family Bacillaceae; genus Niallia; species Niallia sp. Man26. The sequence goes on from NZ_CP095743.1 coordinate 1,874,713, forward strand.
CTGTCGGTGAGAATGCTAAAAACCACTGGAAAGCAAAAGACCTTGATTTAACTAAGCTTCTTTACCAAGTGGATGGAATTAGAACATTCCAAACGCCGCAAAACCATAAAATTGCAGAAAGCATTGATATGAGAAAAATCCTGCCTGCAGTAGAAAAAGCGATTCAAAATGGCGAAAACATTGACCTGCACTACCATGTACGCAATACAGATCGTGTTATCGGTACAATTGTCGGCAGTGAAATTTCTAAAAAGTATGGAGAGCAGGGATTGCCTGAAGATACAATCAATCTGCATTTATCAGGATCTGCAGGCCAAAGCTTAGGTGCATTTATTCCAAAAGGATTGACAATCCGCTTGAACGGCGATGTGAATGACTATGTTGGAAAAGGTTTATCCGGCGGTAAAATCGTCATTAAGACTCCATCAGTTGAATCGTTTTCTGCTCAAGATAATGTTATTGCAGGAAATGTTGCATTCTATGGTGCAACTAGCGGTGAAGCCTTCATTAACGGTAAAGCAGGAGAGCGTTTTGCAGTCCGAAACAGCGGAGCTAGCATTGTAGTTGAGGGTATTGGTGATCATGGTCTGGAATATATGACAGGCGGGGAAGTAGTCATCCTTGGTGAAGTCGGCAAAAACTTCGGTGCAGGTATGTCTGGAGGAATTGCTTATGTATTGCCAAGCGACAAGGACAGCTTTAAGGATCTTTGCAATATGGAAATGATTCTGCTTGAAGAATTGACAGATAAGGCAGAGTTGGAGAGAGTAAGGACTTTAATCAGTAAACATGCGGAACAAACAGACAGCTTCTCAGCACAGCAAGTGTTAAACAGCTGGGAGAAAAATGCTGCTAAATTCGTAAAAATAATCCCTAAAGATTACAAACGGATGATCAGCCAAATCCAAGAAGGCATTGACCATGGATTAACGCAAGAAGAAGCGGAAATGAAAGCTTTTGAGAGCAACTCAAACCAAGGCAAAAAAAAACAGCAAACTACTAAGATGACTTTAGCAGTTCGGTAAGAAAGGAGAGAAAACAATTGGGCAAAGCGACGGGTTTCATGGAATATAAAAGAGAGGAAGCGGAAGAAAGGTCTCCCCTCTCCCGCATTAACGATTTTAAGAAGTATTCTGCTCCTTTCTCTGACGAGGTGCTAAGCAGACAAGGTGCACGATGTATGGATTGCGCCACACCATTTTGCCATATCGGGATGGAAATCGGAGGAAGCACCTCCGGTTGCCCGATTCATAACTTGATTCCTGAATGGAATGATTTAGTTTATAAAGGAAGATGGAAGGATGCACTTGAAAGATTGCTGAAAACAAACAACTTCCCTGAATTTACAGGAGCAGCATGTCCTGCCCCTTGTGAAGGGTCTTGTGTCCTTGGCATTTCCGATCCAGCTGTAGCGATTAAGAATATTGAGAAAACTATTATCGATAAAGGGTTTGAAAACGGCTGGATTTCACCAAGAATACCATCACACCGTACAGGCAAGAAAGTAGCGATTGTCGGTAGCGGTCCTGCTGGCCTTGCCAGCGCTGATCAGCTTAACCAGGCGGGGCACTCTGTCACTGTATTTGAGCGCTCTGATCGTCCTGGCGGGCTGTTGATGTACGGTATCCCTAACATGAAGCTGGAGAAAAAGGATGTTGAAAGAAGAGTTAACCTCCTGACACAGGAAGGAATTGATTTTGTCACAAATACGGAAATCGGTAAAGACATTACGGCTGAAGAGCTAAAAGCTCAGTTTGATGCAGTTATCCTTTGTACTGGAGCGCAAAAGCAAAGAGATTTAAATATCGAAGGCAGAGAAGCAAATGGCGTTCATTTTGCAATGGATTATTTGACACAATCAACGAAGAGCCTGCTTGATCCAAGTCTAGGTAAACCGAGCATTGATGCAGAGGGCAAGGATGTTATCGTGATCGGCGGCGGTGATACTGGGGCAGACTGTGTTGCAACAGCACTTCGTCAAAAATGCAAAACAGTTGTTCAGTTCGGAAAACACCCACAGCTAGGATTAGCTCGTGCTACTGATAATATGTGGCCTGCTTTCCCTCATGTTTTCACACTTGATTATGCGTATGAAGAAGCACAAAAGCAATTTGGTAAAGATCCTCGTGAGTACAGCATCCAAACAACGAAAATGGTGCATGACGAAGAGGGGAACCTGAAGGAGCTTCATACAGTGCAAATGGAGAAAATCAGACAAGAGGACGGCAGATTTTTATTTAAAGAGATTCCTGGCTCAGAAAAGGTTTGGCCTGCTCAGCTAGTGTTTATTGCAATTGGATTTGAAGGTCCAGAACAATCTGTTCTTTCTCAGTTTGGTGTAGATACACGCAATAACAAAATTGCCGCTAAATATGGCGAATTTGAAACAAATGTAGATGGCGTTTTTGCAGCAGGTGATGCAAGAAGAGGCCAAAGCTTAATTGTATGGGCAATAAATGAAGGCCGAGAAGTTGCGTATAAAGTAGATCAATATTTGATGGGTGTAACTTGTTTGCCAACCGTTAATGCATAATTATTTTCTGGTATCCTAAAGGATGCCAGTTTTTTTTATGGAAGAAGAATAAATCATACATAAAATGGGTAAAAAAATGAAAATGTGTTTACCCTTTTTATTATCTTTTTTCATCTAATAGTATATAATGGGTAAAAATCAAGGGCTGTCCTCGTAATAGAGCAATTAATATTTAAGTTTTTTGGACATTGCCTGCAACAATTCAAGGGGAGTGTCGGAGATGAGAGATGTAAGACTGACAGATATTTTTAAACACCATATTGCGCAGAAGTATATTACTCGATCAGGATTAGCTCATGCTCTGGCCGTAGCTTATCATGCTTTTGAGTTGGCTAAAGAAAGAAATATAGATGTGGATAATGCCGCTAAAGCAGGATTTCTTCATGATATGGGACATTATACGTGGTATAAGGACGGTAAATGGGATTATCAGCTGTATAAAAAAAATGATATTCATCCTATTAAAGGGGCAGAAAGAGCACATAAACTCCTTATCAGACTCGGTGAAAATCCGGTTAAAGCAAAAGAAATTGCATTAGCTGTTTTGTTTCATACAGACAGTTTCATTCCTGGAGGAAATGTCATCCTAACACCGCTGCAGGAAATTGTTAAAGCAGCAGACGAAAAGGATGAGGAGCCAGGCGGGCATCACCATTACCGGACGATAAGTATTAAAAGAGCAATAGAGAGCTTGGAAAGACTAGACGAAAAAATTGATAAATATATCACCCAAGACGAAGATAAAACGGAAGGAAAGTAGGCAATTATGCCCCTTTTCCTTCCGTTTTTTTGCATTATTGCATAATTGCAAAGAGCGGAAAAATAATAAAGGGAAATTAACGAATAGGAGTATTATCATGACAGCTAAAATGATACTTTATATAAGTTTGCTTCTCCCGTGGTTTTCCTTGCTGTTTGCTAATAAGAAGCGCATTAAAAAGTATATACCTGTAATAATTTTAACGGTTTTTTTAATGACAATCATTTTTCAAATAGCGTTTCATTATAAATGGTGGATTATTCATACATATATTGTTCCATGGGGATATATGATTGATGTTAGCTTCGCATATGGGCTATTTCCGGTAGGAACGTTTTGGATATTTTATTTCACAAGCAGCCGCTTTATTATTTTTACGATTACGAACATCATCATGGATACATTAATGGCATTTGCAGTGCTGCCAGGCTTAAGTAAGCTTCATATTGCTGAATATAAAGGGATTGCTCCATGGCAGTATTTTTTAATCATGTACGGACTTTCGTTTATCATATATGGTTATTATGTTTGGCAGCAGAGGATATACAAGGAAGACCCTTGAGTCTTCCTTTTTTCATTCATGATGACAATTTGGTGCTATAATAAAAAAATCATTAAGAAGTTAGAAGGGAATACAATGATAAGCACCTCTAGATATATAAAAGAATGGCAGCTTGCTCTTCAGCAGGAAATAAATCATTTAAAAAGGTTCTCCGGTACGAAAATAGCGTTATTTAATGGCCAACATCTTCAAACAGAGGAGAACTATACATATTATTTTGAAAGCATTTCTTTCGTTAAAATACCTATCGGTTCATCGGTTGTCCTTACTTGGGGGAAAGCCAAGATTAACGGCCGCATTCTGTCTTCAGATGGTAAAAGCTTAATCCTCCAGATTGACAAATCAATCGGCGATTATGTGTCAGAAGCTTTTGTCAGCCACGATCCTTGGGAGCTTTTGGAGCAGCTGATGATCCGGTTTGATGCGATTAAGGAAAATAAGACGAAAAGAATGCGAATTAAAAGGCTGATGAATCCTTCCATGCCTGCGAAGCATCCCCAGGATATGATTAAAAACCATGTTCATAATCTTTCCTTGAGAAGCAAGTATAATCCCATCACCTTTGTATGGGGACCGCCGGGAACAGGTAAAACATATACATTAGCAAGAGTTGCCCTCCAAAAATATTGGAAGGGAAAAAGGATTCTTCTCCTGTCTCAAAGCAACCAAGCAGTAGATGTGCTCATGAAGGAAATAACGAAAACAGCACAAAGCAAAGAAAGATTTAAAATTGGCGATATTCTCCGGTATGGAGGCAATGCAGCAGAAATGGATATGCACGATGAAAAAATAACAACAAGTGCACTTCTTGACGAGAAGGACAAAGCTTTAGCTGTTCAAAAACAAGAATTGTTAGATGAAAAGATTAAATTAAAAAGAGATTTAGCGAGATCCTTCAGTAGCAGAGATTCACAAGCTCTACTTAAAATGGAGGAACAGATTGCAAGAGTATTAGAAAAAATACGAAAAAAAGAATTGCAGTTTATTAAAAAGGCGATGGTAGTTGGCACTACACTTGCTAAAGCTGCGACAGACCCAGCTATTTATGAGGATGAATATGATCTTATTCTCCTTGATGAAGCAAGTATGGCCTATGTGCCGCAAACAGCCTTTGCAGCTTCACTTGGAAAGCGATTGATCGTATGCGGCGACTTTAAACAATTGCCTCCGATTGCAGCAAGCAGAAGCGAAGCAGTGAATAAATGGCTGAAAGAGGATATTTTCCATGCGTCAGGCGTTGCCGACAGTGTAGCATCCGGGTCCCTTCATCAGCATTTGCTGTTACTGAATGAACAGAGAAGGATGCATCCAAGCATATCGTCTTTTACTAATAAGCATATATATCACTCACTTGTTTCCGATCATCCAACCGTTTCATCATCGCGAAAAGCGATCACAGAAAAAGGTCCTTTTCCGAAAGAAGCCAATATCCTCTTGGATACAAGTAATTTTGGCTATTATGGCGGCTTTGAAAAAGGCACAAAATCACGTATTAATCTCATGCATATGCTGCTCTCCTTACAGCTGATTGTAGAAGCATGGAAAAGCGGAATAAGAAGCATTGGCTATGTGACGCCATATAGAGCTCAAAGTGAACTGATGGACGCTGTTACCGCTGAACTGTTCCCTAAGCAGCTTGCTGATAGCAGTATTCAGATAGCGACAGTCCATCGTTTCCAAGGCAGTGAAAAGGATATGATTATATTTGACAGCACAGAAGGGTACCCTCATGAGCGGCCGGGAATGCTGCTGCTTGGAAAAGACAGTGACAGATTATTGAACGTGGCAATTACGAGGTCTAAGGGTAAGTTTATTCATATTGCTAACTGTGATTTCATCAAAAGAAGAGTAGGCAGAGATAAGGCTGTAAGAAAGCTTGTGGAGCATCAATGGAGTGAGAATTTACTAGTTGAACAGCAGAAAATCGGCACATGGATTAATTCCAGCCACCCGTATCTTAAATGGCAGCATGCAAAAAACACGAAAGATATATGGGAAGATATGAAGAATGGAAAAACCGTTGTTGCTGCAATGCCGGATATAGTTCAAGTTCCACAAGACTGGCTGCAGCTTTTAGAAGCAATTGCTGCAAACACAATATGCAAAGTATATGGTCCATTAAAGAGTTTTAAAAATAAACGTGTCGATAGTATGGAATATGACGCTCCCTTTCCGTTTGTCATTGTAGATGAACACATCGTATGGATTGGTCATCCACTGCAGCTCGTGCCAGGAGCAAAGCCACCTTCCATAGCAGTCAGAATAGAATCGAAACAGCTTGCCGCCTATTTGCTTAAACAGCTGTCGTAAAATTTACGATGGTTGTTTACAGCCTTAAAGGAAACAGGGTATCATTTAATAGTAGTTTGTAAATTTTTCTGGAGGGATTGCTAAATGACTTTAAAAGAAACGGTTGGGCAAGTGCTCACAACAGAAGATGCTGTAAATAAAGCACTCGAAACATACGATAGTGAAGGGTATATTACTGTCACTGACAAGGAAGCACAAGAGCAAATCCTTGCTAAGCTTGAAGATAATGGATTTTATGTGTATGATGAACAATTTATTGATGGAGTTTACCGTATCTATATTGAACTGTAAGTACATTTGACTGTTTTAGATTTGTTTATTTTTATCTCTTTATGTACAATTAATTCGTCAAGTATATAGGGGGTGTAATATGGAACAGAAGAAGAAATTCCGACAAAACAGATTATTGCTTGCATGTTTGTTGTTGCTAACGATGGGACTTGCAGCATGCGGCAGTACGAATGAAGCGGAGGATTCAAAAAGCTCTACATCTAATTCTCCAACTATTGAGGTAAATCCAATTGTGACCATTACCATGGAAGATGATTCAAAGATTGAAATCGAATTATATCCGAAAAAAGCGCCGAATACTGTCAACAACTTTGTTACACTTGTAGAAAAGGGTTACTATGATGGATTAACATTTCATCGAGTTATTCCTGACTTCATGATCCAAGGCGGAGATCCGGCGGGGAATGGCACAGGTGGTCCTGGCTATGCGATAAATGGGGAGTTCTCAGACAATGGATTTGACAATGATCTGAAGCATGAACGAGGCGTAATCAGCATGGCAAGATCAGGCGATCCAGATTCAGCAGGCTCTCAGTTTTTCATTATGACTAAAACGACAGAAAGCTTGGATGGCCAATATGCAGCATTTGGTAAAGTCATTAGCGGCATGGAAGTAGTCGACAAAATCGTTGCCGTTGACAGAGATGCTAATGATAAACCGAAGGAAGATGTTATCATGAAGAAAGTAAGTGTGGATACGAAGGGCGTTAATTTTCCAGAGCCGCAAAAGGTAGAATAGCACTAGCTTTTTTTAAGGACAAGCAATACATTTTATTTCTTGATAGAATGTATGGTATGATAAGTTGAAACATTTGTCCCAACAAAATAGGGACAAAGATTAAAGGAGATGTAAATAATGGCAGAAAATGGATACATACTAATGCAAAACGGTGAAAAGATCGAATTCGAACTTTATCCGAACGAAGCACCAGGAACAGTAGAAAACTTCACAAAACTTGCTAAAGAAGGCTTTTATGATGGATTGACTTTCCATCGCGTTATCCCAGGCTTCGTAAGCCAAGGTGGAGACCCTAACGGCAACGGTACAGGCGGTCCTGGTTACACAATCAAATGTGAAACACAAGGCAATCCTCATACACACCAAGAAGGCTCATTATCAATGGCTCATGCTGGTAAAGACACTGGCGGTAGCCAATTCTTTATCGTACATGATCCTCAACCGCATTTAAACGGAGTACATACAGTATTCGGTAAAGTAACATCTGGAATCTCTGCTGTTAAAGCAATGAGAAACGGCGATGTTATGGAGAAAGTTGTAATCGGAGAATAATTATAGCAATACTTAGACAAACCCCTATCGAACAAAAGCATCGATGGGGGTTTGTCCTATTCTAACTGTAATTATAGATTTTACGCATCCAAAAAACCACTTTTTTATTACTTAAAGAAGTAAATAATGATCAACAATATACTGAACTATAAGCGGTCTGTACATTGCCTCAATGACCTGCATTTCTGCAAGCATCTGCTGTTGGTATTTAGTTGTACCAGATTCAGAATGGGAGCGGAACTGTGTCAATGACTCTTCCAAGTAAACAATATGCACCCCTTTAGACAGTAAACGAAACCACATTTCATAATCATGTGTATATACCATTGCAGGGTTAAAGTCTCCATATTTTTCAAAAATGGTTTTTTTGATTAAAATAGTACATCCGTTTATTGGGTTAGAGTATAAATAACCTTCATATACTGCCTTCATAGTTGAATAGTTGGCACCATTAGATGGGATTCGTACATTATTGTTACTGTCGATAATATCATAGTTTGTAAAGCTTGCGTCTAATCCTCTTTCCAACATAAATTCCATTTGCCGCTTAAGTTTTTCGGGCTTGAAAAGATCATCTGAGCTAAGCCATGCTATATACTCACCGGTCGCTTCTGCAATGCCCCTGTTCAAAGCTGTTGCAGTACCACCATTTTCTTTTCGAATATACTTTATTCGTGACCTATATGGCATAATTTTTTCTCTGTATTTAACGGAGCCATCGTCAACTAGAACTATTTCTACATTCGGATAGGTTTGATTCAAGGCACTCCTGATGGCTTGATCTACATAAGCGCAATTATAAAAAGGGATGATGATTGATATTTTCGGATACAACTTACTTCCTCCTTCTTTTTATTCCTCTGTTTGTGTAGAAATTCTTTTCAGTAATAGTAATATATGTATATCTCCTGCTTGCTGTATAGGTATGTGCTTGACTGAATTACATCATTCATCAAAGTTTTTTCTCCTTAATAGACAAAAAAGAGGTCAAATTGGAGCACTTTTCCATATCCTATTAGAAGCATGTTAAAAAATAATGATATGAAGGGATGCTGGAAAACAACAATGAATATTCTATTTGTCTATTATGTGCCGAGCGGCGGGGTGGAAACATTAAATCGCCAACGTTCAGCTGCCCTTAAACAGGCTGGTATTAACAGCCATTTCCTATATTTCCGCAAAGCAAGAGATTTAGTTAATGACCATGAAGGACCAACATTTATCACAGATGATGATACAGAAATTAAAGCAATTTTAGATAAAGGCAATTATCAATGGATGGTAATCATTTCAGACTATAAATCGATTCCGCGCTTTCGGAATTTCGGATACACTGGCCCTATTATTTTGGAAATACAAGGGTATGGACCAAAGCATGTGGCCAAAACCGAAATGACGAACGCAGTACCATATGTGACAACACCAAAAGTTGGGTTACTCAATCCTAAGACACCCCATATTTCTCAAATTTTCAGTGAATTATTTCCGTCCCTACCAACCTACCAATTTAATAATTGTTTCGACAGCAAAAAATTCGCATATAAGCGCCTGCCAAAATCGGAGAAACCGATTGTAGCTTGGATTGGACGATTGGAGGACAATAAAAACTGGAGAGAGTTTCTGCAGATAGGAAAACAGCTCTTAAATGGTGTTAATAATGGTATTCAGCTTTATATGTTTGAGGATCCTACATTATCGACACAAGAGGAGAGAGCAGCCTTTCAACTTTTAGTGGAACAGCTCCAGCTAGCTGAACATTTGACAGTATTGCCGAATATCCCGAATGAACAAATGGCAGATTATTATTCGGTGATTGGAGATTCGGGCGGTTTTCTATGCTCTACATCTAAAGTGGAAGGTGCACCTTATTCTGTGCTCGAAGCATTCAGCTGCAAATGTCCTGTACTTACAACAGACTCTGATGGGGTGAGAAGTTCTATTATCCATAATGTAACTGGAAAGTATTATCCGCTAGGAGATATTGAAGCCGCGTGTAAGGAAGCGAAGGAGTTGATGTTCTCCGTACCCTTGAGGGAACATATCCGAACAAGTGCTTACTTGCATTTGAGACGTGAATTCAGTCCAGAGCAGTACTGCCAGAACTTTGTTTCCATGATGAGTGATTTTGGTGTAAAACCACAGAACTAGAGAAATCAACTGGTAACTACTAAAGAGAGTCGCGCATTTCATGCACGACTCATTTTTTATCCTTGATAATAATTGATCATATCAACTAAAGAAGATGTCAGTGACCTTTCCTGCTGCCAGCCTAACCCTTTCAGTTTAACAGGGTATATCACAGGAGCAGTATCGGAAGCATCAGAACAAACTGATTTTATATCAATAGTTCTTCCTGTTAATTGTTCCAGATGCGCTAAAACATTTCCTAACGACTGGCTAACACCTGTTGTAATATCATACACTTCGTTTTTGCTTCCTTTAAGCAAGATATATTCATATGCAGACACAACATCGCGAACGTCGATAAAATCCCTTGTTGCATTTATATTTTGAACCTTGATAACTGGTGTTTTTCCATCTTTTGAAGCCTCGAGAATTTTTTTAATAAAAATTGCACAAACGCCGTTAGAATTACCAGGGCCAATCAAGTTTGTTGGTTTTGCGACTCTAATGTCCATATCATACAGATTAGCCCAAGATAGAGCAATCATTGTTTGGATTGTTTTGCTTAAACTGTAAGGGTGCGGGATAGCGGATATATCCTGTGGATTGGTCTGCAAGGCTGAACCGACAATTAGAATTTTACAGTCTGGCCTGTGATTAGCTGCTGCCTGAAGCAAATAGGCTGTTGATAGCGCATTTATTTCCAGTGTTTTAACAGGATTATCCCAGGAGTCTCCGACATGATTTTGTCCTGCAAGATGCAGCAAGTAATCCGGCTTGCATGTTTCAATTAATTTATCCACATCCTGTTCGTTAGCTAAATCACATAGTAGGAGCTGTTTAATGCCAGGAATGAGGGAATTTGGATTTTTAGCTGCTCCATAAACATGGTAGCCTTTTTCTGCAAAAAATCTGCAAGCGTGGATTCCTGTAAAGCCGCTAGCACCGGTAATTAAGATTGTTTTATTCATTTGCTTTCATCCAAGTTTTCATTTCCTTTAGCATATCCAAGTATGAGGGGGGAGTGTAGACATAATCTGTCCTCGTATTTACGATTGTCCTGTCAAGTTTATTTTCCTTATCAGGAAGGATTTTCACATCCTTTTTGTCAAACACTGTTTGGAACAGCTTTAGCAATTCGTACTTTGAAATTTTTTCTTTTACACATAAATGATAAAGACCTGTTACATTATTTTCAATCATCTTTTCAGTTGCTTTCGCCAGCTCTATGGTTGTTACACCATTCCAGTATACGTGCTCATATCCATTAATTTCACCAGTCTGCTTCATAAACCACAAGAAGAGGCCAATTCCGTGTTCTTTTTGTTCAGGGCCAATTATCGAAGTTCGAATAGTCAGGTTTTCATCATCTTTAATTTCCCCGTATTGCTTTGTTTTGGAATATTGGGTAGTACCATCTGGAATACTGTCCTCTGTATAATCTCCTTCATCGCCGGAAAACACACAATCTGTACTAATATGAATCAATTTTCCGCCGTTTCTTTTCGCTAGTTTGACGAGCTGATGCGGTAAAAAGCTGTTTACTTGCATGGCAATAAAAGGATTTTTCTCGGCATCTTCGTTTAAGATGCCGATACAGTTAATGATTATATCTGGTTTTATAGATTCAATGATTTTCTCCAAAGAAATCAGATCGGTCACGTCCAGATAAATACTATCTTTATCCTGCTTATCCCTTGATGTGTAATAGACTTTAAATTTCGGATTTTTTCTGAAATAAGCTACCATTACATGTCCTGCCATCCCTTTGCCACCAAGGACTAAGAGCTTCATTTAGATAAGACCGCCTTTCGATAGCATCTCCTTGATTTCCTCTTTGCTGATTAAGCCGATGCCAGAATTATACTCATCCAGGTCAACAGGAGAGCAATTTTCATAATGCTCTTTTAACCCATCAATATGAATGGATGGCAAGATAACATAATATTCCTCATCATAAATGCATGTTGTAGTACACTCATATTTGGACAGCAGCAGCTCATGAATTTTCTCACCTGGGCGGATTCCGAGTATTTCGGTTTTTACATTTTCTACTTGTGAAAGTTCGACTATTACATCAGCTAAGTCTATAATTCGGCATGCAGGCATTTTCATGACAAAAATCTCGCCGCCAAAGCTTTCAAATGTTGCTTTAAATACTAGTTTGATTGCCTCTTGTACGGTCAAAAAGAATCTTGTCATTTTTAAATCTGTGATGCCGACCGTTTGCTTATCACGAATTTGCTTTTTGAAGACATGGATAACACTTCCGTTTGTTCCGAGAACATTACCACCGCGAATGCAGACGAATTTCGTATCTGTATTAAGTGTGTTCGCATGAATGATTAATTTTTCTCCCATCGCTTTTGATAAACCATAGAAATTAGACGGATCAGAGGCTTTGTCTGTTGAAATATAGACGACCTTGTGGACATTTTGTGCAATCGCAGCATCTATGACATTCTGGGTGCCGATGACGTTTGTTTTTAATGCTTCAAGAGGCTGGTGTTCACAAATTGGCACGTGCTTTAAGGCTGCTAAATGGAATAAATAATCGATATTTTGGCATGCATCCATCAAGGTTTCTTTTTCTTTAATGTCACCAATAATAAAATGCAGCTTAGGATGATTGTCAAACTCTTGTTTCATCATGAATTGCACAGATTCATTTCTGGAAAAAATGCGAATTTCCTCTGGATTTTCATTGAGCAGCTGCTTCACCAGCTCATGTCCCCATGAACCAGTTCCACCAGTAATTAAAATCTTTTTATTTTCAAACAACTTTCATTCCTCCCAATACAATTTTTACTATTTTATCTGATACATTCACATGATCATAGCCTTCAGGAAAAGACCATTTTCTTGATTGATTAACCATTGCCTGCACACAGCTTGTGATGTGTTTGCCATTCAGCCCGGACAGGATATTACTTCCGCATTCAATTGTTTCCATCCGTTCTGTAGTCTTGCGGATTGTTACAGTCGGAACATGGAATAAGCAGCATTCCTCCTGGACAGTTCCACTGTCAGTAAGCACACATAGGGCGTTTTGTTCTAGCTTCACAAAATCAAAAAATCCAAATGGCTCATAAAATTCAATTAAAGGATCAATCTTCAGCTCTTTGTTTTGTTCTATACGAGCTCTTGTGCGGGGATGTATGCTGCAAATAATCCTTTTTTTATACAATTTTGCTATCGAATTGATGCCAGTAATGATTTCCTTTAACCGATCTTTATAATCGACATTTTCTGCTCTATGTGTGGTAACAAGGAAATAATCTTGTTCTTTAAGGGAAAGTTTTTCTAATATCCGACTAGAATCAATTTGTTCGCCATAATGAAGCAGTACCTCGTAAATGGGGTTTCCAGTCACAAGTATTCTGCTCGATGGGAATCCTTCCTGCATAAGATTCTGCTTGCTTTGTGGTGTGTATGGGAGATTAAAGCTAGAGACACTGTCAATTAGCTTTCTATTTTTTTCTTCTGGAACTTCCAAATCAAAGCATCGGTTTCCAGCTTCCATATGATAGACTGGAATGCCCATTCTTTCTGCTAAAATGGAGCTTAAACCACTGTTTGTATCACCAAGTACCAACACTTTATCCGGCTTTTCTCTATTTAATATCAATTCTAATTCTTTGAATATGACGGCAAGCTGTTCTCCCAACGACTGATGCTTTTCACTAAGCACATAATCTGGCTTTCTTATTCCCATTTCCTGAAAAAATATTTCACTTAATGACGAAGTGAAGTTTTGTCCTGTATGCACAAGGATATGTTTATCTGCCAATTGATCGAGTTTGCCAATTATCAAACTAAGACGTATAATCTCTGGCCTTGTCCCCAATATTGTCAATACTTTCATTTCTCACCTCTCGTAAAGCCTTTAATGAAGAATCTCTATAACATATGCATGTCCGTACCGCATGTTCTAGGCAGCAAACCTTTTTTAATAGAAAATTATGTTAATAAATGCTCTTAAGTAACAAAAAAACTCCCCGCTAATAAAGTGGGAAGCATAAACAGTTATTTTAGTTAAAGTGCAATTACTTCGTTAACCGTAACCTGTCCTAAATAATTTCCAGTGCCTGCTGCGCCTGATGTTACTGTTGAAGTAATAGTCAAAACTGCGTTAGTGCCGAGAAGCTGCAATGCAAGAAGGGCATCGCCGGATGCGATTTCTACACTTAAAGGTCCACCTGCATTCACAACATTCGTAAATACCGGTATTGTCGCAATAACAATGCCTAATAGGTTGACGACTTCTAATATTCCGCTAACGATGACTGTTTCCGTTCCAGAAAAGGCATAGTTGACACTGACTGGCAAAGCAACATTTAAAAGACCTAACGGAAAAGTGAATCTGCTTACGAAGGTTACTGTTTGGTTCGTTGCACTATTAGGGGCCCAAATATAAGCATTGCTCCCGTCAATGAATGGGGCAGTGGCAGATGGTGTTACCACAACTGGTATTTGTGGAAATGTTCCGCCAGCAGTATTTGCGACAATAGTTGTATTGGCCGGAGTAGTATAACTTTGTAAAACGATTGGCATTTTTTCACCTCCTAGTTTTAATCTATCAGTTAGTTTTAATCTATCAGTTAGTTTTTAGGTTTAGACAATTGTTTGAACAGTGATTTCTCCTAGATAACGGCCAGTGTTGACTGGTTCGTAAGGAGTCGTGATAGGTGCAGTCACAACAGCATCAATGGTAATGTTTATCGTGCCGCCTAGTATACTAGCCGCCAATAGAGTATCAGCTGCAATTGTGCTTACGTTTAACGGATTTCCTAAATTCGTATCACCTGAGAATAAAGGAACTGTAAGAACAATGATTCCTAATACATCCAGTACCTGTAATGTTCCTGTAACAGACACAGTTTGATTTCCAGCATATGCATAAAATACTGTTAATGGCAAAGCTAGACCCAACAGCGGAGCACCTAATGAAAAGACACTGCGGAATGTTACTGTTTGGCCAGAAACACTGACTGGAGACCAAATGTAGGAGCTGTTTCCATCAATTAACGGAGTTTGTGGGCCTACAGTAACAACAGGACCAGGTGCTGTAGCAGAGTCTGCAATTCGGACAGTGTTTGTTGGATTTGTAAAGGCTTGTAATGCAACAGGCATTTATTTCACCTCCTTTCAATTTCTCGGAAGTTACAAAATAGCTTATGTGCAAAATACTAAGAAGCTTGGACAAATATTATGGGTAAAATATGGATTTTTTTAGAAAGTCCACCCGTTTTACAGGCAACAGCCTATACTAGTTTTATTTATTTAAATATGAATAAAGAGACAAAGCGGAAAGGGGCTGTATATATGAAAATCCTGCTTGCGACATACTGGATCGTTCCACATGTCGGAGGAGTATGGAATTATATGAACCAATTAAAAAAACGACTTGAGGTATTAGGTCATGAAGTAGATTTATTAGGGTACGGAGAATTGCATAAGTACACATATTTTGTATCAGAAGAAAAAAAGATTTTTAATGATGATTTACAAGTAGAAATAAACAGCCGTTTAGCAAGCATCCAGCATAAACCGTATATGGCAGATCCAGTTGTCACTTATTGTGAAAAACACCGGATTGGATATGAAATTGCCATTTCCAGTCTCGATTTGCTTAAGTACGATATCATTCATACACAGGATGTGTTTTCAACAACTAGCTTTGGGAAGCTGCAGTTGAATGGACCTAAGTTAATTGCAACCTTGCATGGTTCAGTTGCACACGAAATGAAAGATCATCTTCTCTATGAACATGTTACAGCAACATCCCAAATAGGCTGTACGTATTTCGATGAATTGGAGTATTTAGGAGCAACTTCTGCTGATGTAACAATTGTTGCAAACAATTGGCTTAAGGATATTCTCATCAATGAATTTCATGTACCAGCAGAGCAAATGACTGTCCTTCATTATGGATTTGATATAGAAGATTTTTTGAACAGAATCGATCCGCAGGATAGGAGCATAACAAAACCAATTGGGAAACAAGTAATTCTTTTTACTGGAAGACTAGTTGCATTGAAAGGTGTGCACGTATTAATTGAAGCATTAAAACAGCTCAGAGGTTCTTTATCGAATTGGGTATGCTGGATTGTAGGAGAAGGTGAAAAGCTGAATGAACTTAAGCTTCAAGCAGCAGAAGCTGGTTTGGGAGATATGATTGTATTCTTTGGAAAACGAGAAGACATCCCGCAGTTTCTATCTAGGGCAGATGTCTATGTTTTGCCAAGCATGATCGAAAACCAGCCATTATCTGTTATTGAAGCACAGATTGTCGGCAAAGCATGTATTGTGAGCGATGCAGGGGGACTCCCTGAAATGATTACACATGGGTTAACAGGATTGATTGTTCCAAAAGGGAATGTCGAAGAGCTTCGGAACAGTCTTTATATGCTTTTAGTAAATAAGCAATACCAAACGTTTCTTGGAGCTAACGCCAAGCAATGGGGACTAAAGCATTGGTCCTTAGAAACTGGAGTGGAGAATATTATGGCGATTTATCGCCAAGCAACCACCCCTTAAGACTTAGAAATATTACAGTAAAGGAGAATCGAAAAATATGAAAATACTATTAGCAACCTATTGGCCCATTCCCCATGTCGGAGGAGTCTGGCATTATATGGAACAACAAAAAAGAGAATTAGAAAAACTCGGGCATGAAGTAGACCTGCTCGGGTTTAATGAAGATACAAGTGTTGTATATATCTACAATAAAGATATCTCCATTGAGAAAGAAAAAATCATGCCATTGCTCGAAGCGAAGCTGACAGAAGAAGCATATCCAGAGATCCATGCTAATGCACTAGTGAAATACACTGAATTTCAGCGCTATGTTTTTGAACTTTCAGCGGCTTATCTTGGACTTGCAGAATACGATGTCATCCACACACAGGATGTCATTGCAACTGCAAGCCTTGCAAGAGTGTTGCCAGAGGGAACCGTGTTAGTTGCGACACTCCATGGTTCAGTGGCGCATGAAATTAGACACCAGCTGAAAGGAATGCATAAATCATCTACCGGTTATATGGCTCGAGCCTATTATGATGAAATGGAAAAGGTTGGTGCTACTGCTGCGGCGTATACAATTGTAGCAAACAACTGGATGAAAAAAATTCTAACAGAGGAGTTCCAAGTGCCAGAAGAGCAAATAAAGGTGCTGCACTATGGTTTTGACACTGATACATTCCTTTTGGAAACACAAAAGGTAAATGAATCACTGTTACTTCCTGAAGATAAAACAATTATTACCTATACGGGGCGCCTTATTGAAATGAAAGGTGTACATCATTTAATTGCTGCCTTAGGTAAGCTTAAGGAAGACAGAGACGATTGGGTTTGTTGGATTATTGGGGAAGGCGATAAACAGAAGGAATTGGAAAAACAAGTAATAGAACTAGGATTGGAGGATGATGTATTTTTCTTTGGGAATCGGAGTGATGTCCCGTATCTAGTTTCCCAGTCCGATATTTATGTATTTCCTAGTCTATTGGAAAATCAGCCACTGTCACTGGTAGAAGCACAAATTGCCGGAAAGCCTGCCATTGTAAGTGATGCAGGAGGACTTCCTGAAATGGTTGAGGACGGGGTGACAGGTTTGATCTATCCGGCTGAAGATGTAGATGCATTATACGGTTTGTTGCAGCTGCTGTTAAGTACGCCTGAATTTCAATCCATTATTGGAAATAATGCAAGAGTATGGGGACTAGAGCATTGGTCATTATCTAAAGGAGCTAAAAGTATTCTGGAAGTGTATGAGCTTGCGTTAGCAAAAGGGAGGGAGGAAGGAAGGTAATGAAGTTTCCTTGGAAACAGAACATCCATAAAATTCTCCCCTTTTCTGTAAAAAAGGAAGATGTGGACAAGACGAATGATCTTAATAAAGAAGAAAACACAAATAATCATACAGATGAAAAGAAGGCTAAAAAAACACAAAGACCGCTGCAATGGCGTCAACATCAACAGTGGCAGAATTATCAAAAATGGTTCGAACAGCAGCGAGAGCAGGAAAAGCAACGAAAATTAGAACAGCAAAAAAGATTAGAACAGTACCAGAGAGTAGTAGAGCAACAAAGACTTGAAACACAACAAAGATTAGAGGCACAACAAAGTCGTAAGAACCAGCAGAAGCTCGAAACACAACAAAAGCTTGAAACACAGCAGAAGCTCGAAACACAACAAAGGCTTGAGGCACAGCAGAAGCTGGATACACAACAAAAGCTTGAGAAACAGCATATGCTCGAAACACAGCAGAAGCTTGAGGCACAGCGGAAGCTGGAAACACAACAAAAGCTCGAGACACAGCAAAGACTCGAAGCGCAGAAAAAGCTTGAAGAGCAGCAAAAACTCGAAGCGCAGAAAAAGCTAGAGGAGCAGAAAAGGCAGGAAGAACGGCAAAGAGTGTGGGAAAAAATCAATTCTGTTCTTCCTTCGGATTACAACATGCCAAACGAAAAATCGATATCTGTTTTTCAGCCGATGAAGGCAGATGCGTATCAACATTTATTTATTAGGAACTCCCCTGCTAATACCGCAGCAAAGCCGTTATTTATTGATAATCATATTATGGACCGACTTGGTGAAGTGCTACCTCAAGACTATCTTCTTCCTAATATCGGAACATTAGAGGTTTTCTCTAAGATGTCAAGTGACGTCTATAAATCTCTTTTTGTTAAAAAGCCGGGAGCAAAGCCGTTCTTTGTGGACCGGACAATATTTGATAAAATCGTAGCAGCTTTACCAGCTGATTATCACCTTCCTAACTCCCGCATGATAAAAATATTTGATGAGATGTCTAGTGACAACTATGATGATTTGTTTGAAAAAAGGGGACATACAAAAAAAGCCTTCGTGGATAGACGTTATGTAGATGAAATAACTTCGGCATTACCAATTAATTATAGAATCCCTGACACAACGGCAATCAACAAGATACCATCAGAAAAATTATGAGTTTTTTAGCGGATGGTTTGTCGCCATTCGCTTTTTTCTTATAAGGAGATGTCCATTTTTGGCTCAGTATGGTCACCCGCCATATACACGGAACACTCGAATATCATAAGCTATTAAAAATGAGTAGAGGAGCAGAAGGATGAAAGTAGCAGTTACTGGTGGAGCAGGTTTTATCGGCTCTCATTTAACAGATTATTTATTAAAAGAGGGATATGAAGTTCATATACTGGATAATTATTCGTCAGGCCATTATTTCCCTGAACATCCCAATGTGGTATTGCATGAAGTGGATATCCGCAGTGAAAGGGCGCAAGCAATAATCGAAGCCGAAAAACCTGCATTCGTATTCCATCTAGCAGCACAGGCAGATGTTACAAGATCGATTAACAATCCATGTGAAGATGCAGATATCAATATCAACGGCACTATTAATATATTGGAAGGATGCCGGAAAGCAAATGTGAAAAAAATTATTTTTTCCTCTACATCTGCAGTGTATGGCAATCTTCAAAAAGAAACGATTGAAGAACACGATCGTACATCACCAATTTCCTATTATGGATTATCTAAATTATCTGCTGAACAGTATATTCAACTTTACCAAGTATTATATGGACTGGATTTCACCATCCTGCGCTATGGAAATGTATACGGTCCAAGACAAACTGCCAAAGGAGAAGGCGGTGTTATTGCCGTTTTTATGGACAGGATTAAAGAAGGAAGCTGTTTAAAAATCCATGGAGATGGAAAACAGACACGAGATTTCGTATTTGTTGAGGATGTTGTGAAAGCAAACATCGCAGCAATGACAAGCGGCAGCAATAATATTTTTCATGTAAGTACAAATAAGCCAACAAGCATTAATCAACTTGCTGAGATTCTATTAGAACTTCATCCAGACAGTCTAGAAACCATTCATGTTACCAGCCGGACAGGTGATATTAAACACAGCTGTCTTTTAAATGAAAAATGCTGTGAACAGCTTGGATGGAAACCGGAGTACAGCATAAGTGAAGGTTTACAAAAAACCTATCATTATTATAATAATTAATAACCATTCTCCATATTGTGTTTCCTTTTCCTTGTAAAATTCAGTTTATAGTCGTATGCTGCTAGCCCCCTCTTCCATCACCTGTTTGCCTCTATGAGTTTTCATTTTGATAATGGCACACTAGTGTTATTAAAAGGAGTATGTACATGAAGCTTCATGAAATTAAAGGTGAATATGATGCTATTTATAGTTTAGGTGAAAACTGCCTGCCAGCCATGAAAATGAGACAGTTTCATCTCAGGCCATTTGCCGGTCCGCTAGATTGGGTAGGGATAAGGTATGTGCACAATGTAGCCAAGCTGATTCGCACTTATTTTACCGGTTTTCTTGCAGAAGAGAACCTAGTCACTACTGGATATGCTTCAGACTCCGATTTGCTTGTATATGATATTGATAATATCATCAGCTTTAACCATGATTTTAAAACAGACAGGAATACGATTGATAATCTGATGGATTTGCCGTTTGTTAAGGAGAAGTACTACAGAAGAATCACCAGATTCATTCAGAGTGTACAGACTGATAAACGTATCTTATTCATTCGGTCAGTAGCATCCATTGAAGAAATTATTGAACTCCAATCCGCACTTCGTGAGGTTGTCAAAGGTGACTTTACACTATTAGTCGTTAATCACTATCCAGTTTCTGATCTTATTGTGCAAGAATGCAATATTGATAATGTTTGTTCTATATGGCTGCCAAATGAAGATATATGGGATGGAAATAATCATCACTGGCAACAAATTTTCGATGGAATTTCTATTCGTCCGAAATGAAGGCATGTATAAAGGAGACTTAGAGTATATGAGTGTACAAGATATGAAAGGAACATATGACGCTATTTTCAGTTTAGGAGATTTGTGCTTGGCAAGCATCCAATTGCGTAAATTTAATTTGCGTCCATTTGCAGGGCCGCTGGACTGGATGGC
Source organism: Niallia sp. Man26 (assembly GCF_022049065.2). Taxonomy (NCBI): domain Bacteria; kingdom Bacillati; phylum Bacillota; class Bacilli; order Caryophanales; family Bacillaceae; genus Niallia; species Niallia sp. Man26. The sequence goes on from NZ_CP095743.1 coordinate 1,895,531, forward strand.
TTCAAATAACCTGCCAGATGTTACTAGACTGCTGGCTAACAGATTTTCAGGATATATGGAACTTCATAACCTAAAAGCAACTGGAGAGTACTCGACAGGCATCAACTCTACAGATCCACATTTAGTCATTACAGATACCGCTTACAATATTGTTTCCAGCCATGATTTTCGAGCAGACAGCAATACATTTACAAACTTTCCGGAATATTCAAAGGTAAAACAGAAGGTAGATAGACGTGTGGAAAGAATGTTAAAATTCTTTGATGAAGGAGAACGCTTGTTATTTGTTAGGACAGAAGCATCATTTTCAGATACACTTCAGCTGCAAGCTGTCTTGTCTGATATTGTGAAAAATCAGTTTCATATACTGGTCGTCAATCATAATGACAGAGAGGATATGGAAGTGAAAAGCTGGCCAATCAAAAATGTTACAGTAGTGGAAATGCCTGTATACGAAAAGTGGACAAACAATGATGATTATTGGGAAGCTTTGTTTGAAAACATTAGTGTTAAAGAACTAGATGAATAAAAAACGCTCCATTAAATGGAGCGTTTTTGCTTACTTTTTTTAATCTCTTGCAGGTAATTGCCCTTATTAGTACGATAAATCTAAGTATCTAATCGCAGGTAATTTAATTTTAAAGTGTTAATTTTTGAAATGTCTGGATTCCTTTATTACAATAATAATGAAATGTAAAAACTAAAATGGATGGGAACAAAAAGGATAAAGGAGACAGCGATGAAATTTTCAAATCAAGTCGTCATCGTAACAGGCGCAAGCAACGGAATCGGTCAAAGCATTGCAGAGCACTATTTAAAGGAAGGTGCTAAGGTTGTTTTTGCAGATGTGGATGAAGCTGCGTCTAATAAAATAATTGAAGCGTCAGCTTATTCTGAAAATGCAGCTTTCATTAAAACAGACGTAAGGCAGGAACAGGATATTATTCGGCTGATGGAAGAAACGAAACAGAGGTTTGGCAGGATTGATATTTTAGTCAATAATGCAGGCAAGTCTCTGTTTAAATCTTTTTATGATCTAACTGTGGAGGAATGGGATGACATTATAAATACAAATTTGCGGAGTGTATTTTTATGCTCCCGCGAGGCAGCTAAGATAATGAGGCACAATACAAACGGCGGCGCAATTGTGAACATGTCATCGACAAGGGCATATATGTCTGAACCGAATACAGAAAGCTATAGTGCAAGCAAAGGCGGAATTATGGCAATTACCCATGCTTTGGCGAACAGTCTTGCAGATGACCGGATTGCTGTTAACAGCATTGCTCCTGGCTGGATTGAAACGAAGCATTATAATTCATTAAGGGATGTGGATCATGAGCAGCATTTATCCAAAAGAGTTGGTAAACCTTCTGATATCGCTAGAGCATGTCTATTTTTGACAGACAGAGAGAATAATTTCATCACAGGAACAAATCTTACAATAGACGGCGGGATGACGGTTAAGATGATTTATGAAGAAGATTGATTTCTAAAAAAAGCAAGGAGGGTGCAATAATGCTTAATAATTTTGATGAAGTAGTAAACAGGCGCAATACATATTCGGTTAAATGGGATGGCGGCAAGCTCATTAAGGAGATGGGTCTCACTGAGCGCTATGATGAAGAGACGATTCCCTTATTCACTGCTGACATGGACTTGCCAGTACCACAGGCTCTTGTTGATGCCTTGCATAAGACAGTTGAAAACAGAATTTACGGCTACTCCATTTTTCCAGATGAATATTATAAAGCCATCCAGCATTGGTTCAAAAAAAGACATGATTGGGACATCGATAAAGATCATATTGTGTATAGCCCTGGCACTGTTCATGCAATTAATATGGCAATCCGTGCCTATACAGAGCCTAACGACGGCATTATTATTCAGCGTCCTGCTTATCCGCCCTTCACAACAGCAATTGAGGGGAACGGCAGAACAGTTTTGAACAACGCTCTTCTATATGATGAGCAGAGCTATTATACGATTGATTTTGCAGATTTTGAGGAAAAGGCAAGTCAAGACAGCACAAAAATGTTTATATTATGCAACCCTCATAATCCAACAGGCAGGATTTTCCGCGAAGATGAACTGAAAAGATTAGCGGAGATTTGCAAAAAGCATCAAGTATTGATCGTTGCTGATGAAATTCACGGTGATTTGATCAGAAAAAATGAAAAGTTCATTCCAATGGCGAAAATCGCTGATAATGAGATGTTAATTACTTGTACAGCCATCAACAAGACCTTCAATGTTGCTGGTCTTCATTGCACAAATATGGTCATTCCGAATTTAAAGCTGCGCAAACAATTTATAAAAACAATGGGTCACCAAATGGCATCACCGTTTACCATATCTGCGCTTATTGCTGTTTATAACGATGGAGAAGAATGGCTCGAAGATTTGAAAACATATATTGACGGCACGATGGAAATGGTGAAAGAATTTATCGACAAAAAAATGCCGAAGGTGAAAGTGGTCATACCAGAAGGCACATATATTATGTGGATGGATTTTTCCGCCTATAATATTACACCTGAAGAAGTCCATGATCGCATCTATAACAGAGCGAATGTCCTGTTAGAGGATGGAAGTATGTTCGGAGAAGAAGGCACAGCCTTTCAGAGAATTTGTATTCCATCACCGCGTTCACTCATTCAAACAGCGTTAGATCGAATAGCAAAGGAATTCGAAGATTTACAATAGTATACACCGGCATCATTACAAGGGCTAAGCTTCCAAATACTGTTTAAAGGTTTGCAGTTGTGTATTTTTAGGAGTATAATATTTTCATTATCGAAATTACATTACTTATATTTGGGGGCTTTTTCATTGGACATACTACATCAAATACTTTCCACTTATGCTTCCTTTTTTGATTGGGACATGTGGGTAGAAGTATTATCAGATCCAGTTTCGTGGGGATTGATTGGTTCATTAATCATCCTTGAAGGACTACTTTCTGCAGATAACGCGTTAGTACTTGCCATTATGGTCAAGGATTTACCGAAGGACAAGCAAAAAAAAGCACTCACTTACGGATTGTTTGGAGCGTATTTCTTCCGCTTTCTATTTATCGGACTTGGGGTATATTTAATTAAGTTCACATGGATTAAAGTCCTTGGTGCCGCTTATCTTGCGTGGATTGTTATTAAACATTTCTGGCTTGACAACAAGGATGAGGACGCTAAGGGAATTAAAAAAGACAGCTGGACTGTCCGGATGTTTGGTTCATTTTGGGCTACGGTCATTTCTGTTGAATTGTTGGACTTAGCATTTTCAGTTGACAGTATTCTCGCATCATTAGCTGTTTCTGAAGAAATTTGGATTCTGCTTCTCGGTGGAATGCTTGGAATCTTAATGATGAGAACAGTAGCGAAGCTATTCCTTGTATTAATTGATAAAGTGCCTGAATTGGAAAACACTGCATTTGTGCTAATTGGCATTATTGCTCTTAAAATGTTTGCAAGTATCTTTGGCTTTGAATTAGATCATTATATCTTCTTTGCTATATTGATTCTTGCGTTCATTATTACGTTTATCATCCACTTCATCAACAAAAACAAAAAGATGTCAGAAGAAGTGGCATCAACAAAAGAATAACAAATTAAGCCTTGTTCCAGTTTGGGACAGGCTTTTTTTATGTAAAAAATTATTTCGTATATTTATTAGCATAACTAGAGGCTACAAACGAATCAGGCTTAATCTTCGGTTCAACTCCAATTGATTCAATTCTTGCAACCATTTCATTAACAAACTCACTCGTTTTATTTCTTGAGCCGCTGCCAATATCTATATGTCCTTCCATTGAAAATGTCGCTCCACTATATATAAATGGCAGAACAATATCAATCAGTTCGTTTTTCCGTTCTTCTGTAAACAGAGACACCACTTCCTCTGTTAAGGTTGTTTCATAAGAAATTTTTTCGTGCAACGCCAGCATTTTGCGGGGAACGATTATTTTTCTAATGCATGCCCAAGCTCCTTTACCCTTGTTCTGGATTACAATGCCCGTTATAAAGGTAGTATGCTTAGGGTGAACCTGAGAATCAGTGCCAATCATCAAGCGATAATTTCCCCGTGGATTTCTTCTCATAAAATTGGAAATGCGCTGAAAAACAACATCAAATGTCATCGACTTTTCTTGAAGATTCTGAAATGCCATCTCTGACCATCTTTTCGCCGCCATTCATTAGCTCCTCCTTCAAACGTCTAAACACAAGCAATGAAGTACTTACCATTAACTATTGTATGAGCACCCCTGAAAAATAGCACCAAGCATAACCATGTCATATTGTATGCAATGCTTTACATTTGGAGTTGGCGGAGGCCTAGTAAAACTAAGAGGAAAGGAAAAATAAATGAATGGAGTGTTAATAACAGCTATTTTAAAAATAATCAACTAGAGAAGTAATATAAGTAGATAAAGCACCGTTCCTAAACGAAGGAGATTAATAAACTATTATTTCCACTTAAAAATTTTCACGAAACAGGTTTAAAAAAATGAAAAACAGTGTATATAAGCTAGGTGAATATAACAATAATAGAGAAAAGAAAACTGAACGGAAAAAGGGGATTTACATGAGCAATAATTCTATTCATATTGGTGGTTTACACTTTGAGTGGGAATTAGAAAAGGGCAGGTTTTTGTTTGAAGAGCAAGATGCTGTTCTTTTTTGGATTTCTAGTGCGATGAAAACTTTTTTTGATACGATTGAAGAAATATCTGGTGAAGAGGCTTCAAACTTAGTGTTTGAGGCAACCGGTTATCGTCAAGGTCTAGTCGTTGGCGAGTATTTTGAAAAAATGAAGGATGTAGATGTGAAGGAGGCGGCGAATCTTATTACCGCTACATATGCATCGGCAGGCTGGGGTGTGGCTGAAATTTTTGATTTGAATTATCAAACGAAAACTTTAACCGCTCATATTAAAGACAGCTGGGAATATAAAATAAATGTAGAGCAAGGAAAAAAGAAGGGCGGATGTTATTTAGCTGCCCATTATGCTGGTATATTTACCAGATTACTCGGCACAAATATTTGGTACAAAATTATTCAAGAGCAGCTTGAAGGCAATGAGTGCAGCATTATTGAATACTTCCCATCAGAAATTACTGTTACGAATAATATCCATGAGCTCGCGAGGAAAAAAGAATCCGAACAGATTGCTCGATTAGAACAGGTTGTTGAGGAAAAAACGAAAGAGCTGAAGGAATTAGTCAAAAGAATTTCTTCTCCGATTATTCCCGTTCATGATGACATCGTAATTGTTCCGCTCCTTGGAAAGTATGATGAAGACCGTTCTGAACTGCTTGTTACTAATACACTAAATAATTTACCTCAATATAAGGCAAGCTATTTAGTATTAGACTTAACTGGTTTGGACCGGGATATCAGTCAGCATACTGCAAGTCTTTTGGAGAAAATCGGTTCGGCTGCAAATCTTATTGGCATTCAAACGATTTTAGTAGGAATTTCCCCAGAACTGAGTATTGTCGTATCACAGGCAAATATTAATTTATCTCAATTTGATTGTTTCCAAACGTTAAAGCATGGCATTCATTATGCATTGGGACAGCTAGGCAGGAAAATAATATAAGAAAACTCCTTATCGTTAAGATAAGGAGTTTTCTTTCTTTACAAAATCCTGAACCATTTTAATTGTAACGATTTTTCGTGTTGGAATAGTTCCTTGTTTTGCTAATTCATTAATTTGCTCTGTGACTGCATTAATATTATCGACAGTGAAGGGATATTCGTTTTTGCAGAGAGCAATTGCTTCTTCAATAATGAATTCTCGCTGCTGATCTAATGCTTGGAACTTTATTACACGAACATTCACTTTATTAACATGTTTGGTAATGGCTTTATGTACATTCATGATTAAAACACCTTTAACAGTAATTTAGTTTTTTTTATATACTCAGATAAAGAGTGAAAAATACTAGTTTACATAATATTATTATCTTCTACTTTAATTACGTATGAAATCCAAGTTAGATGGACAGCGAAAATACTTGCATATAATAACAGGGGAACAATGAGAATAATCGTCCATGTTTTTACATGTTTTGTTGAAAAAGTATAAGCGAAAATAAAGAGTAAGATTGATAAGAAGAATTTCAAAGCTAAAAACAAAAAAGGAGATATCTCCCAGACAGAACTCATTAACGGGTTTGCTTCATCTATTAGCTCAAGCTGTATCCCAATATAGGTTAATAACCCATCTGCTAAATTTAAAAAACTGATTATTAAAAAGAGTATTTTCACAAAAAAACACCTCTAGTTCTAGTAGTTAACAGCTAGTTATTCTTACTAATTATCCCAATAAATAGCAACAAATTAAATAGGTCATAACACGGAGAAGATAATTTCATTCTTTTGTAGCAGTTTTGACTGCATTACCGCGCATAATATCTCTTATGTGCGGTTTATTAAGGAATATAGTATAATAAATAATAGATAAAAGTCGAAGATTGGTGGAATATAGAGATGGATAATAATTTATTAGCAAGTTGGTATGAGGATGAAATTACTATCTTTCAAACAGAGATGGACAATAAAGATTACAGCAAATTTACAATAGAAAACTACATACGTGATATTTTCTTATTTTTAGAATTTATAACAAGAAAAAAGGCAGCAAAAGTAGAATTAGGGGATGTAAAAAAACTTCATATAACTCTATTTATGAATGAGCTTAAAACGAAAAGAGGCAACAGTGCTGCATCAAGAAATAGACGGCTGACAGCATTGCGCTCTTTCTTCAAATGTTTAATGGACTATGAACTTCTCGATAAAAACATTGCTGCTGAACTGGTAAGTGCAAAAGAACAAAAAGGAAAGCTGCCGAGTTATTTAGAAAAAGATGAGTTGAAAGCATATTTTGAAATGGTCGGCATTGTTTCCCAAAAGCAGCATCAGCGCAGAAATAAAATCATGATGGGCTTGATGGCTTTTGCTGGTTTGCGGGTTTCTGAGATTCATATTCTGAACATATCCTCGATTCAATCTGGCAAAAGAGGGTTGCACGTCTTAGGTAAAGGTAATAAAAATAGATATATTCCTTTGCCAGCAAAGCTTTATGATGAGCTGGCGGCCTATATTAAGGAAGATAGAATTCTGCCAATGAAAGGCTATGAAGATGCATTATTCATTTCCAGAAGAGGGAAAAGGATCTCAAGAAGAAGGATTCAGGAAATAACAGAGCGTATATGTGCTTCGATTGAAAGCGAATATCCAGAATATAACTGGAAACAAAAATCTATCTCCAGCCATAAGCTTCGCCACAGCTTTGCAACACATCTTGTCAGGGACGGCAGAGATATCAGAACAATTCAAGAGTTGTTAGGACATACAAATTTAAATACAACTCAAAAATATACACATGTCTCTGATGCGCAAAAAGAAAAAGCGATGGAGATGGAGCTGTCAGATTACTTTAATTAATTTTACGATAATAATATTATGTAAACTAATAAAATTATTGTCAGTATACATACTTTCTTCCTATATGAATATGCATAATAATAGACATATGGAGAAGGAAGTGTTCATGTAAATGCCAAGCAGAAAACATAGCGTTATAGTAAAAGCACCAATGGAGAAAGTATGGGATTTTGTTCGCTCAATGGATAATTGGGCTCCGCTTGTGCCAGGGTATATACAGCATCAACTTATCTCAGAAATGGTGTCAACATGGGAATTCAAGACAGATCTAGGCATTCTAAAGAAGAAGATCTCGTTAAGAGTTGATATTCTTAAATGGGAAGAACCTTCTGAGGTTTCTTTTAAATTAACTGGTATAAATGAAAAGTTTATGGGAAACGGGTATTTTTCAGCCGAGCAAAGCGGAGTGAATGAGACGAGGATGACTGGCTACTTGGAAATCAATGCGTTTGGAACGTTTGCACCAATGGTAAATAGTGTTCTCCAGCCGAAGCTCGATGAAATCACTCAAGAATTAACGATTGAAGTGTGTAAGGCAATTGAAAATGGTTAAATATAATATTATTATGTTAACTAGATAAAGATGTGTTGTAACTAAACACATCTTTTTTTGTTGTTTCTTCCTTTATAACCATATTTTACATTTAACAACTATGATAATAGTAGTAGGAAAATAGATTGAGAAAAGCTATAATATAGGTAACTAAATTACATCTGAAAAGGGCAAACTTGTTGAAAAGCAAGGACGCAAAGCTATGGGCCTAACCGTTAGTAAAAACGAATGGCTGCCAGGCTGCCAGACTTCTCCTTTGGATTAGTCTAGGCTTTTCTAAAAGGAGAAGTATATATATGAAGAAACTAGTCATTCTTTTTCTGGTGGTGGGATTAATGCTGCCTGCTATTAATGCAAATGCTGCAGAAAGCAGTAAAACAAATGCTACTTGGATTTGGAATCCATGGTCATTAACATCAGCAGCTGGTCAAAATAAAATCATTAGTTTCCTAGTGAAAAATCAGGTAACGGATGTTTATTTGCAGGTTGACCAAGATGTTGCACGGAAGGTATATCAACAATTTATTACTAAAGCGACTAATAATAAAATCAGTGTTCATGCATTAGATGGTGCACCGAAATGGGCGTTGGACGGCGGTCAAAGTTATGCTGACAGCTTGTTTCAATGGGTGAAAAGCTATCAAAAAAACAGTACGGAAAATCAACGTTTTACAGGTGTTCATCTAGATGTAGAACCATATATTTTGAAAGAATGGAATACAGACAGAGCTGACGTTGTATTAGCATATCAAAAATTAATCAAACGCAGCGGACAACTAAGCAATAACTTAAACCTTGAGTTTAGTATAGACATTCCTTTTTGGTTTGATGAAATAACATTTGCCAATACGTATGGGAAAAGCAATCTTGCAAAATGGGCTATTAAAAACAGTGATTTTGCCACAATTATGGCATACAGAAATGCAGCAGCAGGAATCAATGGTATTAATGCTCTTGTAAAAACAGAAGTGCAATATGCGAAAGACTTTGGCAAAGCAATCAATATTGGTGTTGAAACAGGAGAGTCTTCTGAGGGAGCAAATATAAGCTTTTATGAAAAGAGTAAGTCTTATATGAAAGGTGAGCTTGCGAAGGTAGCTAAAGCGTATCCACAAGAAAATATAAACTTTGCAGTCCATTATATTGAAACATGGATGCAAATGAAATGAGAAAAGGACCTTGAAGGTCCTTTTTTTATCCTTTAATGTTAACAATTATTCTTCCGCGTACAGAGCCTTCCAAGATGGTTGGCAAGACAGAAGGAAGCTCTTCGAGCGTTACTTCACTTGAAATAAATTGGGTTAAATCAGCTGGTTTTAAGTCTGTAGCGATTCGGTTCCAAACCTTTTTTCTTGTTTCCATCGGGCAGTAGACAGAATCTATCCCCAGTATATTAACACCTCTTAAAATAAAAGGATATACTGTTGCCGGGACATCACCGCCGCCTGTTAAGCCGCTCACAGCTACCGAGCCGTTATAAAGAAGCTTGCTTGTGATCGCAGCTAATGTGCTTCCACCAACAGGGTCGATGGCAGCAGCCCACTGTTGTTTATCAAGGGCTTTCAACTTGCCGTCATAAATATCTGTGCGGGAAATGATGCTGTCAGCACCTATAGTTTGTAAATATGTATGCTCCGATTGCTTGCCTGTACTTGCATCGACCTTATAGCCCAGCTTTGCAAGCATTGCCAGACCAAAGCTTCCGACACCACCTGTTGCACCTGTTACGAGTACTTTGCCATTTTCAGGAGTCAAGCCGTTTTCTTCAAGTCGTTGAATGCTTAAGCCTGCAGTGAAGCCTGCTGTCCCAACAATCATTGCTTCTTTTAATGTAAGGCCATCTGGAAGGGGCACAATCCAATCTGCAGGGATATTTGCATATTGACTGTATCCGCCGCTGTGCGATACGCCAATCTCATAGCTTGTGGCAATAACTTTATCGCCTTTTTGATAGCGTTCATCATCAGATGAGACTACAATGCCTGCTAGATCAATGCCTGGAATATGTGGAAAGGAACGGACGATTTTGCCGTTTGGTACACTTGCAAGTCCATCTTTATAGTTTATTCCAGAATAATGAACCTCAATAAGAACATTTCCTTCTGATAAGTTATCTAGGCTGACTTGGTCCACTTTTAAAGAAAAATCCTCGTCTTTTTTATCTACAACTACTGCTTTAAATGAATCTATCATTGTCGTTTCACCTCGTTGCCATCTTAACACTTTTTCTCCAGATTGGTCAAAACATCCATTTTGAATAAGTGAACCTGTGCTAGAATAGCTTGGTTTGATTAATTAGGAATGCTGAACTTTGGCTTTTTTTTCAAAATACAAGAACAGATTTGTCATCCATTTTGCTGTTAAGGCAACAATAACATAGCCAATAAATAGATGAAGGTAATTTGCACCTTTGCCAAACTCGAACATGCCAATAGCAACAAACAAAGGTTTTAAAACAAATGCGAAAACAGCAGATAATATTATTGACCATACATAATAATTCTTTTGTTTTGCTTGAGACCACTGATATATGAAGCTAAAAAACACCGGTACAAATGAGACGTCCAATGCAAAGCTGGATGGAAGGATTGGCAGCACCTTATATGGATAAAACCAATAACCATTATTAGCGCCATATAAATCGATATAGGTAAAGAACACATGAACATTGTATCCATAGAAGCCGAGCTGGAGGGCATTACGCTTATTTATCAATAGAAAAAAAGCAATTAACGGCACTATTAAAAGAGCAAGTCCAATCCAAAACTGCCAGTGATCTGGTCCTGAATAGCCGAGCCAATATTCAAACCACTCTTTAGAGTGACTCCATTCATCTTTTTTTAATTCTTCAAGCAGACTTTTTTGCTGTGTATTCATTTAAAGCATCTCCATTAAGTGTTTAAGTTTAGTGTTCGCTTTAACGGAAAATTACATGTATCCCTGAAAAAAATAAATCGAATTACAGTGTCAGAACAAAAATATTGGCAACAATAATAGGAAAAAGGAGAATCGAACATGAAAATAGCCACAGATGTATATGGATACAGAACAGCTATCGCAAATATCGCATTCATTTCTGGACTGGGCAAAAATAAAGATGAATGGGTACTGGTTGATGCAGGGGTGCCGTATTCTGCTAAATTTATCTTGAAATATGCTTCCACGTTATTTGGCAGCAAGAAGCCAAAAGCAATCGTATTAACACATGGCCACTTTGATCATATCGGGGCATTGCCGGTTTTGCTTAAAGAGTGGGATGTACCAATATATGCCCATCACGAGGAGATGCCATATTTAACAGGAGAGAAGGAGTATCCAAGACCAACACCATTTATTGTTAAAGGACTAATGTCGTTTTTATCGCCGTTTTATCCCCGTGATGGTATTGGGCTTCACTCTAATTTACGTGAAATAGAAACTGGCACAGAGTTAGAATTCATGCAGGGCTGGGAGGGCATTCATACACCAGGGCATACGAAAGGACATATATCGTTATACAGAAAAGAAGATGGACTGATGCTGGCAGGAGATGCTTTTGTTACCGTTAAACAAGAGTCATTACTTGCTGTATTAACGCAAAAAGAAGAGATACATGGACCTCCTGCTTACTTTACACCAAACCGTGCAGAAAGCAGAGAATCAATCATTAAACTGGCAAAACTAGAGCCAAGCACCATTTATACAGGTCATGGAAAACCGCTATACGGTAAAGAGCAAATTGCTAAAGGTCTTTATCAGCTTATTCGCCATTATGATGTTGGTTTTGCTGAATCGCCAACCGTTGTATAAACGGCAATCTTATCCCATGCTCATATCAGCAACAGGGATAAGATTTTTTTGTGTTTAAATTGGAAAAAGGATATTACTTTATTGATTGCTAGTTTCATGGTAATCTATTAATTTAGAATGATTATTATTAATAAGGAGCATTACAGATGAAATTAGTAACATGGAATGTGAACGGCATAAGAGCATGTGTAAAAAAGGGCTTCTTAGACTTTTTTCATGAAATAGATGCAGATATATTTTGTATACAAGAATCAAAGCTGCAGGAAGGCCAAATACAGTTAGACTTAGAAGGCTATCATCAGTTTTGGAATTATGCGGAGCGAAAAGGCTACTCCGGCACAGCTGTATTTACAAAACAGGAGCCAATCAGTGTCACTTACGGCATTGGGGAAGACTTTGAGGAATTAGAAGGAAGAGCTATTACACTAGAATTCCCTGAATTTTTTTTGCTGAACGTGTATACACCCAACTCGAAAAGAGACTTAAGCCGACTTGGATATAGAATCGAATGGGAAAAACAGCTAAAAACCTATATAAAAGAACTTGATGCCGTTAAACCGGTTATCTACTGTGGGGACTTAAATGTGGCCCATCAGGCCATCGATTTAAAAAACCCAAAATCAAATCTCGGCAATTCCGGCTTCACAGTGGAGGAGCGGGGAGAAATGACGAGCCTGCTTGATTCAGGCTATATTGACAGCTTCCGCTATCTGTATCCAGACAGAGGTGATGTTTATACTTGGTGGTCTTATATGGCAAAAGTGAGAGAGCGGAATATCGGCTGGAGAATCGATTATTTTATCCTGTCTGAACGTTTAAAAGATAGACTGATAGATACAGAAATTCATTGTGATGTCATGGGCAGTGATCATTGTCCGGTAATGTTGCAAATAAATATTTGATGAAAGCCCAAGCTGAATGCTTGGGCTTTTCGCTGGCCATTTTTCCTGCTCGAATATATGTATGTCTGCAGAAATCGAGAAGATAATAGTTTAAGACATACAATAAATTCATAAATAATCCAATTTTTAAGGTAAAAGTATTTGACGAAATATCAGTTTAGTTATAAACTAAGATTATAAGTTTACCGCTAAACTCATAATTAGGTGAATAAAAATGACGAATACAAACAGAAATGTAAAGCTAGGCGTATTGTTATGGTTCCGGCTTTCCCGGTTTTATAACAAAAGCAACAGAAAAAGCAACCAGCACTTGAAAGAATTCGGACTGAACGTTGCACAGCTGGATTTGCTGGCGCAAATTGGTCATAATAAATCTATTTCCCAGCAAGAGCTTGCAGATAAATTACTTGTTTCAAAAGGGAATATTGCTCAGCTTTTAAAGAAGATGGAGGAGCAGAACCTGATTGAAAGAAAACAGGAATGGAAAACGAAATACGTATCGCTCACAGAAAAAGGAACTAAGCTGTACAGCGAAGTGATTCCTCAACAAGAGATGTTTCAAGCGGCTCAATTTGATGCATTAACAGATACGGAAAAAAAGCAGCTGCTTCATCTGTTAAAAAAAATTCAGAAATAGAAAGAAGGAGTTAAGATGAACTTTAAAGGCATTCATCACGTGTCAGCCATGACAGCAAAAGCAGCGCAGAACTATGATTTTTACACAAAAACTTTAGGCATGCGCCTTATTAAAAAAACAGTAAATCAAGATGATCCATCTGTTTATCATCTTTTTTATGGTGATGAAAAGGGCAATCCAGGGACAGAGCTTACCTTCTTTGAAATTCCAAATCTTGCTCCGAACAAAGAAGGTGTCAGCAGTATCTCTGCACTTTCTTTACGTGTGCCGAGTGATGCATCCTTACAATATTGGGTGAACCGTTTTGATGAGTTGCAAGTCACTCATGGGGACATTCTCGAAAGAGCGGGACGGAAAACACTTGAGTTCAGAGATTATGAAAACCAGCGTTTCTTCCTTGTTTCTGATGAACAAAACAGTGGGGTAGCAGGAGGAATACCATGGAAGAACGGACCAATTCCGCTAGAGCATGCAATTATCGGCCTTGGACCAGTTCAGCTGACCGTCCGCCGAACAGAATCAACCGTACGTGTGCTTACAGAGCTAATGGGGTTCCGTTTAAAAGGACAATTTCCTTCCACTATTAAAGATCAGCCTGATGTATTAGTGTTTGAAACGGGAGAAGGGGGAACTGGCGCAGAAGTTCATATTGAGGAAAGAACCGATTTGCCTGTGCAGCGGCTAGGCAGAGGCGGAGTCCATCATGTTGCCTTCCGTGTCGATGATGAAGAAGAGCTGTATGCATGGATCAATAAAGTCAATGAATCAAGATTCCAAAACTCAGGCTTCGTAGACCGTTTCTATTTCAAATCTCTCTATTTCAGAGAACCAAACGGTATCTTGTTTGAACTGGCAACAGATGGTCCTGGCTTTGATACAGATGAGCATATTGATCATCTTGGAGAGTCATTGGCACTTCCGCCGTTTTTAGAGCCGCAGCGTGAACAGATTGAAGCAAGATTAAAACCCCTTGATACAAAGCTAGATGCAAATAAGGAGTGAGCTTTAGCTCTCTCCTTATTTTTTGTGAGGCAAAAAGGCTGTCTATTAGAGAAACGAAAAGTTATAATACTAAGAGTATAGTACTTAAGGGGGCAAACAGAATGAAATGTGTATCCATTGATCTAGACGGAACTCTGTTAGATGACCAGCATCTGATTTCCGAGAATAATAGAAATGTTATTAAACAAATGAAGGACAATAATATAGAAGTAATTCTAAATACAGGCAGACAGTATGCAGACGTTATTAAAGTTGCTGGTGTCGCTGAATTGGAGCTGCCAATTTTCTGTTTGAACGGAAGTATGATGTATTCAGAAACAGGGGAGCTGCTTTATGAAACTACTCTTTCCAAAGAATTGTACTTTGAACTTTTAGAAAAACTAAAGCCGTTAAACGTCGGTATTCTTGTTTATACAAATAGAGGAGGATTCCCAGGTACTTTACCTTCCTTAAGAGGGAAATCATGGGACCAAATTGAAGAAATGTTCAGCAGCCAGGATTATGAAGGCATTGTTGACATGGAAGATATTAAGATATATAAATTGATAGCTGTAGTAAATGAAACGGAAATTGAGCGAATTGATACAGTTAAAAATAGTTTAAAAGAGATTTCCAGCGTATCCTTTTCATCCTCTTTCCCAAATAACTGTGAAATCACTTCAAGTGCTGCTCAAAAAGGCAAAGCAATTAGAAGATATGAAAACATGAAGAAAATGGTATTCGATGAAATTTACTCATTTGGAGATGGCGGCAATGATTTAACACAGTTCGAAGTGTCTACAAGATCATTTGCAATGGAAAATGCTCCTGATGAAATAAAAAGAAGAGCAAGTGATATAACTAAGAGCAACAATGATGATGGTGTAGCTTATGCAGTCACCGAAATTCTAAAGTTGGTCTAAGCAATGCCAGGAGCATAGACTAAGGTCTATTGCTCCTTTTCTTTTGAGAAGTTTACAAAGAAACAGAGGTTTTCAGTCAAGAATTCTTCACATATACTTGCTATTTTCATCATAAAAAGCCAAAATAAAGAATGGTTGGCTACATTAAGTCAGCCAGTAGAAAGTAGGGATATGAATTGACAGATTTTAAAAGCTTAGGAATCAATGATAATGCAATAAACCTTTTGCGAAATAGAGGTATAATAGAACCTTCTCCTATTCAAAAAATGGTTATTCCATCCATTTTAGAAGGAAAAGATGTGATAGCACAAGCCCAGACTGGTACAGGTAAAACATATGCATTTGCTTTGCCAATCGTACAAAAGCTAAAAAAAGACGCAGACTATATTCAAGCATTGATTGTCAGCCCAACAAGAGAGCTAGCGATCCAAATTGCTGCCGAAATAGAGAAAGTGAAACCAGATTATGCAGAGGTGCTCACTGCTTACGGCGGGCAGGATGTAGAGAAGCAGCTGCATCGGATGAAGGATAATATCTCCATTGTTGTTGCAACACCAGGCAGATTAATCGATTATATGAAACGCGGCCACATTAAGCTCGACCGCTTGAAAGTGCTAGTGTTAGATGAGGCAGACCAGATGCTTCATATCGGCTTCTTAGAGGAAGTCAAATACATAATGCGTAAATCAGCAGCAAACAGACAAACTTTAATGTTCTCTGCAACGATATCAGATAATATTAAAATGCTTGCCAAGAAATATATGAAAGAAGCTGAATATATAACAGCAGAGAAAAAACAAGGTCCTGCTGTAACGGTAAAACAGTTTTCGATGCACTCAACAGACAGAGCGAAACAAGGAACATTAATGAGTCTAATTACATCCTTTAATCCTTATATGGCTGTTGTCTTTTGCCGTACGAAACGACGTGTAAGCAAATTGTATGAAGTTCTCCGAAACAATGGCTTTGAGTGCCGTGAATTACACGGTGACCTTTCCCAAGCGAAACGTGAACAAGTGATGAAAGATTTCCGTAATGTAAAGTTTCCAATTTTAATTGCTACAGATGTTGCAGCAAGAGGGTTGGATATTGACGGGATTTCACATGTATTCAATTATGACATCCCAGCAGATGCAGAAAGCTATGTGCACAGAATCGGACGTACAGGAAGAGCTGGCTTAGAAGGATTTGCGATTACTTTATATACTTCTGATGACAGACAAACATTGGATATGATAGAAGATGAGCTTGGCATTCGCATTGAAAAAATGCAGCAATTAAAAAAGACGGATGATAAAAAAGTTCAGGAGAAAAAGGCCCCAGACAGTAAACGGAAAACTGGCTTCCGTGCTGCGCAAAAAGCAAAAGCTGTTCAAGGAAGAAAAAAACAGTCTTCGAATGAAGATAATAAAAAGCAAGATAGTGGAAAAAGAAACAGCAATAGTGGAACAAGACAGGAAAAAGGGCGTACGAATGGTTCAAATGCAAGCAGGCATACAGGCAGTGCTGTCTATAAACCAAAAAGATCTAAAAAGAAATAATAAGGTAAAGGAGCTATCAGGAACGTGATTAAAGCAAATATGATGAAATACATTGAAAAAAATGCAACTAACAGTAAAATCTCCGTTCTTCCATTAGAAAGAGCATACGTACTTGAAAATGAATTGGCAAAGGAAGAAAATATCGCTGTAAGCGAGTTAACTGACCGACTTGGTCAAACTTATATGGAGCTTGCCAATAAAGAGAGTGATGAAGTTGTTAAGGACAACTTGCCTGCCTCTTTTTTGAATGACAAGATTTCACTATTAAAAGCAAATCTTGAGGAATACTTATACATCGAGTCTGATTTATTTGACATTATTCAAGTGGAAGGACTGACATTGGAAGTAGATTCTGTATTTCGCAAGTATGATGCATTGTTCGGCTTCAAGGCACCTAAAAAACAGGAAGCCGTAATCCGTGCCTATTTTGCTGAACAGCTGGGAGAAGAGAATTCTTACAGCTTGATGTTTAACGGACAGGACGGACTTTGGGATGTAAACCTTCCGATTGAAAATGTAGCTGGTTTTACAGAGGATTTAACAATCGCACAAGCGTTAGAGCTGTTTTACCAATTCATGTTTGGGTTAGGAAAAAAGCTGGAAGAGAAATAAAAAGGGGAGAGAGTAGCGATGGGTGACTCTATTATACGTACACAGGTTGATTCAACTGTGTTTACTTGGGATAAAGAAAAAGGTGTATTTACATTTGACGGAGCCCCATCTATGCTGTTTTGGGACTCCGCGATAGAATTATTCATCAGCACGATCATTGAGATATCAGGGGAAGATGTGTCTAATACCGTTTTAGAGGCAACTGGATTCCGAATGGGCGAGCTGGTGAGCAGTTATTACAAAGATAGAATTGATACACGAAATGTACTTACGCAATATATCGATATTTATCGGAATGCAGGCTGGGGGAAAATTAATGTCCGCCATTTTTGTCTGGAGGAGAAACGAATGATCCTGCAGCTTGAAAACAGCTGGGAGCATCGCATCTATCAATCTCTCAAAAAAGAGCAGGCGCTCGTTCTTTTACCAAGCCATTGGGCCGGAGTGTTTACAGGCTTATTGAAGGAAAACATGTGGTATAAAGTCAATAAATCGCAGCTGTCTGGCAGTGAATATGATGAGATTGAAATTTTCCCATCCTCTATTACACCTAATGATAATATCCATGAGCTTGCACGACAAAAAGAACAAGCATATATCAGTGAGCTGGAACAAAAAGTAGCGGACAGAACGCATGAGCTGACAGATCTTGTCAAACATTTGTCTACACCGATTATGCCTGTGTTAAAAGGGATATTAGCAGTCTCCCTTGTCGGGAAATTTAATGATGAGCGATTTGAAGGACTGCTCCAAACAACCTTATTTGAGTTTTCCAAAAAAAGAGCTAGTTATTTGTTGCTGGATATGACGGCAATCAGTGAATTTGACGAGTATATTGTTTTTCGCCTGCAGGGCTTAGTAAAGGCAGTGTCCCTTTTAGGCGGGGAATGTATCCTTGTTGGCATCAGTCCGACATTAGGTGTGCAAATTGTTAACTCAGGAGTAGATTTAAGTACTATTCCAACCTTCTCAACATTAGAACAAGGTATTGAGCATGCAGTCGACTTGCTTGGCTATGAAATCGTAAAAAAACGGTAAGCATTCTGCTCCATCTTTGCAAAGTCAAAGATGGAGCTTTTTTTGTGCATGAAAAGAGCAGCAGAGTCAGATGATAACAAGCAAATACTAATTTAGGAGGCTCCATAAATGCCTGAATTACCAGAAATGGAAAACTATAAGCGCAATCTAAATCAGTTGATTCAAGGTAAAGTCATATCTAATGTAATAGTTAACAGAGAAAAATCTATTAACGTTGATCCGCAAAATTTCATACAAGCAGTTCAGGGAAATACTGTTAGTCTTGTTCAGAGAAGAGCTAAGCATCTGCTGTTTCGGTTAAGCAACGGTAAAGTACTGCTGCTGCATTTAATGCTGGGAGGCTGGATGTTTTATTCAGAGGAAAAAGACAAGCCAAAGCGAACGGTTCAAATCCAGCTTTCATTCGGAAATATGCATCTGTATATTATTGGACTTCGGTTAGGCTATCTTCACCTATATACAAACGCTGAAGCAGAAGCCGAGCTTGCTGATTTAGGACCGGAACCACTTGACTTAAGCTTTACTAAAGAGGATTTTCTGGCATATATAGAAAAAAAGCGCGGCACATTAAAGCTCAAGCTAGTCGATCAGCATTTCTTATCAGGCATCGGAAACTGCTATTCAGACGAAATCTGTTATCATGCAAAGCTGCTTCCTGAAAGAAAGCTGGAGGACTTAACTTCTGAAGAAAAAACAGCATTATATACGGCTATTCAGACTGTACTTAAAGAAGCGACTGATATTGGTGGCTATATGGAACATCCTCTATTCATTAACGATAACAAAACAGGCGCATATAATGACCTTTGCTGTGTTTATGATTGCGAAGGCCAACCATGCCAAAGATGCGGTACAAAGATTGTTCAAACAGAGATTTCCTCTAAAAAAACCTTCTATTGCCCTAACTGTCAGCACTAAGTGTCTAAACAGCTGCTCTTGTGGTCATAATAGTCTTTTATAAATGCATCTGCCAAGGAGTGAAGTTGGATGTTGAAAAGACGTAAATTCGTACTGCTTCCTGTTATGATTGGAATGATTGTGTTACAACTGAGCGGAACCATTTCCTTTCATGTGGAAGCAAATGCTAAAGGAAATGAGGGCGAGCTGAACAGTCAAATGAACAGCTTGCTCAACACCATCCCTGAATTAAAGGGAAGTCTCACTGGTATCAGCATTCGTGATCAAAACAGCGGCCAAGTGTTGTTTGAACAAATGGCTGTAACGAGATTAGCTCCTGCTTCGAATTTAAAGCTGTTAACAGCAGCTGCTGCTCTTTCGGTTTTAGGTCCTGACTACCGTTTTCAGACAGAGATTTACACAGACGGAAAGCTGGAAGATGGGGTGTTGAGTGGGAATGTCTATCTGAAAGGAAAAGGAGATACAACATTACTGGCAAGTGATTTAGATAAAATTGCTGAACATTTGCATGCTAAAGGGATTAATCAAATTAATGGCAGTATTATTGGAGATGCGAGCTGGTATGATGATGTGCCGTACTCAGTTGATTTAGCCTGGAGTGATGAATCCACCTATTATGGAGCACCAGTTTCTGCTTTGACTATGTCACCAGATAAAGAATATGATGCAGGCACTATAATGATGAAGGTGAAACCTGGGGCAAAAGCTGGAAGCAGGGCACTCGTCAGTGTTTTGCCTTCTTCACTTAAGCTTGAAATAAACAATAAAACCACAACTGCCGCACAAGGAGCAAAAGAGGATATAGAGGCAGAAAGGGAGCATGGCGGGGAATCTATCAGCTTAAAGGGAAATATCCCAAAAGGTGCAGAGGAAACAAAGGTTTGGGTAGCAGTAGAAAGTCCTCCGGATATGGTGCTGGATGTCTTTACGCAAGCATTGGCAAAACAGAACATTACTTGGACAGGTCAAGTTAAGGAAGGGAAAACTCCAGATTTGTCCACTCCAATTATTGTGCATAAATCCATGCCGCTGTCAGAACTGCTTATTCCATTTATGAAGCTCAGTAATAATACGATAGGAGAAACACTCTTAAAGGAAATGGGCAGAGTGGAAAAAGGGGAAGGCAGCTTTGATGAGGGAATTGCTGTTTTGCGGGACCAATTGACACAATTTGGTCTAGATAAAAACAAAATACTTCTGCGCGATGGTTCTGGCATTTCGCCAATTGATTTAATAACAGCAAACGATTTGTCAACATTGCTTTTCAACGTGCAAAAGCATGCTTGGTTTCCGATTTATGAAAAGGCACTGCCTGTCTCCGGCAATAAAGATAGAATGATTGGCGGCACACTGCGCAACCGTCTTTTTTCTGAAAATACAAAAGGGGCAGTTAAAGCAAAAACAGGTACATTATCTGCAGTCAGCTCCCTGTCAGGCTATGTTAGAAGTAAAAGCGGCAAAACATACATATTCTCGATTTTGTTGAATCACTTAATGGATGAAAAGCAGGGCAAGGCCATAGAAGATCAAATTGTGGAATTGTTAGCATCCCAATAAAAAGAAGCCAGGAAGGGGAAGCCTTCCTGGCAATTCATGTTTACGTAAATACTATCCCATCTATTTCCGGCCAAAATCAGCTTTAATCTCGCCGTGAAAATGGGTTTCCCACTTGATAATTTTGTTTTCATAGCTGTTTTCCTTCAGCCATGCTTCTGCACGTTCAATCATTTGCCAAAGCTGTTCTGTACGGCTGTCTCGAGTGAGACTTGTATTGGCTTTTTTATTGCGCACCCATGACAGTGCAGTCATGCTGTCACTGTATATGGTTGTGTTTTTTCCTTGTTTTTTAAGCATCACAAGGGCATGGACAATTCCTAGAAATTCGCCAATATTATTTGTGCCAAACACAGGACCGTAATGGAAGATTCTTTCACCAGTTTTTGTGTCGACACCTTGATACTCCATCATGCCAGGATTTCCGCTGCATGCTGCATCTACTGAAATGCTGTTTTCGTCAATCGGCAGAGAAGAACTGCTACTAGCTGCATTGCTGCTTTTTCCTGCTGCGGAAGACGAACTGAATCCGCCTTGCTTATATGCTTGCTCTGCTTCTGCCAATGTCGGAAACGATTTAAAGGACGCACCTTGAAAGCCCTTTGTCTGCCTTTCGCATTCAGCCCAGGTTTTATAAATCCCCGGCTTACGACCTTTCCACACGACATAATATTTTTGTTTTGCCATAAAGAAGTTGCCTCCTCAAACTAAAGTCATTTCCTAATCATAACACAGCTTGTCACAAAAAGAACTTGCTAAAAGTATTAGCAAGTCCTAAAATAAAGCTTTAGTTTGGAACTCCGTATTGTTTTTGCAGTAACCCCTGCAAATATTCAGCAAGCTGCAGCATCCCGAATATACCAGCTTCTTTTTCAGCATCCGCATTATAATTAGTGTTTGTGTTGATATCGTACGTATACAAGTTTCCATCTTTATCTTTCATAAATTCAATTCCTGCTACTTTAATGTTTTGTGCTTGCAGAAACTGTTCATACTTTTCAATGATAGGCTCATTAAACTCTGTTTGGATGGTGAAGCTTGGCTTGTCTTCCACCCGTTCGCCGACAGGGCAGAAGAGATCATTGATCTGGCACGCATCTGCCGGGCACAGTTCAAAGCCGCCTGCTGTGTCAACCTTCACTGCATACACAAACTTGCCGCCGACAAACTCGCAGCGTGTAATGCTTTGGTCAGGTGTTTCAATATATTGTTGAATGAGCGTGATTCCATCAACAGGCTCTTCAAATTCAGGGCCATACACATATCTTTCCAGCTCTTCGATTGAATGGAACAGGCGGACACCTAAGCCTTTTCCTGCTCTGTTATGTTTCGTAATAAAAGAAGGATCGCCTAGTTTTCTAGCAGCTTGGATAATTTGCTCACTTCCTGTAGCCACAAGCGTTCTAGGTGTTTTAATACCATGTTTGAACAAGGCCGCGTATTGGGCCGCTTTGCTCACTTCAAGTCGAAGTGCGCCCGTTCCATTTATCACAGTTCTGCCGTATGATTCCAGCCATTCGAGCACAGCAGAAGTATATTCTGCCGCATAGCGGTGGCCTCGCGTATGGGAGGAAGCGCTCATACGGCTGTAGAAAATTCCTTCAGGCGGTTCTTCAGTTAAGTCAAAATTGCCTTCTGACAAATCCCATTCCTCAAATGGAATATTAAGCTCCTCCAAACGTCTCGTTAAATGAACAGTCCATTCACTGTTTTCATGGATAACATAAACTTTACTCATCACTTCGTCACTTCTCTTTCTTTTTTTAATGATGCGACAAGGGGCATAACTTGTTCTGAAAATCGTTGCATTTCTTCGAGCTGAGGAGAGAATTGCAGCAAGAGCAGCGTAATGCCGGCATCTTCATATTCAACAATTTTTTTAGCAATTTGCTCTGGAGTGCCGATAAGTCCTGGTCTCAAGCCTCTGTTAGAAACAGAATAATCTTGCAATTTAATTTGCTGTTCTAGCTGTGATTTATTTACAAAATCATCAAAGCCTGCATAGGCAGAGGATTCTTTCACATCTGTAATTCTAGCAAGCTCTTCTTGTGCTTCTTCCTCTGTATCACGGCAAATAACATAGGCAGCCATTCCAAAGGACGTAAACAAATCTTTTCCAAACTCTTTCCTTTTCTTCTGCATATCTTGAATTTTTAGAGAAATCTCATCGACTGTACCGCCATGCATCACATAAGCATCGCAGGTTTCAGCAATGACTGCTTTGCCTTTCGGGCTTTCTCCGCCTGCATAAAGGATTGGATTAGGCTTCTGCACAGGTTTAGGAGAAAGCTTTGCTTCTTTAATGTCGTAGAATTTCCCTTTATAACTGAATGTTTCTTCTGTCCATAATCCTTTTAAAACAGCTAAGAATTCCTCTGTACGCTCATATCTCTCATCGTGCTCTGTGAAGATCCCGCCATACTGCCTAGCTTCTTCCTCCCACCATGCAGACACAACGTTTAAGGTGAATCGGCCGTTGCTAATATGATCGATATTGGCGGCCATCTTAGCAGCAACTGCAGGATTGTGAAACCCAGGACGGATCGCTGTCATAATTTCTATTTTATCGGTAACTGCTGCAAGTGCAGCGGCAGTTGACCAGGCTTCTAATGAATCTCTTTCAGGGCCTTTAATATCATTTAAGTATAGTTCTGCAATCAACGTTGTATCAAAGCCCCAACTTTCTGCACTTTGAATGACCTTTTTTGCATAATCGAATGTAGGCGGCATGTTTTCATTTTCTACATTTCTAAGCCATCCGCCAAAAATAGGCAGCCAAAATCCATATTTCATGTTGATTCTCCTTTTTATGTAATCTGATATTTTAGGACGCTAAAGTTTTTAGAATATTTATAATGTTATTATAGAGATATACTAACTGTCAATAGAGTGGACACTTTAAATCCTATATAAATACTCAGATTGCTTTGAAACTCGTATAAATCCACAAAAAAAGCATTTTCTTATGCATGGAAATACAGATATTTTCAGGAAGGAAGAGTAAATCAAGATTAAACAACCAAACTATAAAAAAGGGGGAATTTGTTTGTCTTGGTTAATTTATGCTATTCTTTCAGCCGTTTGTGCAGCATTAGTTGGTATCTTTGGGAAAATTGGCTTGCAAAATGTTGATGCTAATACAGCAACAGCTGTCAGAGCAATGATTATGACAGTTTTTCTCTTCATCATTGTAGCGATAGAAGGCAACCTGCATAAAATTCCGAGCATTATTTCTGATAAAAAGAATTTCATGTTTATTGTATTGAGCGGCATCGCAGGGGCTACTTCGTGGCTGTTCTACTTTCTAGCATTAAAAACAGGAAAGGTCACACAAGTAGCGCCAATTGATAAATTGAGTGTCGTTTTGGCTGCACTTATCGCTATCATTTTCTTAGGAGAAAAGATTAGTCTTCTGAACGGTGTAGGGATTGGATTAATTACAATAGGTGTTATTTTAGCAGCACTTCATTAATTTATTTTCAGGAAGGATATCCTTCCTGATTTTTTTATTGTTATCGTAGTGAAATCCTCTCAACAAAATACGGAATTGTACCGATATAAGAGTGTAAATAGGGTGCAAAATCCTTATTTTCCTTCTTATTAAGGAGGTACATGAGACGATTGGAGAGAGCAACAATGATCTATAAAAACAGTCAAACGAAATGGATCATTACCCTTTGTTTATGTGTTGTTCTATCAATGCTTGTAAATATCTTTTATCACTTTCTAAATCATGTTGTATTCATTTTACTGCATCTTCTTTTCAGCCTTATTTCCATCTTTTCCTTGATGGTGCTGTTAAAGAACATTTCTGCCCTTATAATGGAGCTGAAAAACAGCAGCACTAAATTGCAGACTATTTTTGAAACGATGGATATGGCAATTTGGTTTCACGATTATAAGATAGGAACATTATTTATCACTTCGGGAATGGAAAGAATTTATGGTCGATCAACAGCAGAATTTTACCAAAATATTGATTTATGGAAAGAAGTAGTTCATGAAGACGACCGAGGTCTGATAACGGAAAGACTGGAAGCATTAAAGACCGAAAAAGAAGTCACAAGCATATACCGAATTATACGGCCAGACGGTCAAATCCGCTGGATTAAAGACAAGGGCATTCCCTTATATGACGGTAATGGCAAAATGATAGAATTCACTAGCATTTTTTTTGATATAACGGAAAGCAAAGAAAATGAAGACCGTTTTAGTACACTTGTGGAAATGTCGCCTGACATAATTGCTGTTGTCAGTAACTACGAAATGCTTTATATCAACTTTGCAGGCAGTAAGCTCATTGGTGCATCCAATCCATTAGAGCTCGTTGGCAACACCGTGTATGAGTTGCTGTCAACGGAAGACTATGAAAAGATTAATCACGAGTTTTCCATTAACGGCGCTAAAAATTTGAGAGTAGAAGTGCAAATTAAAACATTACAGCAAAAAGTAATGGATGTTGAGTTGTCCTGCATGCCAATTTTATTCGCGGGAAGTCATGCCGTGCTTGTTGTTGGGCGAGACATTACAGAACGAAAGAAATCTGATACTTTAATTAAGCGTTTGGCATATAATGACACGTTAACCGATTTGCCGAATAGAAACAGCTGTATGGTCTATTTGCATGATCGTATCCACTGTCTTGCTGTTGAAAGCTTGTATGTGCTGTTTTTGGATCTTGACCAATTTAAGCGGATAAATGACACGAGGGGACATTCAACAGGAGATATGATTCTAAAGGAGGTAGCTAATCGCTTGAAATCTTCTCTTGAAGAAGGTGATTTCGTTGCAAGGCTTGGCGGAGATGAATTTGTCATAATCCTCGAAAATGCAGACTTACAGGAAATAAAAAGTAAAGCAGACAAAATTCTGGAGGCTTTCACGCAGCCGCTTTTCATTAAGATGGAAGAGTTTTTCGTCACACCAAGCATAGGCATCAGCCATTATCCATCTGATGGTAAAGACCAGGAAACATTAATTAAAAATGCAGATGCGGCAATGTATCTGGCTAAGGATAATGGCAAAAACAATTATCAGTTTTATTCCCACGCACTGGAGGAAAGCAGTTCGAGAAAAATGGTGCTGGAAATGGCTTTAAGAAAAGCGATTAAGCTTAATGAGCTTTCTTTAGTTTATCAGCCTCAATTTAACATTATTACAGGTGAGATTTTTGGGGTGGAAGCATTATTGCGCTGGAAGCATCCCCAATTTGGATTTGTTTCTCCAGCCGAATTTATTCCAATCGCTGAGGAAACAAACTTAATTATTCCAATTGGAGACTGGGTTATAAAAGAAGCATCCAGGCAGATGATGGAATGGAACAAGCAAGGCTTAAATGATATTAAAATGTCGATTAATATATCGCCAAGACAATTTCATTGTCAAGATTTTGCAGAGATTATCAGTAATTTTGCAGAAGAGTACAGCTTGAACACAAAAATGTTTGAATTAGAAATTACAGAAAGCACGCTGCAAAATATTGATTTATCTTTGAATATCCTGCATAAGCTGAAAAGTTTAGGTTTTAATATTTCAATTGATGATTTTGGCAAAGGCTATTCTTCTTTAAGCTATTTAAAGTATTTGCCGATTGATACGATTAAAATAGACAAAACATTTGTCGATGATATAACAGATCCAGTTCATAAAGGGTCGTTAGTAAAAGCAATTATTGATATGGGTCATAATATGAATTTTTCTGTTATTGCCGAGGGGATAGAGAACGAAGAACAGCTAGATTTCTTAAAAGTTAATCATTGTGTACTTGGATAAGGCTTTTATTACAGCAAGCCGTTGCCGAGACAGGAAATAGAACAACTGCTGTTTGCGCAGGCTTCAGCAGGAAAATCAGAAAGGACTTGAATAAACTCAAGTCCTTTTTGTTAGGATAATAACCAAACTTGGCGATTGTTTCCATTCATATTGTATAGTATAAGTATATAGAAGTCCGCTATATTTAAGTGGAAGTTTATTTCTTTTCGATAAGGAAATAAATAAGGAAATGAAATGAAAGAAGTTGGTGATGATGTATGCCATGTAAAACAGTAGATGAATTGAAAGCAGTTCTAGAGGAAGCAAGGGTATATACGAAAGATGGAAAAGTCGCTGACTACATACCAGCATTGAGCCGAGCAAATGGCGATGATTTGTCGATTGCGGTCTATTATCCGAACGGTACATGTTATTCAGCAGGGTGTATTAAGGAAAAAATCACCTTGCAAAGTATCTCAAAGGTGCTTACTTTAGCACTTGCATTAATGGAGTCCGGAGAAGACACTGTTTTCCAAAAGGTAGGCTATGAACCGACAGGAGACCCCTTTAATTCCATTGTTAAATTGGAAATGAGCAATCCGTCGAAGCCGCTTAACCCTATGATAAATGCAGGTGCATTAGCGGTCACAAGCATGATTAAAGGAAATTCTGTCGAGGAGCGTTTAACACGTATTGTAGATTTTGTGAAAAAACTGGCAGGCAATGATGACATCAGCTATTCAGAAGAGGTTGCCCGCTCTGAGTTTGAAACATCTCATCTAAACAGAGCTTTATGCCACTTTATGAAACAGCACGGCATCATCAATGAAGATGTGGAAGAACTGCTGGACCTTTACACGAAGCAATGTGCCATTGAGGTTAATTGCCTGGATCTTGCAAGAATAGGGATTATTTTTGCAATGGATGGTGTAGAGCCAGTAACGAATAACCGGATAATGCCAGCGCATGTGGCCCGAATCTGCAAAACCTTTATGGTAACATGCGGAATGTATAATGCATCTGGGGAGTTTGCAGTTCGTGTCGGCATTCCGGCAAAAAGTGGTGTTTCCGGCGGAATTCTAGGCGCTGTTCCTAATCGTTTTGGTATCGGCATTTCCGGTCCTGCCCTTGATGACAAAGGAAATAGTGTGGCAGGAGTCAAGCTGCTTGAAATCTTAGCGAAGAAATATTCTTTAAGTATGTTTTGAGTGAGTTGTCGCCATCTGACTAAATGAGATGATCCATTCTATTTCTGCTTTTGGTTATTTTCAAATAGATAGGGGTAACATAAAACTATTTGAGAGACTAGTTTAAAGCAGAAATAGGGGGAATACAAACATGAGCTTAACACCTGAGCAGCGTATAGAATTGCATGGCTTTAATAACCTGACAAAATCGCTGAGCTTTAATATGTATGATATTTGTTATACAAGAACAAAGGAAGAACGAGAAAGCTATCTGCAATACATTGATGAGCAATATAATGCCGATAGGTTAACGAGTATTTTAAAAAATGTCTCCGATATTATTGGGGCATATGTTCTAAATGTCGCAAAGCAGGATTATGAACCGCAAGGAGCAAGTGTCACCTTATTAGTTTCAGAAGGCCCTGTGGCGGAAGCTCCTAAAGAGGTATTTGAAGAATCACCAGGGCCGCTGCCTGGTTCTGTTGTAATGCATCTTGATAAAAGCCATATAACTGTTCATACTTATCCTGAATACCATCCTGATGAAGGAATCAGCACATTCCGCGCTGATATAGATGTCTCCACCTGTGGAGAAATCTCTCCATTGAAGGCACTCAACTATTTACTTCATTCTTTTGATACAGATATCATGATTATTGATTACCGCGTCAGAGGCTTCACCCGTGATATTCATGGACATAAGCTGTTTATAGATCATGACATTAACTCAATTCAGAATTATATTCCCGATGAAGCGAAAAAAACCTTTGATATGATTGATGTGAATATTTACCAAGAAAATATTTTTCATACAAAATGTAAGCTGAAGCAGTTTGATTTAAACAATTACTTGTTTGGATATACAGCTGATGAATTAAGTGAAAAAGAGCAGGCAGACATAACAGAAAAGCTGACAGTAGAAATGAACGAGATTTTCTATGGAAAAAATATCAACAACTAATACAGGGACAGGCGTTTAGCCTGTTCTTTTTTTGTATAAATATGCTTGAAATATAATTTTTAATCATTTTATAATGTTAATAGCCAAAAATTTTGGTAAGATAGTATCATAATAGGGAGAAGGGAAAGGTTTACTTGAAACAAACAATCATCGATGCAATTGATCAGCATAAAAAAACATTTGAAGAAATCAGCATATATATCGGCGAAAACCCTGAGCTTGGCCATGAGGAATTCAAGGCAAGTGCAGTCTTAATAAAAACATTATTAGAACATGATTTCAAAGTAGAAAGAGATTTTTGCGGACTGCCAACTGCGTTCCGTGCCGTTTTTGACAGCGGGAAGGAAGGTCCAGTCATTGGCTTTATGTCAGAATATGATGCATTGCCAGAAGTTGGCCATGCATGCGGCCATAATTTAATCGGCACGATGGGAATTGCGGCAGGTATTGGCCTGAGCAAAGTCCTGGCTGAGACTGGCGGTAAAGTTATCGTTTATGGAACGCCTGCAGAGGAAACAAAGGGCGGCAAGGTTACCATGGCAGAACAAGATATCTTTTCTGAACTGGATGTAGCCATGATGGTCCATCCTCTTGATAATAATATGAAAAGCGGATCTTCCTTAGCGATGGATGCGATCCAATTTGAGTTCTTCGGGAAAGCAGCCCACGCTGCTGCAAGCCCTCATATGGGAATTAACGCATTAGATGCAGTACTGCAAACATTTAACAGCATCAATGCCCTTCGCCAGCATGTTACTTCAGATGCACGCATTCATGGCATCATTCCAGAAGGCGGCAAGGCAGCCAATGTTGTCCCTGATTATGCAGTTGCCCAATTCTATGTACGTGCAGCCAGACGAGACTATGTGAACGAGCTTGTTGAGAAGGTGAAAAAATGCGCAGAAGGTGCTGCATTGCAGACTGGTGCAACATTAACAGTGTCTAACTATGAATTCTCTTATGATGATATGATTACAAACGATACGCTTTCTGAAGCATTTAATAAGGAATTAGTTTCACTTGGCATACCTGCACAGGAAATCTATGAGCAAAGAGACGGATCTGGTTCCCTTGATATGGGTAATGTCAGCCAAGCTGTGCCTTCAATTCACCCATATATTAAAATTTGCAATGAAGCATATGCATGCCACACACATGAATTTAGAGAGGCTGCAATGACAGATCAGGCGAGAGAAGCAATGATTGTTGGGGCAAAATCGATGGCGTTAACAGGCTATGAAGTATTAACAAACAAAGAGCTGCTTCAACAAATTAAAGATGAATTTAACCGCAATAAATAACAGAAACCTCCTGGTGCGCTTGCCAGGAGGTTTTTTTTAAGAAACGCTTTTCCATAGTTTTCGTTTTTTGCTTGTGTTTAAGGCTATAAAAATAATACACACTGTTGAAGCAATCAATGACCCATGAAATATCCAAACCATCTGCTTTAGTGAGGTTGCTTTGAGGATGAGTGGAGCTATAACGAAACCTAATGCAAATCCAAGAGATTTGAGGAGCATGCCAACACCAAAGATTCTTCCTCTAATATGATTGTCTGTTTTTTGAAGCAATACAGCATGCAGAGTAGTAAAGGTTGCATCAAAAATTCCTGTGACAAATGCAAATATTAAGATAATCCAGCTGTTTGTGTTAGAAAAGAATGTAATAAAACCTGCTGACATCAACATAGCAGACACGAAACAGGCATAATAAATGCTTCTTTCCGTCTGGAATTTAATTTTCGGCATAATCATTGTTGCAAAAACAGAACCAATTCCCCAAGCACCCCAAATCAACCCATAATAAAGACTTTGTTTTTCTCCATTAATCACCTCAGCAAGCAAGGGA
Source organism: Niallia sp. Man26 (assembly GCF_022049065.2). Classification (NCBI taxonomy): domain Bacteria; kingdom Bacillati; phylum Bacillota; class Bacilli; order Caryophanales; family Bacillaceae; genus Niallia; species Niallia sp. Man26. Next base: position 1,926,174 of record NZ_CP095743.1, read on the forward strand.
ATTCCTAAATTATGAGAAGCACCTGCAAAGGAGCCGATTAAGAAAACAAGATTAACTAAAAGCAGCATTGGTGCTAATAAAATGAACGCATTGACTTCTCTCAGGTCATTGCCAAGACTTGTTAATACGCTTTTCATACTGCTAGCAGCAAGAGGAGTTTTCGTTTGTGCGGAAGTTTGCCACTTCATCCGCATTAAGATAAAGGCAGACAATATATACGTTGCCCCATCAATAATTAGTGTGGCTTGATAACCGATAAGCTCCGTGATTATACCTGCGCCAATAAATCCAAACACAAGACTTACAGAAGTAAGCCGTGCGATTAAGGCGTTTGTATTAATCACTTTATCCTCCCCGAAAATTTGCGGGATTTCCGCACTGTAGCTGACAGCAAACAGGCTGGTCGTTAATCCGATCAGAAAGCATACAGTCACAATCATAACTGGATTTGGGTAAATCAACAGCAAAAGAATAATAGCTGCCCGCAAAACATCTGCTGTTATCATGATTTTCCGCCTGTCAAAACGGTCAGCAAGTACCCCTGAAAATAGGCTCGAAAGCACGCCGCCGAGTGTGCGGAACGCCATTGTCGCTGCTAGCCAACCAGTAGATCCTGTAGCAGCATACATTAAGACATTTATAGCGATTAAATCCATAAAGGTCCCTAAGTCGGAGAATGCCTTCACATATAAAAAAACTTTCTTATTCATCGCTGCTCCTTTAATATCAGTTATTTTAGACTATTCAGTTTTATTGTATAAGCAATACACTTATTTCGCAATGCGAAATTCATTCGCGAAAAAAATTTTCTTAATAACCTGCTAAGTGCTTTAAAAAAACAAAAATTGGGGTACTTATTACTCATAATCTTAAACTTTAAAGGAGTGTTATTATGGAAAATAAAACGATTATGCAGTTTTTTGAATGGCATTTAGAAGCAGATGGGAACCATTGGAAAAGATTAAAGGAAAGAGCTGGTGAACTTAAGGAAGCAGGAATTGATGCTGTCTGGATTCCTCCAGTAACAAAAGGAATCACTGGTGATGATAACGGATATGGAATTTATGATTTGTATGACCTTGGTGAATTCGACCAAAAAGGAAGTGTCCGGACAAAATACGGAACTAAAGACGAATTAGTGGAGGCTATCCAGGCATGTCATAATGTTGGAATCGCTGTTTATGTTGATATAGTAATGAACCATAAGGCAGGCGCTGATGAAGCGGAAACCTTTAAAGTGGTTGAAGTGAATCCAGAGAACAGAGAAGAAGATATTTCTGAACCATATGATATCGAAGGCTGGACAAAGTTCACCTTCCCAGGAAGAAATGGTAAATACTCTGATTTCCAGTGGAATTACAACCACTTTAATGGAACAGATTATGATGCGAAAGAAGAGAAGGAAGGCGTCTTCCGCATTCTTGGTGAGAATAAATATTGGAATAAGAATGTCGATAAGGAACTAGGAAACTATGATTTCTTAATGTTTTCTAATATAGATTTTAATAATGAGACTGTCAGGGAAGAGATGTTTAAGTGGGGGAAATGGATCAGTGAAACATTATCGTGCAACGGCTTCCGTCTTGATGCGATAAAACATATAAATCATGAATTTATTAAAGATTTCGCCCTTGAGTTAAAGAAAGAACGAGGCGACGAATTTTATTTTGTCGGTGAGTTTTGGAAAGGTGATATTGAAGAGTGTCAGCAGTTTTTAGAAGAAATGGATTTCACTATTGATTTATTTGATGTTCCGCTTCACTATAAATTACATACTGCTTCCATCCAAGGCAGTGAGTTTGATCTATCCACCATTTTTGAGGATACTCTTGTAAACCTCCATCCAACACATAGTGTTACATTTGTCGATAATCACGACACACAACCGAATGAATCGCTAGAATCATGGGTAGAGGATTGGTTTAAACAGATTGCATACAGCTTAATTTTGCTTCGTAAAGATGGGTATCCATGTGTGTTCTACGGCGATTATTACGGTATCAACGGTCCAGTGCCTGTTGATGGCAAAAAAATAGCAATTGATCCACTGTTATATGCTAGAAAAAGAAAAGCATACGGAAAACAAGACGATTATTTTGATGATAAAAATGTCATCGGTTGGGTTCGCCATGGCGATGAGAACATCGAAAAATCCGGCTGTGCTGTAGTTATATCCAATAATGTAGAAGGCAGCAAAAGAATGTTTGTCGGTCAAGAGCGTGCTGGAGAAACTTGGATAGACTTAACGAATACAAGAGAAGAGCAAATTGTCATTGAAGAGGATGGTTTTGCCGATTTCCCTGTTAATGGGCAAAGCGTGTCTGTTTGGGGATTGGCGGATTAAGTTTAAATTGATAAGTCGATGGATAATCGGATTCAACTGTTGATTTATAAGATTACTAAAAATTTTCTAGCTGTTGTGTAGGAAGGAGGCGAACTTGTTTAGTTCGTCTTCTTCTATTTTCAGTGATATTCAAATAGTACCTGCGGTTGTTTTTATTGTTTTGTGTCTAATTGTGGCTGGAGTAGTTTCCTAAGTAATGAAAAGATAATAACCTCTTCATTTTGCTTAACACGAACATTTTTTTATGTATGTGACAAGTTTTGCTCAGTATTATTGCCCGCTTAAATGTAAGCGCTCTATAATAAAAGTATACAGTTGAATCTTTTGCAAACTATTGGAGTCCTATTAGTAAAGAGGGTTAGTACTACGGTTTGTGGGTGAAAGGTGCTTCAAATACAAAATGATATAGATTCAAGCCTACTTATTAACAATACTTAAAGATATTGAGGTGGCTTTAAGTATGAAAAGTTTTCCTGTATGCGGAGTTTTAATTTTATGTTGTACCATTTTACTAACCTCTTACTCAAGTGATGATAGTACTATCGATAATTTTAATAAAATAGATGAAGCGGAATACTCAGTATCTTTTTCAAATTTATTTTAGACTGAAGGGTATTTGGCAACATTTAATAAAATAGCTAGAATTTACTCAATACAGGAGTCAAGTAAGTTTTTAAGTAAACTAGAAAGTTCAGAAGGCTTATTGGTGATATCCAAATTGAACAAAATAAAATATATTATCTTTATCAATATCAAGTAGGTAAAAAAAATCAAGGAGAAATTCAAAGCTAAGCATTAGAAGATGGTGAAAAATAGGGGAGACAGTTCTAGAAATAGATAAGGATTGGGAGGATATGACGTTTGTTCTAGTGGATGGAGATGGAATGCTACTAGTAAGAAAGGAATGGCTTCATACGCCATTCCTTTTTATCGTTTAAAAAAGACTGTCAATTCCTTGATAAGCAAAGTAGGCACCGAATAATAATAAGGTGATGCCAGAAATGATAGAAATCATTCTTAATGTTGTGAGATTTAGGAATCTCCTAAAACTTGAGGTTAGTGCAGCGACAATAACATCCCAAATTATCAGCCCTAAAAATATCATACTGCTGTACACTAGCAGCATACCTGTACCGTTTTCACTTGCTGTTTTCGCTAAAATAGACCCATAAATTCCAAGCCAAAACAATATAGATAACGGGCTAGTCGCAGACATAATGAAGCCAGTAATAAAGCATTTGAACAAGGAATCTCTTCCTCTTAACGAATCAAGGGTAATGGAATTGGAGCCTTTAATACTTTCTATGCCTGTATAAATGAGGATAAATCCGCCGAAGAGCCAAAGAAATACTTGAATGAATGGTATTTCCAGAAAATTGACCATGCCAATATAGACCATTAACATAAAAAGCCCATCAGCAACCATTGATCCAAAACCAACAATATAGGCATGCCAAAACCCATTTTTAATACCTTTATCAAGACGAGCAGAATTAACTGGTCCTATTGGGGCAGCTAATGTTAACCCTAAAAGAATATAGCTGAATAAAATACTTAGGCTCAATCCTTTTCCTCCCATCACAACTGCTTGTACATCCATTATTATGTTTTATTGGAGACAAATATGTTTCATGCGAGCATTTATCTGAATCTGCTTTTTTACAGAAAAGTTTAATCAGCATATGCTTTTGTCTGGCAGTCTGCTATTCTATAAATAATAAAATAGAAAGCGGTGACAAAATGATACGTTTTGGAATTGTTGGGTCTAATTGGATAACGGAGAGATTCATTAAAGCAGGTAGACAGCATGCAGATTTTACAGTAACGGCTGTTTACTCACGGACAGAAAAAAAAGCAAAAGAGTTTGCTTGGAAGCATCAAATAGAAAATGCATTCAATAGTTTAGAGGAGATGGCGCAATCTAGTGAGATTGACGCAGTATATATTGCAACACCGAACAGCCTTCATTGTGAGCAAGCAGTGCTGTTTATGAACAACAGCAAGCATGTGCTTTGCGAAAAACCATTTGCTGCAAATAAGCTGGAAGCAGAAATAATGATTACAGCTGCAAAGGATAATGGGGTTACGCTAATGGAAGCAATGAAATCAACGCTCATGCCAAATTTTCTTGCGGTGAAGGAAAATTTACATAAAATCGGTAAGATTCAATCGTATTTCTCAACGAATTGCAGATTATCGCCTTTTTATGAGCAATATAAACAGGGAGAGCTGCCGAATCTTTTCAACCCTAAGCTTGCTGGCGGATCTCTAATGGATTTAGGTGTATACACAATAGCCCCAATCGTAGATTTATTTGGTGTTCCAAAAGCGGTGGATGCAAGCGGTAACGTGCTAGATTCGGGTGTGGACGGAAATGGGCAAATTACCCTTCACTACAGTAATTTTAAAGCGAATGTTATGTTTTCTTGTATTTCAGAATCTACGTTGCCGACAGAAATTCAAGGCGAGGACGGAACAATCCTTGTTCATCATATTTCTAGTCCTAAAAAAGCAGAAATCCTTTTTTCAAGTGGGGTAGCAGAGGATATAAGCGAACAGGAGCAACTTGATCCAATGTACTATGAAATCGAGGAGTTTATTGATCTAATCAAGTCTGAGTGTCTCGAATCACCACGCAATACATGGACGAACACGATGGCTGTGATGGAAATTCTAGATGATGCAAGAAGACAAATGGGTGTCGATACGGTAACGACTGACTAGAAAGGAGCTTCTTAAAAAGTGTATGAATTGAAGACAAAAGAAACAGATAACAGTGTTATTGAATTTATTGAAACTGTGGAAAATCCGAAGAAAAAAGAGGATGCCTATAAATTGCTGGATATCTTTACTGAAACAACTGGTTTTCCAGCCAAGATGTGGGGACCAAGCATCATTGGCTTTGGATCGTATCATTATAAATACGCTTCAGGTCACGAAGGGGATGCACCGTTAGTAGGATTCTCACCTCGCAAGGCCAAAACGAGCCTTTATTTTGCGCCTGGAGAATCAAAGCGGGCTGAAATGTTAGAACGGTTTGGCAAACATACAACTGGCAAGGCATGTGTCTACATAAACAAAATTGCAGACATTGATATAGCTGTTTTACAAGAGCTGATTATTGCTTCTGTTGATTTTTTGAAAGAAACGTATCCAGAGAAGTAACAGCAGGATAGAAACCTAATCCTTATTAGGGGATATATTTTACTAAAAAAATTTGTTAAACTATAATAATAACGTTTAAATGGAATAAAATGCGTTAGAAGAAACAAAGAGGAGTAAGTATATGATTGTTAAAAATGAACAAGACATCAATGGTCTAAAGGAAATTGGAAAAATAGTAAGCTTAATTAGGGAAGAATTATATAGAAAAACTGTTCCTGGCATTACAACAAAGGAACTGGATGAGCTTGCAGGAAAGCTATTTGCTGAACATGGTGCTGTATCTGCACCACAGGATATGTATGATTTTCCAGGATATACATGCATTTCTGTAAATGATGAAGTAGCTCACGGCATTCCAGGCAGCCGCATTATTCAAGAAGGCGACTTAGTAAATATTGACGTTTCTGCCAGCAAAAACGGCTATTTTGCTGATACAGGCAAATCTTTTGTTGTCGGCAATGGTGATCCAAACTTAGTGAAGCTGTGTGAAGTTGCGAAGGAAGCTTTTGAAGAAGGACTAAAATGCTTTAAACCAGGCGGCAAAAAGAACAGAATCGGAAAATTTGTTTATAATACCGCTAAAAAACATGGATTTACAGTAATCAAAAACCTTACTGGCCATGGAATCGGTACATCTCTGCATGAGGAGCCTGAGCATATTCTCAACTATTTTGATGCATGGGATAATGACCTTTTGAAAGAAGGAATGGTTATTGCATTTGAACCATTTATTTCGACAAGTGCTGAAGAAGTATATGAAAAATCCGATGGCTGGACTTTCTCAACGAAAAACAAAAGCTTCGTAGCACAGTATGAGCATACAGTAATCATTACAAAAGATAAGCCAATTATTACAACACTATAAATAGTACAGCCAGCAGATTTTCCATTTCTGCTGGCTGTATTTTTTTGTGTGTAAACAACTTTTTTTAACTGTTTTTTTCAGAATATTTTAGTACTTTAGCAGAGTAAACTTTATGGTTGACATCACTAGTAACCTTCCCGTATTGTATATATATACCGCCCGACGTATTTTGATTTATGGGGGAAATGGCTGTCGTATTAATACAGCCATTAGTGCTGCTTTTCGGATATTACTATTGAATCGGCTGGTTTTTAAATTAGTCTACACCAAACTATAACAGGTGTTTTTTTTATGCGTTTATCGTCAAACATCAGCTGTATTCACAGCTTATACAAGCTATAAGTAATCTCCCAACTTCAACTAGACAATTAACTTTTAAAGGAGAGAACACTTACATCATGAGCAATGGTAATAAGCTCGGACTAGCCATATTGACATCACTTGTTGTCGGCAATATGGTCGGTTCTGGAATTTTTATGCTTCCTCGCACATTAGCAGAGGTAGCAAGCCCTGCTGGGGTTATACTTGCATGGGTTTTAACTGGTTTAGGAGTATTAGTCACAGCCCTTGTCTTTGGGAATTTAGCAATCAGGAAGCCAGAGCTGACTGGCGGGCCGCAAATATATGCAAAGCAGCTGTTTAAAGAAGGATCAAATCTATCCTTGCTTTCCGGTTTTATGTCGTCATGGGGATACTGGATTGGTAATCTTGCAGGAAATGTTGCAATCATCACGACATTTGCTGGTTATTTATCCACGTTTTTCCCTATTTTAACGAGTGAAGCTGTTCTCTTTACAGCAGGATCCTTTACGTTAAAAGTCGGCAATGCATTTACATTCGCAGTTTGTACGCTTTTATTATGGGGAACACATTTTATTATTTTGCGTGGGCTTGAAAATGCAGGGAAACTGAATTTCCTTGCGACTGCAGCGAAAGTGGTCGGTTTCTTGCTGTTCATTATTATTGCACTGTTTGCTTTTGAATCAAGCAATATATTGCCATTTGCAGAAGCAAAAACAGATGCTGCCGGCAATTCAGTAGGTCTACTTGGGCAAGTTAATAATGCAGCTGTAACTACACTGTGGGCATTTCTCGGTGTTGAATCTGCGGTCGTGTTTGCAGGCAGAGCGAAAAGGAAAATAGATGTGAAGCGTGCTACGATTTTAGGATTGTTGCTTGCACTTGCGATTTACATTGGGATAAGCACATTGGTTATGGGACTGTTAAATCAGGAAGCACTTATTTCCTCGCAGAAACCATTGATTGATGCTATCGAGGTCGTGCTTGGACCAATTGGCGGAAAAGTTCTAGCAGCTATTGGATTGATCAGCTTGTTCGGTTCAACAATCGGTTGGGTCATGCTAAGTGCAGAGATACCATACCAAGCTGCAAAGCAAGGTATCTTCCTGACACCTTTTAAGAAAGAAAACAAACAGGGCATTCCTGTGTTTTCCTTAGTGCTGACAAATATCCTTGGACAGCTATTTATATTTTCAACCGTGTCTAACAGCATTTCACAAGCATTTGATTTTGTCATTTACATTGCGACACTAGCATATCTTGTTCCATATTTAATTGCCTCGTTGTTCCAAGTGAAACTTACTTTCACTGGAGAAACATATGGTCAAAGAAAAGGACGAGTTACAGACATGATCATCGGTTTGCTTGCCTCTGTTTACTCTATTTGGGTAATAATTGCCGGGACAGCAGATATTAAGACATTTATGTTCGGAATCATTCTCCTTGCTAGCGGAATCTTGTTTTATGCAAAAGTACCCCGCAATCAGAGTTTGTCTGATAAATAAAAAGAGCGAAGCAGCTATTAAGCTGCTTCGCCTTTTTTTTATAAAGAAGAAGAGGGATTATCCTTTTCCTCCCACTCGACATTATGTTCCTCTGCAAGTTTATCAATTTCATTTTGATATTCACGAAGTAAAGACCGAGCTTCCTCCAGCATACCATTCGCTTCTTCTATTAATAATGGGTCTTGGGTTTCAAGGGCCCTTACAATTTTCACGAACGCATTATACTGAAGATCTGCTCCTTCTATATATTTTTCATGAACAGCTCGTAACTCCTCTGTATCAATCGGAACGGAATTCAATTCTTTAATGAATTCATTATAAGTGGGGATGACAGTAATCACTAACGCATCATACATTGTCACGTCATCCGTATAGTTAATGCCAGATACTTGGTCATATGCACTAACAGCTGTTGCTTCAAGCTCAAATGCTGTTGTCATTTCACTGTTCACATAATTCATTAGATCATCTTGAATTGGATCATTAAAGCATGCAGATAAAACGAAGATAATGGGTAAAATGGTGCAAAAAATAACTTTTTTCACTTAATAACCTCCTTTACCTCAATTTATGAAAGAGTGGAAGTCCACTATGTATAGCAGAAAAGCCCATTTATTCTAATTCAGGAAAATAATTACCAGAACTATCTTGTAAAGCAAAATAGTGTATGATATCCTCTAAATATAAGCTATATTGCAATGCAAAATAGCGATTAAGGTTACGTGAAGGGAAAGAAACAAATGTCTTCAAGTCAAATGCTTAAAGGAGTGCTGGAAGGGTGCTTATTGGCAGTCATTTCAAAAGGAGAAGTATACGGATATGAAATGATTGAAAAGCTCGAAGCGTATGGCTTTACTATGATAAGCGAAGGCAGTATTTATCCAGTACTGTTGCGTATGAAAAAAGAAAAGCTCGTCCATGTAGAAACAAAAGCATCCCCATCAGGTCCTAAACGAAAGTATTATACATTGACAGAGGAAGGACACCACCAATTACAGCAATTTGAAGAAAGGTGGCTGCTGCTTTCCAACAGTGTCAACGAACTATTAAAAAAAACATAAAGGAGGACATAAAAAAGTGGAACTGTCGGCAAAAAGTCAGGAATTCATTGATAACCTTCATTTATACCTTATGACAAGCGGTAAAAAGGATGAGGAAATAAAAGAAATAGTAGAGGAACTGACAGATCATTTATTAGAAGCAGAAAAGGATGGCAAAGACATATCTGAAATCACAGGTGCTTCCCCGAAAAGCTATATGGAAAGCCTTGCACAGGAGATGAAAACAGATTATGGGGAGTGGCTTAAGTATATTCCGTTGCTTTTTTTAAGCATCATCTCCTACCAGGTTATTGGTGATGCCTTATTAGGTGAGTTAAGTTATACGTTAACAGTCATTATCGGTCAGCCAATTGTCGTTGCTTTTATGCTTCTGTTATATGTTTTAACCTTTAAAACCTTTGCATCCCGTACGAAAGCATTGTCAAAAAGAATGGCCATTGTTATATTCGTACTCAATGTACTGTCTACCGCAGCGTTTTTCTTCATATTGTATTTCGGTAATAAAGGCACACCTGTCCTTATCATCGACAGTTTACTTGGGAAGCTGGGAATAGCTGCAATTGCGTTCGTTTTTCTGGCATCGTTTGCATGGTGGTCTAAATCATGGGCACCATTCATCCCATTAGTCGTCTATGTTCCAACATTTGCTGTCAATTTTTTACCCCTTTCCATGGAGGAAAAAGCATTATATTCATCCATTATATTCGTTTTGCTTGCTGTAACGTATTTTCTGATTGTCTTTCTAAAAAGCAGAAAAGAAAAAGCAAAGACAGCATAAATTTAAACTGTAAAATGAGATGGATAGGTAAGACGATCTAGCAGTGAAGCGACTTGACACTGCTTCCGCCATTAAAGCGGATAGTAATAATATTCCTTTTTTATCCCGAGAAAAAATTAAACTGTAAACACCTTTAAAAAGGTGTTTTTTTAAAAACAACAATTGAATATTTATTAATAATATTGTATAAATATTATATAAAGAAACGTACTAAGGAGAATAACGATGGAATTCCATATATCCAATGAACTTCCGACATTTGAACAGTTTGCACAGCTCCATGAAGACAGCGGACTGCTTCAAAATAAAAAAGGAAATTATACACGAGAACAATTATTTGAAGCAGCGAAAGGCAGCTGGTTTTATACAGCGATTTATCATAATAATACATTGACAGCTTTCGGCAGAATGATTTCAGACGGAGTATATCAGGCACTTATATGTGATGTGATGGTAAGTCCTGATATGCAAGGACAAGGTTTGGGCAAAAAAGTCATAGAAGAGCTTTTACAAAAATGTAAGGACAGCGGGATTCAAACTGTTCAGCTTTTTTCGGCAAAAGGCAAGCATTCTTTTTATAAAAAATTAGGCTTTCAAGAACGAGATACAGATGCGCCTGGAATGACGATGTTAATTTAAAATCATATGAAAATATTGTAAAGTTTAACTAAATTATGCATATCAATCCTTAAATTGGTAACGATAGGGTTATACATATTAAGGAGTTGAAATGGATGGAAGAGAAGATGAATGAACCGACTGGCGAAGACTTGTTAACAAATCGCCAAGGTCATCCTGTAACAGACAACCAAAATGTAAGAACCGTTGGCAACCGAGGGCCAACCACATTGGAGAACTATGATTTTTTAGAAAAGATTACGCATTTTGACCGCGAAAAAATCCCTGAAAGGGTTGTTCATGCAAGAGGTGCTGGTGCACATGGTTATTTTGAGTCATACGGCACTGTTGGTGATGAACCTATTTCTAAATACACACGTGCAAAGATTTTCCAAGAAAAAGGCAAGCAGACACCGCTGTTTATCCGTTTTTCCACTGTAGTTCATGGAGTCCATTCTCCAGAGACATTGAGAGATCCACGTGGGTTTGCCATTAAGTTTTATACAGAAGATGGCAACTGGGATTTAGTCGGGAATAATTTAAAGATTTTCTTTATCCGCGATCCGCTTAAATTCCCAGATATGGTTCATTCCTTCCGACCAGATCCTGTTTCAGGATTGTCTGATCCTGAAAGAATGTTTGACTTCCTTGCATTGACACCAGAATCGATGCATATGATTACCTTTGTATTTTCACCATGGGGCATTCCTGCCAATTACCGGCAAATGCAAGGCTCTGGAGTGCATGCTTATAAATGGGTGAATGCAGAAGGCAAAGCTGTGCTTGTAAAATATCATTGGGAGCCTAAACAAGGTATCAGAAACTTAACGCAAAAAGAAGCAGATGAAGTTCAAGCGAAAAATTACAGCCATGCAACACAGGATTTATATGAAGCAATTGAAAAAGGCGATTATCCTGAATGGGAGCTTTATGTGCAAATCATGGAGGATGGAGAGCACCCAGAATTGGATTTTGATCCGCTTGATCCTACAAAGCTTTGGTATAAAGAGGACTACCCTTGGCTTCCAGTCGGCAAAATGGTCTTGAACAAAAATCCAGAGAACTACTTCACAGAAGTGGAACAGGCGGCTTTTGGAACAGGCGTAATCGTCGACGGAATGGACTTTTCCGATGATAAGCTCCTGCAAGGCAGAACTTTCTCTTACTCCGATACACAGCGACACAGAGTGGGAACAAATTATCTGCAATTACCTATCAAGAGACCGAAAAAACATGTTGCTACTAATCAAGAAGGCGGACAAATGGACTTCCGAACAGAATTCGGCAAACACCAAAATCCGCATATTAATTATGAGCCTTCTGTAATCGGCGGCTTAAAAGAAGCAGAAAATCCAGGCAAAGAGCATGAACCATATGTGGAAGGCAATGTAAAAAGGGAAAAAATCTCTCGTGAAAATAACTTTGGACAAGCTGGCGAAACTTACCGAAGATTTACGGATTTTGAAAGAGATGAGCTTATAAGCAACTTATCCTCCGCACTTGCAGCTTGCCGTACAGAAATTCAAGAGAAAATGATCGACATGTGTACAAAGTGTGATGAAGATTACGGAAAACGGATTGCAGAAGCAATCCAAAAAATAACAGAAACAAGAGTTGATCAAATGGAAGATGCTGTGCAAACAGCAGAAGATGTGTCACATCCTTCTGATCCTTATTAATATCATTGCCTGCTGTGTTTATGACAGCAGGCTTTTTCAATGTGTTGTTTTGTTGACATAATTCCAAATATATGGTATTAAATAATCGTTAGCACTCTGAAGCTTAAAGTGCTAAACTGGACTACATATTATTCTTACTTTTGAAAGGAGCTATTATTTAATGGTCGAAACAAAAGAATTTAAAGCCGAATCGAAAAGGCTGCTCGAAATGATGATTAACTCTATCTACTCACAAAGAGAGGTTTTCTTAAGAGAGCTGATTTCCAATGCCAGTGATGCAATTGATAAAATCTATTACAGAGCATTGTCAGATGAAGCCATTACCTTCCATAAAGAAGATTATTATATAAAGATAAAAGCAGATAAGCAAAATCGGACATTGACGATTACGGATACAGGCATCGGGATGACGAAGGAAGAATTGGAGAATAACTTAGGAACAATTGCTAAAAGCGGTTCTCTGGCCTTTAAAAATGCAAATGAGCTGAAAGACGGCCATGATATTATCGGCCAATTTGGAGTAGGTTTTTATGCGGCGTTTATGGTAGCAGATGTTGTCACAGTTACATCAAAATCCCTTGACAGTGACACTGCCTACAAGTGGCAATCAAAGGGAGCGGATGGCTACACAATCGAGGAAACGGCAAAAGAACAGGTTGGAACGGAAATTGTCTTATCATTGAAGGAAAACAGTGAAGATGACCAATACGACGAATTTTTAGAAGATTACCGTTTAAAGCAAATCATCAAAAAATATTCAGACTTTATCCGCTATCCAATAAAAATGGATGTGACTACATCTGCTCCAAAAGAAGGAACAGAGGATGAGTTCGATGAGTTTGTCGAAGAGCAAACTATCAACAGCATGGTGCCAATTTGGAGAAAAAACAAAAGTGAGCTTACAGACGAGGATTACCAGCGTTTCTATGAGGACAAACGTTATGGTTTTGACGAGCCTTTGTCACATCTGCATGTAAGTGTAGATGGATCGATTCGCTATAATGCTATTTTGTATATTCCAGAAAAGACTCCGTTTGACTATTACTCTAAAGAGTACGAAAAAGGACTTGAACTATATTCCAATGGCGTCTTAATCATGGAGAAGTGTGCCGATCTGCTCCCTGATTATTTCAGCTTTGTGAAAGGACTCGTAGATTCTGAGGATTTATCCTTGAATATATCACGAGAAATGCTGCAGCATGACAGACAGCTGAAAAAAATCGAAAAAAATATTACTAAAAAAATTAAAAGTCAATTAAAAGCGCTGCTAAAGGATGAGAGAGAACAATACGAAGCATTTTTCGAATCATTCGGAAGACAGCTTAAATATGGCGTGTACAGTGACTTTGGTGCCAACAAAGAAATGCTGCAGGATTTACTGCTGTTCTATTCTTCCACAGAGAAGAAGCTCGTATCCTTAGATGAATATCTATCGAGAATGCCAGAGGAGCAAAAATACATTTACTATGCAACGGGAGATTCTATCGACAGAATAAGCAAGCTTCCACAAACAGAAGCAGTAGCGGAAAAAGGCTATGAAATACTTTACTTCACAGATGATATTGATGAATTTTCCATCAAGATGCTGCGTGTTTTTAATGACAAAGAATTTAAATCCGTTTCTGCAAGTGATCTTGGGATTGATGAGGATAATAAAGACACAGCAGATGCTGAGGAAGAAAACAAACCATTGTTAGACTTTATGAAGGAAGCTCTTAGCGGCAAGGTCAAGGATGTTAAAATATCTACACGCCTTAAGTCTCATCCAGTCTGTTTATCAACAAGCGGCGAATTGACGATTGAAATGGAAAAGGTTCTTAACTTGATGCCTGACAGCCAAGGCGTCCAGGCAGAAAAGGTGCTTGAAATTAACAAGAACCACACTGTCTTTCAATCATTAAAAACAGCGTTAGAAGCAGATAAAGAGAAGCTTAGCCTTTATACGAATCTGCTGTATAATCAAGCATTGCTGATTGAAGGACTTCCAATTGAAGACCCAGTTGACTTCACTAATAATATTTGCAAAATCATGGATTAATATAAAGTTAAAAGCAGCCTGTCTTGCAGGCTGTTTTTAACTGCATTAAATATTGACAAAATATTATTTTTGTGATATGATTAAATATTTTATATTTGACTGAATTCCCTGAATATACCATAATGAAATAGTAAAATAACGGTAAAGGGGAGAAAACAAGTGACTGTAAATTGGAATTTAAGAGCATTAGAGATTAATCTTGGCGGCTTTACTATTTTTCCTACACTGATTTGGAATGAAAAGACGGCGATATTAGTCGATACTGGGATGCCAGGCTTGCTTCCTGTATTTAAAAATGAAATGTCAAAACTAGATGTTCCTTTTGAAAGGCTGTCAGCAATTATCCTAACACATCAAGACCTAGACCATATCGGCAGTCTGCCTGAATTGACAACAGTAAACCCTAATTTGTCTGTATTTGCTCATGAAGTGGAAAAACCTTATATAGAAGGAGAACTCCCCCTTATTAAGATGAACGGTGAAAATATGACAGCAGAAAAATGGGCGGCTATTCCAGATGCTTTGAAGCCGCTTTATGAAAACCCGCCATCAGCGAAAGTGACAAATACTCTTGAAGACGGTGCTGAGGTAGAGGGATTTCCTGGCATTGAAGTCATTGCTACACCTGGTCATACACCTGGCCATGTGAGCCTTTATGTTAAACAAACAAAAACATTGATTGCTGGTGATGCACTGACTTGTTCGGACGGCAACTTACTAGGACCAGCACCTCAGCATACATTGAATATGGATGAAGCACTAGCATCTGTTGCAAAACTTTTAAACTATGATATTGAAACAGTCATCTGCTATCATGGCGGTATCGTATCAGGAAAAATACTGCAACAATTAACAGAAATTATAGGTAAGTAAAAAAACAGGACAGGAAAACATGTTTTCCTGTCCTGTTTTTATGTTATTGATATTTTTGCAGCGGTTTATCGGCAGGGCCTTCCAGCACTTCGCCATCATAAGAGAATCTCGAGCCGTGACACGGGCAATCCCATGATTTTTCCCCATTATTCCAAGCGACCTCACAGCCAAGATGGGTGCAGGTTGTATCAACCATATGAACATTGCCATCAGTGTCTTTATAACAGCCAATTTTTTTTCCGTTTATGCGGAGAATGGATGCTTCATCTGGAGACAATTCCTCCTCATCGCTGGCAGGTTTCAGCTTTCCGCCAATAAGATGCTTTGCAACATCTAAATTTATGCTGATGAATTTTCGCAAAGATGGGTCAGAATAAAAACGGGAAGGAGCATACAACTCCTCGTATGGATTTTGTTTACCTTCAACCATATCAACAAGCAACAAAGCTGCTGCTATCCCGTTTGTAATGCCCCATTTCCGATAGCCTGTGGCTACATAAATCGAGTCATGCCCCTTTTTAATAAGTCCTACATATGGGATCTTATCAAGTGTAATCAAGTCTTGTGCCGACCATTCATAATATACCTTTTCACTGTTAAGAACCTCTCGTCCAAACGCTTTAAGTGCTTCATAATGCTTAGTAGTATCTTCATCCTGTCCCGTTTTATGGCTGTCTCCGCTAATTAAAATTAATCTTTTGCCGTCATGTGAAACCGGACGGAGCGATCTTGAAGGAGTATCAGCACTGTAGTACATACCGCCAGGATATTTATCTGCTTCCTCCACAGCAACGACATAAGATCTTTTTGGATACATACGGGCAAAATAAAAGCCATTTGCATCATAAAAAGGAAAGTGAGAGGCGCTGATTACCTTATCTGCATGTACCTTGTAGCCGTCCCTAGTAACTACTGCTTTTTTCTCCTGTTGTTCCTCCACATCTGTTGCTGTTGTCTGTTCAAATATTGTTACATTATCCATTTTATCTAGTAATTCTTTGAAAAACAGAAGTGGGTGGAATTGATACTGATTTTTCATTACTAATGCGGCCTTCACTTCAATTGGAAAAGGTATGGACTCACGCAGTTCACAATCTATGCCAATTTCTTTGTAGGCAGCATGCTCTTTCATTACCTTATTTTCATATTCATCAGATACTGCATAAAGGATAGCATCATGTTTCTCTAGTCCACAGTCGATATTTAATTGTTCAGCTGCTGTTTTTATAAATTCCATGGCGTTATGATTTGCTTCATAATAGAGCTTCGCTTTTTTTAATCCCATGTTTTGCTTCAATTCATCATAAATAAGTCCATGCTGCGCCGTAATTTTTGCTGTCGTGTATCCTGTTGTTCCACTCATCAAGCTATCAGCTTCCAGCAGTGTGACACGACGTCCTTTTTTTCCAAGTAAATAGGCGGCAGTTAAACCAGTAATACCTCCGCCGACAATACAAATCTCTGTTTCATGATCGTTAGTGAGCTTAGGAAAGGAAGGAAGTTTAATTGTATCCCTCCATAATGATTCATGCTTGTCCATAACCATCCATCTCCTTACTATGTCTTTTCCTTCTATGTTTCCCAAAACAGGAAATAAAAAACATTAATATCCTACCAGGAAATAAGTCGTATTCCTTGAAAGCTATACTGCTCCAAGTTATAGTAAAATAGCACTATTTTAGATTTATTATTTAAAGTTGATTAAATTAGAACGATAAACGACTAGACAAAGAGATGAACAGGAGGAAATGAATCGTGGTTTGTGATGTTTGTAAACCGAGTACTAAAGGCTATAGTGTCTTCTTTCCAGATGCTCACTCAATGAACGTGCTCCTTAAATATTTAAAGGGCAGCTCGCCTGATGCATTCAAAATCGTGAATACTTGCACAGTCTGGCTACTAGAACCAGTCTTTTTTTCTTTTGTCGATTACGCAGCTGTACACCTCGGCGAATACGGAATAACAGCTGCAGAAGCTGATATATGGAATCCGGATAAAAATAAGAGCAGAAAAAAACCAATTCATCTATTCACAGAAGAAAGGGAGGCTGCTTGGATAGATCAGGTTATAGAAGAAAACAGGATTATCACACATTATCAGCCAATTGTCCGGATAGAAGACAGCAAACCGATAATTTATGGACATGAGCTGTTATCAAGAGGACTTGATGAATACGGGGCAATAATCCCTCCTAATAAACTGTTTGAGGCAGCGAGCTTGCGCAACCGCGTATTTTCATTAGATCGAGCTTGCCGTCTCCAATCTGTCCGCAATGCAGGCGTTGTAAAAGATAAGCTTGTTTTTATTAACTTTATCCCGACAGCTATTTATGTACCGGAGCACTGTCTTGCAAGTACATTTGCTTTAATTAAGGAACTTGGTGTGAAGCCATCACAAGTAGTATTTGAAGTAGTTGAAACAGATGACGTGCAAAATCTCGATCATTTAAAGTCTATTCTTGCTTATTATCGAAAACATGGTTTTAAGTATGCACTTGACGATGTGGGAACAGGCTATAACCAGATAGACAAATTGGAAAAAATGGAACCTGACGTTGTGAAGCTTGCGATTGAATATGTAAATGGTGTGAGCAAAGATTCACAGAAGCAACAGTTAGCACAAGAGGTGCTAATTCGCAGCAAAAGAATTGGTGCGCTCGCGCTCGCTGAAGGTGTTGAGCATATGGAAGACTTTCACTTTCTACAGGAAATGGGTTATGATCTGTTTCAAGGTTATTTATTTTCAAAACCTGCACAAAAACCGATGAGTGACACAGAGCTGATAGAAACGTTAAAGGAACATGAGAATATATTGACATTAACTTCATAATATGATTAAATAAAATCCAAATATTATATTTCAAAACTTATCCAGAGAGGTGGAGGGAACTGGCCCTATGAAACCTCGGCAGCGGGTTCATCTTACGAGATGAATACTGTGCCAATTCCAAGGACGCGATTATTCGGTCTTACAGATAAGAGGAAGAAATGCATGGTTGCACGAACTAAGTGTATGAATGATACAGTCCTCTTCTGTCAAGAAGAGGACTTTTTTATTTCCTTCCTATAAAAGACGAAAATCGAATAGTAACAGGAGGCAGAAATAATGGGGTTTGACAACGCTCAATATAGTGACGAAAAAGACTTGCTGATTGAAAAGCTGATTGCACTCGGTATATATAAGAAGGAATCACTGCACCTTTTTGAATTATCGGTCTCAGAGCTAGAAGAAGTGTATGAGAAAGCAGCTTGTGACAATCAGTGTTAAATATGCCAGGCATATCTGTTTCAACTTGTGCCTATAAAATAGTAGAATGGAACAGGATTAATAAAAAGGCTGGTGCCCAAAAATGAACAGGCTGGCAAAATATATAACAGCAATCCTAATATGCATATTGATCGGATTATCTTCCAGATATACAGCCTTTTATCCGCAAGTGATTCAATCCCATCTTGGTGATGTAATCTGGGCTAGTATGATTTATTTTGGTTTAAGGCTCTTTGTTAAGAAAAATCATTATCTATTTTCCATCCTGCTCGCACTGTTATTTTGCTGGCTGATTGAATTTAGTCAATTATATCAAGGAGATTGGCTGGTTGAAATCCGTAATACATTGCTTGGTGGACTTATCCTTGGCAAGGGTTTTCTGTGGATTGATTTACTTCGTTACACAGTCGGAGTAGCACTGGCATATTGGGTAGATCGGAATCTTTTGCATAAGCAAGCTGCCTAGTTGATCTTTTAAAAATTTGGCAGTTATTTTCTGATTTGTGTTTTCATTATTTTACGATATAATAGTGATTGAGTTTTTTAACAGTCAAAGGCATTATGCCGCTTAATATTAGATCGGAGAGGTTGTAGCCCCCCTCTTAAAAAAAACTAAGAAGAAGCAGCACTTCTATCTTGGAGTGCTGTTTTTTTTTGTAATTGGGCATTAGTTGTAATGGTAGAAAGGGAGTATTTTTATTTATGTTAAGAGATGAAAAAGCAGTTGTTGTATTCAGCGGAGGCCAGGACAGCACTACATGCCTGTTTTGGGCTTTGGAAACATTCAAAGAGGTAGAAGCTGTTACCTTTAATTATAATCAAAGACACAAAGCAGAAATTCAATGTGCAATTGATATTGCTGCAGAGGTTGGTGTGAAACATCATATTCTAGATATGGAATTATTAAATCAGCTGGCACCGAACGCATTGACTCGAAGTGATATTGAAGTGAAAGAAGGCGAAAATGGGGAGCTTCCTTCTACATTTGTTCCAGGCAGAAATCTTGTCTTCTTGTCTTTTGCGGCTATTTTAGCAAGCCAAATTGGTGCAAAGCATATCATTACAGGCGTTTGTGAAACAGATTTCAGCGGATATCCTGATTGCCGTGATTCCTTCATTAAATCCCTTAATGTAACACTTAATCTTTCCATGGACACATCCTTTGTCATTCATACACCTTTAATGTGGCTGGATAAGGCGGAAACGTGGAAGCTTGCAGACGATTTAGGCAGACTGGACTATGTGAGAGAAAAGACGTTGACATGCTATGAAGGAGTAATCGGCGACGGCTGTGGAGAATGTCCTTCATGCTTGCTTAGAAAAGCAGGACTAGATAAATATCTTGAAGGAAAGAAAGAGGCACATGTATAATGGACACTAATTTCTTCGGCTTTCGAATTGTGGAGAACCTGCAGAAAATCGGCCAGGACATAAAAAAAGAAGAGTTGAATTATCATCAGAAAAGAGTGCTAATCTCCAAGGAATTTACTTTCGATGCTGCACACCATCTTCACTGTTATGAAGGAAAATGCAAAAATCTACATGGGCACACATATAAAGTTATTCTAGCAGTGAGCGGTTTAACAAATGATATCGGACTTGTCATTGACTTTGGTGATCTGAAAAACATTTGGAAGGAAAAAATAGAAGTATATCTCGACCACCGCTATCTAAATGAAACACTGCCGCATATGAATACAACTGCAGAAAACATGGTTGTGTGGATGTATGAAAAATTAAATGAAGAATTAAAACAATACAATAATGACAGCCAAAAGCTGAGAGTAGAGTATATCAAGCTATATGAGACACCTACGAGTTTTGCAGAAGCAAGAAGGGAATGGATGGGATGAGCAAAATACCGGTGCTAGAGATTTTCGGGCCGACAATCCAAGGAGAAGGGATGGTTGTGGGCAGGAAAACAATGTTTATCCGCACTGCCGGGTGCGATTATCGCTGTTCGTGGTGCGATTCTGCTTTCACATGGGATGGCACAGGAAAAGATGATATTATCCAAATGACAGCAGAGGAAATTTGGGAACGATTATCTGAATTAGGCGGAGATCGCTTCGACCATGTCACTATTTCAGGGGGAAATCCAGCCCTGCTGACAAACCTTCGCCATTTCATTGAGCTGGCAAAGCAAAAAAATATCCAGTTGGCTTTAGAAACACAGGGAAGCAAATGGCAAGACTGGTTTGAGCAAATTGATGATCTGACCATTTCGCCTAAGCCGCCAAGCTCTGGAATGAAAACAAATTTTTCCATTTTAGATGACATCATCACGAAATTGTCAGATGCAAACAGCTTGTTCAGTTTGAAGGTGGTTGTTTTTGATGAAGCAGACTATGAATATGCTATTCATGTTCATCAACGCTACCCAAATGTGCCTTTTTATTTGCAAGTAGGCAATGATGACATTACAAATGGCAATAATGAAGAATTGCTGCAAAAGCTGTTAACGAAATATGAATGGCTGATTGACCTCACTATGAACACGAGTGAAATGAATGACGTTCGCGTTCTTCCGCAGCTTCATGCATTGGTTTGGGGAAATAAAAGAGGCGTTTAGACTATAAATATCTAGTTTTACTGATAAATATAAGGTTCAATATAACTATTAATATGGACAAATTTCCTTTTTTGGACACAATATTATCTTACTATCGGAGGAATTTGTAGAATATAATCGAAAAAAAGCGGGAAACGATGTATAATAAATTATTAGAATAGTAGATTCTAACAAGAGGGAGGATCTGATAAGTAATGGAATGGACTTTAGCCATTTTATTTATTGCTGCAGTGGTGCTGTTATTTGCTTCCACAATCAGAAGCCGTAAAACAGCAAAAGCAGAACAAAGGGAAATCGATATGATTCACCTTTCTGTTACGGAAGAGCTGACACAGCTGCAGACACAAGTTCGCAATCTAGAGCTCGATATAGAGATCATTGAAAAAGAATCTGGCGTTCGATTAGCATTAGCTGATCGCGTTAAATTAAGAGAAGTTTTAGACTTGCACCGTCGCAAATATTCCATTGAAACAATTGCCGGCCAAAAAAAGCTGTCAGTTGAACAAGTGGAAAAAATGCTTGCTCCTTATATTATGGAGAAAGAAGAAAGGAGATCTGTTGTAAATGAAGCCTAGTACCATAAGCAGTTTTGCAGCAGGTTTACTTTTAGCGGCAGCCATTAGCAGTGTTGCCTATTATGTGACTAAGGAAGATACACCAAAAGCAGCAGAACCTGCAACAACTGCTGTGACAGAGGATACAAATACAGAAGCGGTTAAAACACCGACTGTTGAAGAGATGGAAGAACTACTCGCTTCTTCCGGCTATGTTGTACAAACAAAAGAAGAAGCTGAAAAGACAGAAACGCAATGGCAGGAAAAAGTCGATGCTGCTAAAAAATCAGCAAGTGAAGATACAGAGAGCAATGGTGATGTTGTCTATCGCACTAGCATTTATGTATCAAACGGGATGACAAGTATTGATGTTGGAAACGCCTTGAAAGATGCTGATATCATTAAAATGAGCGGCTTCGAATTTTCTAAAGAAGTAGAAAAAAAAGGTGTCGAAAAATACTTGAAGCCTGGCTCATATAAAATCGACAGCTCCATGTCTACAAATAAAATTATATCTACTATTTTCCAAAAACAATAAAAGCAAAAAAATCACTTATGCATACAGCATAAGTGATTTTTTTATTGCCATAGGTGGGAAGCCAAACCGTTTTCGTTCCATTCCATAAAATGCTAGGAGGAAGCTTTATTATGGAAGGTGAAAAGATGAAAAGAAATAAAAGGAGCAGGGGATTTTGCCTGCCAGGCGGTTATCGATACTGTGGCCCAGGCTGCAGCGGCCCAGGAGCGCCAATCAACTACGTAGATTCATGCTGTAAAAAACATGATGATTGTGTAGCAAGATACGGCTCAAGCTGCAGATGTGACGAGCTGTTAATTGAATGCGTGCAAAGAAAAACGAATGAAAGAACACACGAAGGAAGCACTGCCAGACTTATCTCCGGCTTCATGAAACTGCGCACTGATTTGAATTGTGCAAAGCCAAGACGGACACAACGCCGAAGATAACGGCGTTGTGTTATTTTTGGATTGGAAAAGAAAACATTTCCTGTAAATGCTGCTTATCCCGGTAAGAGCGATAAGCAACAAGGATTTGGTCATCCATCGAAGCATCCAACTGAAGAATATAGTCACTTTTTTTCTCTAAATAATAATGTATTCCCTCTGCCTCTAAAACATAGAAATGATAAAAATCTCCTAATAAGAATTGAGTGGCTTTTTTTGTATCTTGATGTGTTTCAATATAGTCTGCTAAGCCGATGACAGATATAGTTGCACCTTCTTTGTTTGCAAGCATGCTGTTGCGTACCGTTCCTGCTGTCTGCGTCAATGTATTTTTAGCTTTAGCTAAAATATTACTCATTGTCTGCCTCCAAAAATAATAGTAGTAAGGATAGTATGCACGCTATAAATTACTGTTATCCTTGCAGCAAGCAGTTTAAAGCGGAAACAAAAAAAGGGCCTTACATAGCCCTTTTTTAAGAAAAATTAAATGTAAATAAAACGAAAGCAAATGCTGCGACCCAAATAATAGGAATTAAGTTAATAATAATGGCAGTTTTTTTTCGTTTGTTTCTGAATATCCACGAAAGAATCGTACAGACAATAAAGGCAACTGGATACAAGCTGACAATTAAGACAAATAGAATATTATAAAAGCTGAATCCTCCATCAAAGCTCATAAAAGAAAGTCCCCATATCGGCAGCCAAGGTATGAGACATAGTAAATAAATAACTTGTAAAATGACCAAATAAATTTTCATATTTCCCCCTGTGTTTTTATGTCTATTACTCCTCATTATAGGAAGGAGCGCGGTGTTTCACATCATTCAAAAGGCTCGTGTTTCAAACAGCCCTAACATGCCTTAAGACTCTAGTATGATTACGATTTGTTGATAGGCTTGATGGGTGGAACGCACACCTTCTGAGAAGACTTTTTATTTTTTTCATCTAGTGCAACATACTGCTTGAGCTGCATTTGTTTTGCGTGCTCGTTTTAGATGGATCAAGATATCCTCTTGAGTGCCTTTTTTTAGAAATGGCCAAAAATTTTTAGCAGCTAAAGCTAGCTGTTGGAAGTACTCACTATATGCTGTATCTATCGTAGCTTATAATAATTAGGTAAAATAGTCTATATAATTCCATGAAAAATTGGTATGTTACAGGTAAGTAAGTCCTGTAACATACCAGTATTTGATTATGCGCTCCACAATACTTCTGTTAATTTGCTGTCAAACAGGTTTGTGTCAATATTACAGGTTTCAGCATTTATTCCATACTGCCAGCCGTATGCCAACGATCCTTCAGGTGCGTCGACATCAAAATCAGGTGCTTCTTGTTCTGTGGTGATACCGATGCTTGGCGATGCTGACCAAATAAAGGTATCATCCTTTACTTCTTGTTTATTTTGAGCAGCTTCGTTGAAGGAATCTACTAAATCACTGCCATTGTCAAACACGCCATATATGGCTGGCTCGAAATTAGAAGCAGTTATTTCATCATACCACCCTTCAATAAAGGCAGCATCGACTGGGTAAGTCGGTTCAATATCTGCAAATATTGCTACTCCATCTGGTGTTCCTAATTCATTTGCAAGATCAATCGCTTCCTTCGCTTCATTGACTCCATTATCATATCCTGTTGCATCAGTAAAGCCGTTGTGTATAAGCAAAACGTCTGCATCCTTTTCATGAATTAAGTCGATTTGCTCATTTGTTAAACCAGCAGAAACACCTTCATTGTGGCCCAAATAGCGGGCTACCACTTTAGGATTACCGAAGTTCTCATTCACACAAGCATAGAATTCATCTGTAGATGCACTGGCAGAGTCTATGCCCCAAATATAGGCAGGTTTTTCCTTTGAAGAACTTGCATTATTATTAGCTGATTCTTCCTCGCTTCCTGCATTTTCGTTATCGTTATTCTCCTTGCTGTCGTTTTCTGCGTTTGTCTCTTTGCCTGATGTTGTAATACCATTTGTAACTTCGACATTAACATGAAGCTGAATATTGTTTATCAGATTATTTTCAATGGTTGTTGGCCCAGTACTGTTTACCTCATTGTTGATTGTATTATTTAAAGTACCTGTTAAACTGCCGTTTAAGAGACTCTCCAGTTTATTTGTCAGTTTCACTTCTGCTTCATCGCTGATAGAGTTAGTTATATTGTTTTTAATATTTGCGTCTTTATTTTCCACTTCATTCTGAATCGAACTCTCAATTTCCGCTTTAGCTTGGCCGCTTACATTGTTTTCAATATTATTAGAAACTGAAAGACTAGAGCTGCTTT